>NZ_JAYFUL010000025.1:0-76533 GCF_034928825.1 Arcicella aquatica | reverse complement strand
TTTTAGCAGAAACAAAATACAGAAAAACCCTGAAAATTGCCAATATTGACACTTTTTCGGGGTTATTTTATTTATAATGTATTGATAATCAAATAATTATATTACTAAAGGGAAGCCAAACCTATCTCAAATCATTCACCTCAACACCTGGAAATTTACTTTTGTCAAAAACAAAGTATTTATCATCTACAGGTACGTTAGGAACAAAATTGTTTACTTTGAATGTCTGGCGTTTACCATTTTTATCGGTAATAGTCCAACTTTTCACAGACTTATCTTTTTTATTCAATTTAATTTTCACTTTCGAAACCTGCGTTCCTTTCTTTTCCGGCGAAAGTTCAATTACTTCATACGACTCTGCTCCTTCTTTCACTTCCTGAATAAACACATAACGATACCCCTTTTTATCAAATGAATAAATTCTTGAAGGGTTTAAATCATTATCCGACGGTTCATAATCAGAAATATTCACTTCATTCGTTTCTTTGATATACGTAGAAACCTCTTTGCCATTGTTATAAATCTCTTGCCCGCCTGTTTTTAAACGATACTTTTGTCCTTTTACCGTAATATTTCCTTGTAAAACCTGACTTGAACCATCCGCACCATACGTAAATGAAGCACTAAATGCTTTCATTGATTTGTACTTTTTCTGCATGGCATCAATAATTACTCCAGCCTTCGAATCTTGAGCTTTTACCCCTACTACAGTAATTATTAGGCAAATGGCAAGTAAAAAAATCTTTTTGTTCATCATTTTGTAATATATTTTAATTTGCTTTCGTTTGGACAAAACAAGTATTGTTTGGTTTAATTAATCGTAATAAAAACACAAAGGTGCTTAAAAAGTTCAAAATTTCAATAAACCATCGCCTCGATTTAACGATTTGCTAACCTTATTTTTTATTAACCCTAATTTAAAGCGGAGTAAGTAGCTTTCATGCAAAATTTCAAATTAGAAACTTTATCTTTGCATACAAGGTAATTTAAGTCCAAATCTTACAAAAAATATGCAGTTTTCATTCAAGAAATTCCTCCCACATTTATACGCAGTCATTGCTTTTGTTGTGCTTGCAGGAATTTATGCCTCTCCGGCCTTACAAGGCAAAAAATTAAAGCAACACGACATCACCATGTCATTGGCTTCTTCACACGAATCTACTGAATTTACCAAAGCAACAGGTATTGTGCCTTGGTGGACAAACTCGATGTTTGGTGGTATGCCTGCTTATATGATTCACGGTGCCTACCCTAATAGCATAGGTTCAACCATTGGTGGGGACGTAATGGGCTTTTTACCATTGCCTATCAACGTTATTTTCTTAGAGATGCTGGGTATGTATATTCTATTAATCGTATTGGGAGCAAATACTTGGCAATCCATCATTGGTGCCATCGGCTATGCTTTCTGTACGCTCAATATGGTTATTCTACCCGCAGGACATACTTCAAAAGCCATTGCCTTGGCTTATGCTCCGATGATAGCAGCAGGGGCAGTATTATGCTTTAGAGGCAAGTATCTATTGGGAGGAGCCTTGACGGCACTCTTTATGAGTTTGGAGATTTATGCCAATCACGTACAGATCACCTATTACTTTGCTTTGTTGCTTTTCGGATACGTTATTGTTGAGATAATCAATCATGTAAAGCAAGGAAAAATCAAATCTCTCGTCTTTGCTTTATTGGCGTTGGGCTTAGGTTCTTTTGTTGGGGTAGCTAACCACACGATGCGCCTTTGGAATAACTATGAATACTCTAAAGAAACCATTCGTGGTAAATCTGAATTAACGAGCAATACAGAGTCAAAAGGTGGTTTAGACCGTGATTATGCTTTTAGCTATAGCTACGGTATTGGTGAAACGGGTACTTTATTGATTCCTAATTTTTATGGTGGAACAATGGGCGGAACCTTGGGCGGTAAAAAATCAGAGACCTTAAAAGCTATGGTTAATGCGGGTATTCCAGAAGAGAACGCTTTGCCATTTACTGAAAGAGGACCAGCCTATTGGGGCGACCAACCAAATGTGGGTGGGCCTGTATATGCAGGAGCAATCATTTGTTTCCTTTTTGCTTTGGGTGCTTTTTTAGTGAGAGGTTCATTAAAATGGTGGTTAGTAGGCACAGCAGTATTTTTCACGATGCTTGCTTGGGGTAAAAACTTCCCTTTATTAAACTACCCAATGTTTGATTACTTCCCAATGTTTAATAAGTTCAGAGCCATTACCATGATTTTATCGCTTACGCAACTAGCGATGGTAATATTGGGCGTACTTGCTTTAAAACAGATTAGTGATAACAAACCAACGTTTGAAACTATTAAAAAACCATTGATTTATGGTTTGGCATTAACCGCTGGATTATGCGTAATTTTTGCGCTTGTACCAAGTTTGTTTTTTAGTTTCAAATCCCTAAGTGACGAAGGAATGCAAATCACAGGTGACAAGGGCGTTGATGCGCAAATACTGAGAGGTATTGTACAAGACCGTGAGTCGTTGATGCGGTCAGATGCTTTCCGTTCGTTAGCCTTTATTCTATTGGCTGCTGGTTTAATCTGGGCATGGGTTTCAGGCAAAATCAAAGAAGGTATTTTTTATCCTGTTTTAATTTTATTAATCGTAGTAGATTTATTCGGAGTTGACAAACGCTATTTTAATAATGACAACTTCGTTTCTAATTCAGAATACGAAGAACTATTTACGCCAACCGCTGCCGACGAGCAAATATTGAAAGATAAAAGCATCTACAGAGTATTTGATGCCGCAGCCGCTGGTGGTTTCAGTAGTGATGCTAAAGCGTCGTACTATCACCAATCTATCGGTGGGTATCATGGGGCTAAATTACGTCGCTATTCAGAAATCATTGAAAACCAGATTGCCAAAAACAATATGCAGGTATTGAATATGCTGAATACGAAGTATTTCATCATGCCAAATCAGCAGACAGGTCAGCCAGTGGCACAGCAAAACCCAGAGGCTTGTGGTAATGCTTGGTTTGTTAATTCATTTAAAATTGTAGCCAATGCCGATGAAGAAATGAAAGCTTTAGATAAGTTTGAGCCTAAAGACATTGCTTTCATCGACAAAAGATTTGCTGACCAAGTGGCTAATTTGAAAATTCAGCCAGACAGTGCTGTCAATAAAATTGTGTTGACGTCGTACAAGCCAAATGCTTTAACTTATCAATCAGATGCTAAAACAGAACAATTGGCGGTTTTCTCTGAAATATTTTACCGTGGCAATATAGACTGGAAAGCCTATATCGACGGACAATATAAGCCACACTTAAGAGCAGATTATATCCTTAGAGCGATGGTAGTACCTGCTGGAAAACACACGATTGAGTTTAAATTCGAACCAGAATCAGTTAAAAAAGGTGGTACTGTAGACCTTATTATGTCAATTGTATTGGTAAGCGTTTTAGGCTTAGCGATATTTTTTGAGGTGAAAAAGAAATAGCTGTCGGGTTTCGGTTATCGGATTTCTTTTTTAAAAATCACCGCAAATCTGCGTATAAAATCTCTGAATATCAGCGGGTAAAATCGAATTTAAAGTTGGGACGAAAGATTGGAAAATAAAGTTAACAAAATAACTCATTGAACTTACAACAACTAACAACAGAAGTAAGCAATTTAACCCGTCAGACGGGGGAATTTGTTAGAAAAGCAGCCTCAGAATTTAGTAAAGACAGTATTGAATACAAAGGGCTGAATGATTTAGTTTCTTATGTTGACAAACAAACAGAAGAGCTTTTAGTAGCTGGGCTTTCTAAAATTGTTCCTGAAGCTGGATTTATTGCAGAAGAAGGCACAGCAGAACAAGCCGAAAATCATGACCTTGCTTGGATTATCGACCCTGTAGATGGCACTACTAATTATATCCACGGCGTGCCTGTCTTTGCTATTTCAATAGCCTTAATCAAAGAAGGCAAGATTGTATTGGGCGTAGTTTACGAAATCAATAGAGACGAATGCTTTAGTGCATGGCTTGGCGGAGGTGCTTATTTGAATGAAAAGCCTATTAAAGTGTCTTCTGCCAAAACATTAGGTGAAAGCTTGATAGCAACAGGTTTTCCTTATTATGATTTTGAATTGATGGAAAACTATATTGGTATCTTGAAAGAATTGATGCAAAAATCACATGGACTTCGTCGTTTTGGGGCTGCCGCAGTAGATTTAGCTTATACTGCTTGCGGACGCTTTGAGGGCTTTTTTGAATACAATCTAAAGCCTTGGGATGTAGCCGCTGGCACTTTGATTGTTCAAGAAGCAGGTGGATTTGTAAAAGATTTTAAAGGTGGCGACGATTTCGTGTTCGGACGTGAACTAATTGCGGGCTGTGGAATGTTTTCTGAATTAGAGGAGGTGATTGTTCGCAATTGGAATATCACAAAGTCTTAACATTAAATAAAGACTATCATGGAAAACGTCATTATTGCTATCATATTTTTAGCTGCTGTAGCATACTTAGGCAATATTGTTATCAAGAATTTCAGCATCAAAAAGAATGCAGGTTGTTCAAAAGGCTGTGGTTCATGTGGAGCAATTGATTTTGATAAAATTGCTGCTGAGATGGAAGCGAAGAGGTAATTGAGTGCTATCTAATATCGTTATCCTAAATTTTTACAATGAAAAAGCGGTCGGAAAATTAATTTCTGACCGCTTTTTCATTGTAATATAATCGAAGATGCATAAATGTCTATAATCGAACGAAATTACATTCTAAGAATGCCTGACGCACTGACGTAGTGTATAACACAACGCCAAGAATGAGTATATCCTTTAAACTTTGGTAAACCAATTAAATAATTAATAAAACATATGTATAAATATCATATTTATTTGGAAGATTATCGGTTGGAGGAATATAATAAATTCTTTAATAAATTATTTCATTATTTTTTTTCAGATGTCACAACTATATTGGTTATTGGTTGGAGGGAGAATGATTTTTTCCTTGAAAAAGAAAGGTTTGAGTTAATTGAAGAGAAATTTTTCAAACTCATTAATCAGAATGAAATAAGTGTGTTTTACAATGATAGAAAACCAGTCTTATATGCTGGTTTAATGGACATACAAGATATGGATATATTAACTCCATGGGAATACTTTGAGACGCTTTCTTTTGTTAGATTAAAGAGGGGTATGAATATAGATGTAGAATTTCTCAGAAAGTTAACAGATGCATATTTTTCTTCTAGTAGAGATAGGTTGCTAAGAGTTATATCAGAAACGATTTTTAGTAAAGGAGATGATGACCAACATATAGTTATCGAATTACAAAAAAAATGGACAATAGAAGAGCAAGAGTTTTTGGGAAGTGATATTTCGAGGATAGAAAGAATTTTTGAATAAATTCGGTTAATGGATATCAGGAAAGGTAGTGAAAATACCGAGTTTTAACATTATTGTCTTTACTAACAACATATAGATTCTTAATCTACACCATATTCTGTGTATCACAGAATATGGTGTAGATATAAATTGTTACAATTACTGTTTTTGTATTTTAATATATTCAAGCTTGTTGTTTTTCTGAATAATCAATACATAGTTTCCTGGTTTAATACCGTTTAAATCTATCTCTGTTTCTTCTTTGGTAATCTCTTTTTCAAACACTACCGTGCCTAACATTGATATAATTTGTAAACCAAATGGTTTTCCGTCTGACCGAAGTTGTAATGTTGTGGCAACGGGATTAGGAAATACTTTTACTGATGCATCTGATGGCTCTTCTAAATTCGCTAGTACCAATTTTACCTCCACAGATTTCTTCAGGGTAGTAGCAGCCTTGTATTTGGCATCACCTGCTTGGCTAAATTCCATTTCTATAACTCCTGCGTTGCCTAATAATACTACTCGTTTTCCTTCTAGTTTGGCAGGGCCACTTACTATTTTTGTACTAACGCCCAAGCCCGAATTTGATGTCGGATTTATATCAAAACCTGTACTGTTCAGATATAAGGAGGTTGGAACAGTACCAGCATCAATGGCTTGATCTAGTTTTTCTATAGTAATGGTAATTATTAGACCCTTTGCCAAATATTTATCTGTTTCTGATTGAGAAATGAATACCCTAACAACTCCAGCTTTTAGTATTTTAACCTTCCCCTGTAACGATACCTCTATGGCATCTCCTTCAACAACACTAAATATTATTTCTCCATCAGATTTTGTAGTAGGAACCAGCGTAAAGTCAGCAGCATCTATTTTCTTAGTAATATCATCCACTGAAAGGTCGGGAGTTAGTTTAGGTGCTGTCGAAACAGTAACCAGTATTGTATAAGAATACGCCTTATAAAGGTCTGTTTCAGGAGCATAAACTTTTAGTTTACTAACGCCTGTTTTAAGTATTTTGACAGTATTCGTTTTAGTATCAAAGCTAATAGCACTTCCTGACTCCAATAGTATGGTAGGTTTATCAGTTGCATTACTTTTGATATTCAATACAAAATCTGAATCAACAGTTGTTTTGTTAATATTCTCAACGCCTGTTACAGTGGGTGTAGTCTTATTGACAGTTACCAGAACCTTTTTAGTAGCGCCATTATATATGCTCGTTGCGGGCGATATTACTTCTATAATCGACTCTCCTCCTTTCAGTACTTCCAAAATACCTCCACTGCTTATTTTTACACTTTCGCCACTAACTAATTTATAGGTTATATTTTTGGCAGACGAGCTATATATTGTTGATAAGTCCAAACCTTTATCAAACGTTGTTGGATTAATACTACTTGGTCCATTAACATAATTAGGTTGTAAGGTATTATCATATTTGAAATTAAGGACAGAAAAGAAATCCATATAAGGCCCTGCTATAATTAGCTGATTATTAAAAGCTCTAATAAACGACCCTGATGGATAATTTACATCAAAATTAGTTTTGTTGATATTTTTCCCTTTACTATTAAATGCTTCGAGTCTTAAAGTATGTGAGGATTCAACAATAGTATGCAAATACCCGTCTGATGTTTCTATAAAATCATTAAAAGAAGAGGCATCAAGATATTGACTTGAGATTAATTTAAAATTTGAATCATATTTTTGAAGTGAGTATGGTCCAGTACTTAATAAACTAAAGGTTCCATCTGGGTTTTTATTCAATACACCTATTGAGGCTGATATTGGTTTAATGTTTTTCTTGATAAGAGTTCCTGCAAATGAATATGAACTAACCGAATATACGGTAGTAGCTAGGATGATTGGATTGTTCAACGAGTCTTTATCTATGATTATTTTATTGATATAATAATCAGCTTTTATTTTGCATAAAGGAGTATCTGGGTTACTTGCAGCATATAATTCATACGTTTTAGTAACCATGTCTAACTCATTCAAAAAATAGGCCTCGCCTTTGCTATCAAATGCAAATAAATTTGGATGTTTTTTAGTTACGATACCCTTATCAAAGTTTTGGGCAGATTTCACTACCTTAAAGTTTTTATCATAGGTAACTACTTTATATTCATCTAAAAAGGTAATATTCTGTGTAATAGGATTAATCTGGGCGTCTAAAATTCTGGTGGGATAGTCTGCATCACTAGCTGTAATAACGATATCGCTTTTAGTGTTTGCATCTACATCATAAAATTCGTAACCTGTAGTTTCAGCATTTTTACAATAGGCAATTATTTTGTTATCACTTTTCTTTACTATGTATTTTGGACTAATATTTTTATTGGTGCTAACAGCCAAGGGAGTTAAAGCTTTGCCTGTTTTATCATAAGGATAAATACTGTTATCCCCAGCTTTTATAATGTAAACATTGTCGTCGTTATCAACACAAAATTCACTTATCTCTTGCTGTAGGGCTATTTTCCTGAGGAATCCACCATCCTTATTAAATATCTGTATTTTATCACTTACATTACCATTACCAGACCTTGCATAGATAGTTCCTGATTTAGAAACAACAATTTTAGTAATCTGTTCACTAAACTCTCCATCTTTATTGCCTGCTTTACCTATTTGTCTTAACCAAATGCCATCTTTACTTAGTACTGTAATAAAGCTACTTCCACCACTAAAATATAGATTATTGTCATTATCAATTTCAATATAATTAACCCGAGCGTAATAGTCAGCATAGGCAGATACATCAAATGTATTAAGTAATGTTCTATTAGCTGAGTATTTTTTGATTGTTTTCCAATCATCGAAATCATAAAAATTATTGTCAGCATCTACTGGAATTTTACCAATAGTGTTTTTATATCCTAAAGATACCTGTTTTACCGCAGGGATTTTGTCCACTAATAATCCATTATTATCGGTAATAGTAATACTATTATCAGCCATAAAATAGAGTTTATCTCCTTTGGCATAAAAGGCCTCTATCGGTTTTAGGATGGGCTTTGTTCCTTTTTTCTGTTCAAACTTTACTTGTTTGTCCAGAATGTACTGGCCGAATAATAGCTTGGGGGCGATAATTAAGCAAACGAACAAAAGGGTTTGGATGTAGTGTTTGGGTAGTAGTAGATACATAATAATAGTTTTATGAGTTGAGCAATTTATATGGTGGAAATTAATAATTTTTCTTCTAGGATAAGTTATCACGAAGTTATATCCTTTTGAAAAAAAAAGCTACCTATGCTCTTTAATCTTTTTATTATGTTTGTATTTTTAGGATTTATTACACCCCGTTAGTCCACTTCTCAGGTACTTGTTGAACTGCCCTAATCATGATTTTACAAACCATTAGTTGGGGTGCGGTTGCAGTCTGATACTACGAATTATTTATCGTTCCAAGTCTGAAAGACATAGAACAGCTGGGGAAACTAACCTAGTAATATCAACAAAAATCACCAACTCTTAAAAAGAATTGGTGAGATAGATTACTACACACCTAAATAGGAATTATATTTCAAATAGTGATAGCACTATCAAAAAACCTATCTAATTTCATACATCAATTTAGCTTTAAAAGATTTTTTTCTTTTAATTTTTCTTTGATAAAAATCATTAATTCTTTTTTGGAACGTCTTTCATTTACTAGCTTTTTGGTCAATAAATTCATCGTACTATTTTGTTTTTTGATATACATATTTAATTCAGAAATCTGATTTTCTGAATGAGTACTATGCGCAGTCAATTCCATTTTCAAATACATCAACTCTTTAATTTTATTATCAGCATCACTCAATAGCTTTTGGCTTATTAAGGAATCTTGTTTATATGCCTTCTGCATTTCTTCAATAGCCTTTAATTCAAATTTCCTTTTTTCATCTTGTTTTAAGTATTCCTCGGTGATAGTAAGGTTTTTAGCTCTTAGCTCACGTACTTCAATTTGAGAACGTTTAAAGTTTTCATAGAACCTTTTTTTTTCTAATATTTGAAAATTGTATTTTTTTGAGCTAACACAAGATTTCATTGTACATGAAATAATTGCTATAATCAATATAGTAGTAAAATTTGCTCTCATAATATAAGATTAATTAAAATAAATTTTTAGGGAGTTTTTCAACTTCTTTTTATCGAAGTCTCGGACTTATTGCTAAGCAATTGGATTAGTTTCATACAGATTTCTATGAGTAGTTCTAAGTTTTTAGGCTTAGAGCTATCTTGTTGTGAAGTGTATTAGTGATTTTAATCAGGATGATGGCTTCTGTATTCAATGATTTATAATCATAATTTTATGACTAGAATGAAATTATTCAAATAAATAAAAATGCTTTTATTATGATTAAAAAAAAAGGCTTAATGCATTAGCTTTAAGCCTTTATATAATCCGCCTAAGTAATTTTTAACTAAACATTCAATGGAATCTTAATAACTACGTCGAATAATTGACCCTCTCCATTTACTTCAAATTCTCCATTAATTGACTCAACCCATTCTTTTACGATATACAAACCCAAACCAGTTCCTTTCATATCTTTAGGATTATGTGCTTGAAAAAATGGTTTTATATCATCTGTCTTAATCGTATATTTTCCAAAGTAGTTATTGCGAATAATTAACACAAACATCTGATTTTCTAACCTATCTTCCGAAAACACTTTACGACTAGGGTCTGCAAAATTCACAGCGTTTTGGAATAGCTCAGTAAACATTATCTTGATTAAATCCTCTTGATAACCGTATAAGTTTGAAACGTGTGATTTAACATTGATGTCTAATACCTTTAATGAGCTTTTGGTAACTTCTCTGATGATTTCATTAAGCAATTCAGGTACATTGAGTTTGCTATTAAATGATTTCAATGTTTTTTCCCAAGGATTGACCATGTTGGATAATTGATTATACCATAATAGCTTTCTAGTGGTTCTCAACATCCTAGCCCCAGAAGCATAAATTCCTTCAAGTAATGGTTCTATGTCTTTATATTGGTTATTTCTAACCATATCTAGTGATATTTCACTTAGATTAAGAATCCCATTGAGTGGCGTAAGATATTCATGATTGGAAACATGATAAAATACATCAATGGCATTCTTTTTAATTTCAATGCCTACAGATTCATTCTTCTGACTACTCATCTCCAAACGCGCACGAATAGTTTCTACCAAGTCGCGGGCATTAAAAGGTTTTGTCAAAAAATCATCTGCCCCTGCATTCATGCCTCTTCTTTTATCCACAAAATCAGCTCTGGCTGTTAGAAAAATAAAGGGCAAACTAACAAACCGAGGATTTGACCTTATCTGTCTCAAAATTTCATATCCATCAATTTCATCCAAGTTAATATCACAAACCACCAAACATGGATTGATATGCTCTATTAGGTCTAACCCTTCCTGTCCTCTATTTGCTACATAACAATTAAACCCATTGATTTCAAGGATTGTCTTGGTATTCTCTGCCAACTGCAACTGGTCTTCTATCAATACTATTTTAGGCATTTGAATACGGTTTGTAATTAAATTCAAGTAAAATACTCGTTCCTTTATTGACTTGAGACCTACAGTTAATTTTTGCTTTGTGAAAATCAACAAAAAATTTGACTACATGCAAGCCCAAACCTGTGCCTTTCACTCCTTCTACATTTGAAGCCCTCGAAAAGGCTTTAAATAAATTTTGCATGTCTTTTTCAGGTATTCCTATACCACCATCTACTACCATTACGCTTACAGCATTATTGCGATAGTTTAGTTGTATAGTAGGTGATGATTTACCTTCTGAATATTTAAAAGCATTACCGATGATATTACTCAAAATATGATTCATCATCATTCTATCAAATGCTACCTGTTGTTTTTTACCTTTCACGATAACCCTCATCTGTCTGCCATCCGCAAATTGAGCATACTTTTCATGAATAATCACCCTCACAAAATTCTCTAAGTCTTGCGGGAAAGGTTTAAAATCAACTTTACCACTTTCTATTTTACTGATTAAAAGAAGTTCCTCCATTAGGTTTTCCATACCTACTACCTCACTCACAATTCTGGTAGTATGAAAATTAATAGCTTCTTTATCAAGGCTATCATTTTCACTCAACATTTCAATAATCTGTGCACTAGATTGAATAACAGAGAGCGGTGTGCGCATTTCATGCGAAACAATATTTACAAAACCTGATTTAAGCTCATTCAGTCTTTTCTCTTTTTCAACAATCTTTTGTAATTCATCGAAAGCCAAATACTGGTCAGTGACATCACTAAAAAAGATAGCATAAAATATTTCATTCGTATCAATAGTAAGAGAAGGAATGCAAGAAACACTTAAATGTTTCTTTGAACCATATTTGTCTTTAAATTGAAACTTTCTTGTATGAATTTGACATTCACCCTTTTTTTGTGATAACAATATTTCATCCCTAATTCCAGTAAAAAAATCTATCTTAATCTCATGAATCTTTTTGCCTATTATTTCACTAGCATTATATCCGAATGTTGTATCAAATGAAGAGTTGGCATAAGTCACATTTAAATTTTTATCGATGACAATTACAGCAATATTTAAAATCTCGGTGATTTGAGCTAAACTTTTCTCTTTACGATTTATTAATTCCTCGGCATTTTTGATAGAAGTAACATCTATCCCATAACCCACAATCAACTCTAATTCATTTTCATCAGTATAAAATGGATGTATTCTTCTTAGATTATACTGAGTTTTTCCTAAAGGAGTGGTGGTTTCTTCTATTATTTCGCTAGATTCTCTATTATTAATTACATGATTGAATAACGCTCTTCTTTTTTGAGCAATACTAATATCTTTTTCTATGAGCTTCACATATTCAAAATCATCTTTTCCTATAATCCATTCTCTGATTTCTTGGTTTTGAATGGCTGTTTTATTGGCATATAAGTACCTATGTTCTTTATCAAAAACAACTATATCGGCAGGGATATTCAAAAGGATGTTCTCATAGAATTTCTTCAATTTATTTTTCCCTATTTCTAAACTATGAGCTTTGGTATAGTCATAATAAATCCAAACTTGCCCTTCAAATAAGTCATTATTGATAATAGGTAGGTAGTCTCTTAGGAAAAACCTACCATCTACTAATTCTAGCAATTCTTGTCGTACTGGCTCTTTCTTTTCAAGAATTTCTGCTATTCTTTCTAAAAAGGCTTGAGCATCTCTAAAGAGGTGTGCGACAGATTCAGCGGCTACAGCACAATCAAAACCTACCATTTGTTCTGGTAGCAGAGGAATACTAAATAGTTTGCAAAAACTAGGATTTACATACTGTAACTTTCGTTGATTATCTTCTATTAAAACTGCATAGGGAACTTCATTCAAGATAAAATGCAGCTCTAAAGCTATGTCTTTTTGTATAAATACCATTGAAATCTAATTTTCTTGTAGCGATTTTTATCGCCACAATAAGCTTTACTTTTTAGCTATATATTAGGGCTATCATCTACCAAAAGGATAAATTAGGCATACATATATCAATACGTTTTTTTAATTAATGAATAATGCCAGCAATTCTCCTTTTGAATTAATTTCTAGTTTTGAATATATTTTCTTGATATGGTCATTCACTGTTGAGTAACTAATAAACAATTTGTCTGCAATTTCTTTATAGCTTTGTCCTTTTAGTAAATAGTCAACAACTTCCAATTCTCTTTTAGTCAGTACGCCTTCAATGATTGTTTCTTTTTCTTTGGTTTTATGTGCAATTCTCGAAAACAACATAGATGCAACCTCAGGCGAAATCAATGCCCCATTATTCTTTATAATATCAATCTGTTTAATAATTTTTTTGAGCGAAAGTGGTTTTAATAAATATCCATTTGCCCCAGCACTTACAGCTTGCCAAACGGTCTCTTCATTACAAGTACCGCTTATCATCACAATATGGGAATTAGGGTAACTTTTACGAATAATTCCGATACCTTCAATACCAGAAATTCCTGGAAGACCTATATCAATAAAAATCAATGATGGTTCTTGGCTTATTGATTTATTTTCACGTAAAAATTTCTCTATACTATTCACAGAAAAAATGATTTTAATTTCTGGGTATAATGAGAAAAATCTTTCAATGTTATCTCTTAAATTATGATCATCTTCAATGATTCCTATCAATAAATCCATCGCTTTCGTTTATAAGTGGTGTGTTTCTTTTTTTTAGCAAGATTAAAAAAAAATGAAACATTATATACATTAAGGCTTTATTAAATAATCAAAATAATTTAAAACCCTAAATGCTTTCAGAATACAACTAAGCTAACAGTAATATCCACCCGACTTCATATCAATTTAGTTTTACTCATAAAAATCAAGTTTTTTATTATTTTAAGCTCTTGGCGGAGAGCTTAAAAACTTGCGATTAGGTATTAGTACTCAAACTTGACATTACAAAGTAAAACTTTTAAATCACCTTTTGCAATCCCTTAAAATAGGGGTTTTTACTCTAAAAAATAAAGTATTGTTAATTTATCAAGATAAGCAAGCATTTTGGTTCAGTAAGGAAAGGAAATATCAAAGACAGTACCATAATTTTCAGTACTTTCAAATGAAATAGTTCCCAAACTTAGTTTTACCATGTTTTGTACGATTGATAGACCTAAACCAGTACCTACAATGTCTTGAGTATTGTTGGCTCTGAAAAAAGAAGAGAATACCTTTTTCTGTTCTATTTTCGGTATGCCAATACCGAAGTCTTGAACGGTTATTTTATACGTTTCATCGTCAAATATTAAGCTTACTTTGGGGTTAGGACGCTCTAGTGAATACTTAAAAGCATTAGAAATTAAATTATCTATGATATGAACAAAATGCTGAGCATCTAATTTAATGGTCCTAGGCTTACCATAAATGGTTAGTTCAACTGTCCTTCCATCTCTTTGCTGTTGATTTTGTCTATCAGCAACAAATTTTACTAGTTTTACTAAATCAACATCTTCTTTTTGGACTGTCAATCTTTCAGTTTCAAATTTGCTCAGTATTAAGGTTTCATTGATTAAATCTGTCAGACGTGTAACTTCTGATTGAATAGCTGCCAAATGATTAGAAATCAAGCGAATTCTCTCATCATTAATTTGTAGCGTATATGCTTCTATAATATCTGTACTAGAACGAATGGTAGATAAGGGCGTTTTGAACTCGTGCGATGCCATAGCCAAAAACCTTGTTTTGATTTCGTTCAACTCTTTTTCTTTCTGCAAGGCTTTCACCATACCTTCTTCAACACGTTTTCTTTCTTGTATTTCCCTTGATGATGTTATCATTCTATTGGCAATATCGTATTCATCAAAAAATGCCCTAGTGTTGGTCTCTAACCAAATATATTCACCATTTTTTTTCAAGAAACGGTAAGTAGCATATAGGTCATTGGTATTGTCATTCAAGGTTTTATGATGATTTCGCTGAATAATATTGAGGTCATCAGGATGAAAAAAATCGTAAGGACTTCTGCCAATTAATTCTGTTGGTTCATATCCTGCAAGCTCTTTGATAGAGGGCGACACATAAAGATATGTACCATCTAAGCTATGAATACACACTAAGTCTTTGATATTATTAGATAGCAATTCATAAATATGAGCATTGCTTTTTTCGTTGGTAATATCCTTTAAAGTACCCGATGTACCCAGTATCTGGTCTTGCTCATTGATGATTAATGTAGCAAAAACTTCCATCCATCTTACACTTCCTGCTTTTGTTAAATAGCGGATGATGTGTTTACAATAGCTTTTTTGACGATTAATAAGGGGTTCAAAGAGAAGTTCGTTTTTTTCAACGTCTTCTGGATGAAGAAACTGATAAAATGGCTTATTGATAGATTCTTCAATAGTGTATTGAAAAATATTAGTCCAAGATTTGTTTAAGAAAATCCAGTTGCCAACTGAGTCGGTTTGAAAAATTACGTCGTTTATATTATCTATTAGGTATTGATATTTGGATTGATACTGTGAAACCATCTCCTCTAGTTTTACAGTTTCGGTAAATTCCTTGATCAATACAATAATATATTTCACTTTGTTTGCTTCAAAAACTGGTTGAATTTTAAAGGTTAAATATTGATTATATACAAATTCAGTTATTTCTAAATGCTCTCCTTGAAATGCTCGTTCATAAGTATTCTGAATTATTTTGCCAAAGATAATATGATTAACGCCCAAACCTCTTTCATTTAATTTTGGATATTCACCAAAGAATAATTTGTATTGTTCGGAAAATGTTTGGTTGAAAGCGAGAAATTCATAGTTCGCATTCATCGCAAAAACACTATCATCTAAAAATTCTAATATACTATAATCAAGGTTTAATAATGGGCTATTATTCAAAAAAGACATTTATATGCTTGTGTTAAAGTGATGAGTAAATTTAATATATTAAAAGTCTAATCAAGAAATAGCCCCCTAAATTTCACTAGTTTTAGGGGTGATGTTAGTCGTTTCTATGTCACAGAGCCTACAAAAAGTTTGCCAAACTTTTTAATAAATTAAGTTAATAGTTTATAGTACAAACTTCGCCAGTTAGTCCGCATCTTAAATGCTGACTCGGTTTTAGGTTGTCAAAGACTGCGGTTTATTTATCCTTCCAAGTTTAAAACATAGAACACACGAGAGAGTTTTCTTCACGAAAGTATTTTAGCCTACTTATTATCATGAAAACTGTTAACAATGGTGTTTTTTTTGCTAAATTCAAGCTTAAATATGACAAATTAAAGTTCCTCATCATCACTTAGCAATGAAAAAACAACCTTACCTACTAAGCATCAAAAACCCGTGTGAGCAAGATTGGTCTTTAATGACACAAAATGATATTGGGAAATATTGCTCGCAGTGCTCAAAAACTGTCATTGACTTTACCGCTTTATCCGATAAAGAGATATTTGAAATAATGAACCAAGCTTCTGGTAAAGTATGCGGTCGTTTGACAAAACAACAACTCAATAGACCTATTGCCTATAAACAGCAAACAAACTTTGCAAGATATTATAATATACTAGCAGGCATTATTTTGTTGGGTACTACAGGCAATTCTTTTGCGAATAAAAGCAATACTCCGTCTAAAGAAATTATCGAAAATAATCAATTAACTTTATTTTCAAAAAACGCTAATGTTGGGTTATCTACCGACAGTTTGAAAAATATTGTGCGAGGAAAGGTTGTTGATAAGGATACCAAAATACCAATACCGGGTGCTATCATTGGGATTAAAGGAAGTAATAAGGGTATAAATACTGATGGCGAAGGACAATTTAAACTACTTATACCAGATGCTGTATTAGCAGATAATATCACATTAATTACTATGGCTATTGGTTATAAAGGAACTGAAACTACAGTTAACATGAGGGATTTAAGCATCTCTCAAGACCTTGTAGTAATTCCTATTGAAACAGATTTATTGGGCGAAGTTGTTGTTGTCGGTAGTATTGTTGCTAAGCAGAAAAAATGGTGGCAATTCTGGAAAAAATGAAAATAAATGACTATCATTCAAATAGTTAACGTTTGTTGCGCTGGTTAGTCCGCATCTAAGATGCTGGACTCCCATACCCGTGGTTTTACAAACCACCAGTTGGTCGATGCTTGCAGTCAGAGAATGCTGATTATTTATCGTTACATATCTAAAGAGGTGGAACAATGGGGATATTGTAAAGATTATTCCAAAAAATAACTTATAAAGAAACATTTTTTGAAAAGTGTACGTTAATAACACAATTCACAATTCTTTCGAGGATGTTATGAATTGTGTTCAATAGAAAAAGGCAGGGAACGCAACTCCCTGCCTTTACTATTTACTCAATTTTTTTCTTTTTGTAATTAACTATGCAAGTTTTGCTTGCTCTGCTGCAGTAGCATTTTTAGCAATAGAATAAACTACTAAACCAAAACCGATCTTGTTTATAGCATCAGCAATATTATACGCCAAATCTACAGGTGAATTTTTGGTAAAATCAGCCCCTTCAACTAATCCATGAAGAATATTACCTGGTAACATACAGTATCCAATTGGATAAATTGCCCACCCTACCAAGGTAAACCATCTCATTACTTTATAGCCTTCAATTACAGCAGTGTTCCCTGAATTAGCAGCTAACTTAGAAGCTTCTCCTAAATAAATTTCATAAATGATTACTGCCCAGCCGATGGTTGAGATAATTCCCCACATTACATTATTTTCTGGAGTGATTGCCTCGCCGATGTAACCAGCAACTAACATTAAAATTGAACCCGCTAATAAACGAACCAACATTCCACCTTTTGCACCTGCCGGCTTCAAGATTAAGAAGTATTCAATACACATCAATGGAACGGTTAAAGTCCAATCGATATAACGAAATTGAGTTGGTGAAGTACCTGTTTCCAACCATACGCCTCTCATATAAAAATAATGAACAGAGGCAATAAAGGTAATCAATGCAGAAATCAGCAATGACGTTTTCCATTTGTCGGTTACTGTACCTCTTTCAACGATGAAAAAGATGGAGGCGGCTAACATAGACATATAGCCTGTAAAAAAAGTGAATCCGATATAATCTCCAGCTTGGAGATTACCATTCAAGAGGATGTTGAATGTGTTCATAATAAAAAAAGTTTATGTTATAATGGATTTTTTAAACATGAAATTATACTATTTCAATTCAACAACATAGTGTTCGCAATTATGTTTAATAAATTCAAAAAAAAGATAAACAAATTTTATTCTGTGTCATTTTTCATTTGATGAGTAACAATTAAATGGGGTAGTGTGATGAGAGAAATGAATATAAATAGTATAGGAAAGGGGTCGAAGGATGCAAAATAGGCGTTGCAATACCAAAGAAAAGCACACAAAGAGGCAATTGCAAGCAATGTAAAAGGCAGGGTTTTTAAATAAATCAACTTAAACGAAAGGGTGGGATAATCTTTCTGTAGGTATTCAAGAATATTATCAAAAGCACACAAAGCGTGCCATCCCCCAAAATAAAGCGCAAAGGCAGGAAATAGCGGTAACCATGCTGATAAAAAAAGAATCAGGCAAAGACGTACAATCCTTAATTTATCAAAACTAATTAGATATTTTGATTGGGCGATAATAAAAATTGTTGTAAATGACAAACCCAGCAAATAAAGTATCTGCCTGACATTCAACACAATAAAATTCCAGCATATCATAAAATAGCTTTGATTCCCAACCATTTTTATAATAATTGGTTCTACTTCATTTACGTTTGTCAATAGAATAAATGATAGGATGTAGAATCCATAAATTAACCTAGTAAATGACCAAATCAAAACATTCTTGGGAGCTTTTTCCAAATCTGTTTCCCCAAAATGCCATGCTGAAATAATTAAGAAAATCAATAAACTTAATCCAGAAAACCAATACCAGACTACTCCATAAACTAGCATTATTAGTATATACTTTAAAAGAAACCTTTTGAAATTATACTTTTTATTCAGTTTTTTATATGTAGCTTCTTGAATTAAATGGTCTAAAGCTCCGTGTGGAATACCCGTTAACAGTATCAACGATACAAAGAAAATTATCTGAACATTTTGGGGTAAAGTAACCACAAAAAACTGCCAAATCAGTAAAATGAAGCCTAGCAAAATCGTTAGCCAAGTTGGATTCTTCTGAAGTCTATTAAATAATTGCACCTTTTTTCTTTTTTAGTTTGGTAATATTTAAACTATGATTTAATAGGTTTGTTTTATTTTTTTTAACTCAGCAAAAAATCACCACTTTAAGTAGTAATATTCCACCATCCAAAGCGAGAGAGACAACTGAATTTTTAAAATCAAAAAAACGGCCAGAAACTAATTTTCTGACCGCTTTTTTGTTTGTGAATAATAAAAACCTCAGATATTAGATATGAAAGATAAATTATGAGATAAAATTTACTTATGGCATTACTTGGAGTCATGTAATGAGTATTACACTGTACTAACACTAAAGAAGCGTAAAGGCGGGTGGAAATGGCAAGGATAAAGACAGAATAAGTCAATAAAAAAGTCTTTAGGAAAATTCCTAAAGACTTTTTTATTGACTTGGCTCACAGCCTACAGCTTAATGCTTACAGCTAATTACCTATTTCTTCTTCTCTACATTACTAAGCTTTATCTGAGGCGACGTTGGATTCACCAAAATTAAATCTGTGATGATTCTTTCGCTTTCTTTCAGATAAGTATCTTTACTTCTTCTGTCTTTCAGAATTTTCAATTTTGCTTGAGCAATACCAGTTGAATCAGTCGGAGCCTTTTCAGGTTCTTTTTCAGTAGCCCCTGTCAATTCTTCACCTAACTCAGCTAAATTTTTCTTCTTTTGCTCATCTATTTCTTTACGACGTTTGTCTTCTTGTAATGAAATAGTTTTCTTTTCCTTCGCTTTTTTAATATAGTTAATATCAGCTACTAATTTTTTCAAATCAGCATCCGTTTTTAATCTATCTTGATATAAAGCTCTCAATTTTACCACAGTTTGGTCTGTAATATCAGTCGTAGGCGAATATTTAGTTGAAGCAATCATATCCCAAGGCAAAGCACTAGGCTGAGAACTCTCTCCAAATTCAGATGCACTGAAAGAAGAAGGCAACTCGATATCAGGTGTTACTCCTTTGTGTTGAGTACTGCTACCTGTTACACGATAAAACTTCTCCATCGTTATTTTCAACTGCCCTACTCCTTCTGGCTCGCCTTTCAAGAAACGGTCTAAATCTACTAAACTTTGTACTGTTCCTTTTCCATAAGTTTGCTCGCCAATTACCAAACCACGTTTGTAATCTTGAATAGCACCTGCAAAGATTTCAGAAGCTGAAGCAGAGAAACGGTTAACTAATACCGTTAATGGTCCATCATAAGTAATAGATGGATCTCTGTCGTTTTCTACATTGATTTCTCCATCCGACTGACGGCGTTGTACCACTGGTCCTTGTGAAATAAACAAACCAGTTAAACTTACAGCCTCGTTCAAGAAACCTCCACCGTTATTTCTAAGGTCAACAATTACACCATCAACTTTATCACCTTTGAGTTCATTTAAGAATCTTTTTACATCGGCTGTTGTGCTCTTATAACCTTGTTCGCCATTTCTAGCACCTTCTGCATCACGATAGAAAAGCGGTATAGTAATTAAACCTATTTTAAACTCTCTGCCATCACGTTTGAAGTTTAATACTTCTTTCTTAGCAGTTCCGTCTTCCAATTTAATTTTCTCACGTACCAAACGTACTTCTTTAGGTACCGAACCTATCGGAGCATCACCTGGTAAAATCTTTAAACGTACTACCGTGTTTTTAGGGCCTTTAATAAGCTTAACGGCATCATCAGTAAACCAACCTACAATATCTTGATAAGGCTTATCATCTCCCTGAGCCACTGCCACTATTCTATCTTTCGGGTTAAGTAATTTACTTCTGAAAGCTGGCCCTCCTACGATACAATCAACAATCATTACATAATCGCCTTCGTTTCTTAGGGTTGCTCCGATTCCTTCAAACGACTGAGCCATTTCTTGGTTGAAAGTAGAAGCCGTTTTAGGAATAAAATAAGTAGTGTGTGGGTCTACACTTTCGGTAAACGAATTCATAAACTGTTGAAATACATCCTCACTCTTCGTCTTATCAAAGTATTTCTCCGTACGCTTATAACGTTCTCTTAAATCTTTAATGGCCGAAGTATCTGCCTTACCGCTAATTTTCCAGTCTAGCAAAGTACTCTTAACCGCTTTTCTCCAGATATTATCTAATTCTTCTTTAGACTTTGCCCATGTAGCTTTCTCACGGTCAGGAGTGTAAGTTTCGTCAGCCTTAAAATCCACAGGTTTTGATAACATAGATGCCACAAACGTAAAACGTTCTTTTGCTCTGTTTCTAAACACATTATAGATTTGATAAGCAGCGGTCAACTCACCATTTTTCAATTGGTCATCTAGCTGATAGCGGAATTTCTCAAAACCATCAATATCACTCGCCGTGAAATTCATTTTATTGAAATCCAACTCTTTGATATAATTATCGAAGATTTTAGAAGAAAGCGAGTCATTCAAAGGCACACGACGATAATGATAATTACTCAGGATTTCAGTCACTAAGTTTTCGACTTTCTTTTGAGTAGCAGTCGGTTGTAAATCATCAGCCGCAAATTTATAATCAGCCCCCGAAAGGCTACCATTATTGTGCGAGAAGGACTGTAGTCCAAAAAACGCTAAGAGCGAAATTGGCACAAGAGCAAGAAAGTATTTCATCATCTTATTTTTCATTAGTCTATTTTTCAATACCCAACAATTCTACTTCAAAAACTAAAGCAGAATATGGTTTAATTGTTGGGCCACTTCCACGCGTGCCATACGCTAATTCATAAGGTACAAACAATTTCCATTTAGATCCCACTGGCATTAATTGAAGGGCTTCTACCCATCCTTGAATTACGCCAGTCACTGGAAACGAAATTGGTTCACCCCTGTCTACTGAACTATCAAACACCGTTCCATCAATCAATGTTCCATGATAATGCGTTTTTACTTTATCACTCGCTATTGGAATTGGGCCATCCCCTTTTTTCAAAATCTGATACTGTAAACCACTCGCTAACGTAACGATTCCGTCTTTCTTTTTGTTGTCAGCCAAAAACTTTTCACCTGCCAGTCTGTTTGGTTCAAATTGTTTCGACTGCTCTTTTTGCATATATTTTTGAAGCAACTGATTCGCCTGCATATCCGTAATTGGCGTAGGTGCTCCTTTCATTACTTCATTAAAGCCTTTTTGTAAAAGCTCTGCATTAATTTCTATGTTTTGCATCTTAAAATTTTGTGCCACCAAAATTCCTAGTCCATAACTAGCCGAGTCTTTTAATGAAGCCAAAGAAACTGAGTGCGCCGTGGTATGAGCTGGTATAACTGAAGTTGTTTTAGGTTTTACAGCCACTTTTTTAGTAGCTGGTTTAGTTTGTGCATTTACAAAAAATGGAGTCAAAACTACGCTTGAGCAAAGTAAGATATTCTTTAATTTCATCTGTTATTGTAGGAACGAATCAATCTTAAAATTATAAAATACCCCTGAACGATTCGCCCATGATTCAAGAGATATTTTGTTTGAATGAGAAATAATATAAATAAACTTATTTTTATAATTCTTAAAGTTAATAACGAAAACTGATGCAACAAAATTATTTCGACATGGCTAAATAGAATTCAAATAAAAGCATCTAATCTGCCGATGTGTGCTGGTTTAAAGCCTTTTTCAGTCATTTTTATGCTAGCACAGTCATACATTGGGTCATGATCAAAAAATAATATCCAATTATTTTCTACTGCTTTATTTAATAACGTACTTTTTTCTTCCATCGTTTGCAGCGGTCTAACGTCGTAACCCATCACATAAGGCACTGGTATATGTGATGATGAGGGAATGGTATCGGCTATAAACAATATCTTTTTATCCTGATAAGTTACTAAAGGCATCAACATCTTCTCGGTGTGTCCGTCGGCGGTTAATATGGCTATATTATCAAAAGGTTTTTCTATGGCTTTATCTGTAAAAAACAGTTGCCCAGCTTGCTGAATAGGCAAAATATTTTCTTTAAAAAAAGTAGCTTTCTCTCTAGGATTAGGATCCATAGCCTCCTCAAAATGCTCTGAGTGTGTCCAATAGCGAGCGTTCTTGAAAGTCATCTCAAAATGAGTCCTATCAGCATTCCATTTTACTGCCCCTCCGCAATGGTCAAAATGCAGGTGGCTCAGAATCACGTCTGTTACATCATTTTCAGTATAACCTTTTGCTCTAATAGACTTCACCAAATCGCCCTCGCCATGACGGTAATAATAACCCTGCCATTTAGCATCCTGCTTTTCGCCCATACCCGTATCAATCAAAATAAGCTTCTTGCCATCTTCTATCAACAAGCACCTCATTGCCCATGAACAAAGATTATTTTCATCGGCAGGATTTGTTTTTTGCCAAAAAGATTTCGGCACCACACCAAACATGGCTCCGCCATCTAGCTTAAAAAATCCTGCATCTATGGTATGTAATTTCATTCTAAATATGATTTTGTTTCAAATAAGCTTTGCAATTTATAAGAAGTTGCTTACTTTGAGTAGTATTTTACACGAACGGATTACAATCAGTATTACTGAGAAAAAACAATCTAACACTATGAAAATCGGTCTAGTCCTTTCCGGTGGTGGCGCCAGAGGTATTGCTCATCTGGGCGTACTAAAAGCCCTACAGGAAAAAAATATTGAAATTTCGGGTATCTCTGGCTGTAGTGCAGGTGCTATTGCAGGGGCAATGTTTTGTGCGGGGTATTCGCCCGATAAGATTTATGAAATAGTAGTTTCAACCAATACATTGCGTGCATTACGCCCTGCTTGGAGCCGAGTAGGCTTATTAAACATGAAACGTGCTGAAGAAGCTTATCTAAAATATATTCCCCATAATTCATTTGAACACCTCAAAATTCCGCTTACCATCAATGCTACTAATTTGTATGCTGGCGAAACTATTTATTTTTCTTCGGGCGAATTACTCAAACCCGTCATGGCCTCGTGCTGTATTCCAGGGCTTTTCGAACCCATCGTGATGAATAATCAAACATTGTTAGATGGTGGCATTTTAAACAATATGCCCATAGAACCATTGGTTGGCAAATACGATTTTATTATTGGTAGTCATTGCAATCCTTATGGTATGAACCAAATACCAAAATCAATGGCATCAATGGTTCAAAAGTCACTTTTCTTAGCCATCAACAACAACTCTAAAAGTCGGTTAGGATTATGCAATTTTCTAATAGAACCTCCTCTTCTCAAGAACTTTGACCCACAGGATATTCGTAAAGCTAGCAATATCTTCAAAGTAGGTTATGAATTTGCAAAATCACTATCGCTCCCTGAAAATATATTATAAGATAAATTAATATAAAAAAAGTACAAGTTTTATTTTTTTATTAACTTTTATATTGATATTTTACGAAAGTGTTTTTAACTTAGCAAAACTCTCCTCTCTGCCATCTAACTAAAACGACCAAATTCATAAATTTTACTTTTTTCTCAAAAAGTGATTGATTTGATAACATAAATTTTCATTTTTATAAAAAAAATAGACTTTTCAGCTATATTTTTCAATTCACTTTTTAATATTCTACAAAAATAATATTTCAAAACGATTGAAAAATTTATAAAAAAAAGCATTCAAAAAATCAATTACATTAAAAAGTACAAATTGTAAACCATTTTTTTATCAATTAACCCCAATATTTCATGAACAAACGTTTATTATTTATCAATCTATTGCTGTTTTTTGGATGTTCATTGAGTATGATTGCTCAGGATCGTCGTATTACAGGAAAGGTAACTGCAGCAAGCGATGGCTCTGCTCTACCTGGTGTAACAGTTCAAGTAAAAGGTGTTTCTAAAGGTACACAAACAGACGCAAGTGGTAGTTACTCTTTGAGCGTTTCAAACAATCAAAAAACGGTAGTTTTTAGTTTTGTTGGTTTTGCTTCTCAAGAGGTTGAAATTGGAAGTAAGTCTGTAATTAATGTTGTATTGAAAGAAGATGTTAAATCATTAGAAGAAGTATTAGTTGTTGGTTATGGTACGCAAATTAAACGTGACATGACTGGTAATGTAGCTAAAATAAAATCTACTGATATTGCTGACATGCCAGTTACTTCATTCGATCAAGCAATTCAAGGAAAAGCGGCAGGTGTGCTTGTAAATGCTGGTAGTGGTAAACTAGGACAAGGTATTCGTATCAACGTTCGTGGACAATCTTCTATTTCTGCCAATACTCAGCCTTTGTTTGTAATTGATGGTATTCCACTAACAACAAATAACTTATCTTTTCAATTTGGTGCTACTAACCCCTTAGCCGATATTAATCCTCAAGATATTGAGTCAATGGATATATTGAAAGATGCCGCTGCTTCTGCAATATATGGTGCTCGTGGGGCTAATGGCGTTATTATAATAACTACTAAGAAAGGTAAAGTTGGACAGACTAGAGTTAATTTTGGATACCAAGTTGGTTCAAGTAAACCAACTAAAAAATTACAATTTCTTAATACAGAACAGTATGTTAAATTCTATAGACAAGCAGCTGCAAATTCTGATAGAATTGACGGTTTAGATCAAGCCGATCCTGATTCATATACTTCTTACATGGAAAATTTCTATGTAACACAAAGTCTTGGCACTTTTGGTACTCCTCAACAAACTTCAACTGCTTGGGGAGATTTAGCTTATCAAGATGCACCAATGAACCAATATGATATGAATATCACTAGTGGCACAGAAAAGACATCCATCTTTATGTCTGGTCAATATCTAGACCAAAAAGGGATATTAGTTGGAAATGCCTTAACAAGAGCAACTGGTCGTATGAACTTAGAACATGCCTTGACAGATAGATTCAAGGTTGGTATTAATATGTCTATGTCAAGAACGTTGAACAAACGTTTATCTGGTGACCGTCAGTTTGATAACCCAATGCAAATGGTGGCATTACCGCCAATGACTCCTTCGACAGACCCTACTACTGGTTTACCAACAGGATCGCTTCCTGGTGACGCAAGTATTCCTTATTACTATAATCCACTTGTTAATCTGGGCAATGCGTTTTATAACACAACAGTAAACCGCACGATTAGTAGTGTGTATGGACAATTAAAAATCACTAAAGATTTATTCCTACGTTCAGAATATGGTGTAGATGTATTAAATCAGTTGGAAGAACAATTTTATAATTCTTTAACAGCTAGAAATACTGGTGTTCCTGGAGGTTTGGGTCGTTCAAGAACTGTTCGTGTTGAAAACTTCAACACAAACAATTTCCTTGGTTACACTAAGGCTTTCGATAAACACATTTTTGATGCTACTTTAGGATTCTCTTTCCAAAAATCTGAAACCAAACGTCATTTTATCGAAGGTCAAGACTTTCCTTCAGATTCATACCAAACAATTTTTGCGGCAGCACGTAAAACGGATGGTAATTCATCTGAAACTGCTTTTAGTTTCTTATCTTATTTTGCTAGAGCAAATTATAAATTCAATGATCGTTATTTGTTAGGAGTAAGCGCTCGTATTGATGGGTCGTCTAGGTTCGGAACTAACCAAAGATATGGTTTCTTCCCAGCAGCCTCACTAGGATGGGTAATTTCTGAAGAAGATTTCTTGAAAAATAATAAAAGCATTAGTTTCCTTAAAGTTCGTACAAGTTTTGGTAGAACAGGTAATGCTGAAATTGGTGCTGATGGTAGTAGTGCTTCTACTAACACGATCAACTTCCCTCAAAGAGGTTTATATGCAGGGGATGCTGGTTATGGAACAGTTCCTGGTCAAAGACCTATTCAACTAGCTAATCCAGACTTAAGCTGGGAAACTACTGATCAATTTGACTTTGGTGTTGACTTTGGCTTTTTCAATAATCGTTTATCAGGTGAAGTTGATATTTATCAGAAAAACACTTCAAACCTTTTATTAAATGTTAACGTACCAGGCTCATCAGGCTTTGCTACACAAACTAGAAACATTGGTAAATTACAAAACAAAGGAATCGAATTTGTTATTAATTCTGACAATTTAGTTGGACAGTTCAAATGGAAAACAAGCGTTAACATTGCTAGAAATGCCAATAAAGTAACTAATATTCAAGGTCAAATTATTGAGGGTGGATTAAATAACATGAGCCGTGCAGTAGAAGGCGAACCTATTGGTACTTTCTTTACTGCCGAATATGCAGGTGTTGATCCTAACAATGGAGATGCTTTGTGGTATAAAAATACAAAAGCCGCAGACGGTTCTATTGATCGTTCTACTACTAATGTCTATACACAAGCACAAAGAGTGGTGGTAGGAAAAGCTTTACCAGATTGGACAGGTGGTATGACAAATACTTTTAGCTACAAAGGTTTTGATTTAAGTATTTTTATTAATGGACAACTTGGTAACGAGATTAATTTTTATGGTGTAGGTAGATTCTCTTCTGCCAACGGTCGTTTTGAAGATAATCAAACTGTTGACCAATTAAATGCTTGGACACCAGATAACAAAATCACCAATATTCCTGAAGCACGTTTATTCTACAACAATGGAGCTCAACCTTCTAGTAGGTTTATTCAAGACGGTTCTTTCTTACGTTTAAGAACTGTAACATTCGCTTACAACATTCCAAAAACTGTTTTAAGCAAGGCTAAAATCAATAGTATGAGAGTTTATGTTTCTGCTCAGAACTTGGCTACTCTTACAAAATACACTGGTTGGGACCCTGAAGTAAATGCTGATGATGTAGTTTCAAACATTGCCCAAGGGTATGACTTTTACACAGCACCACAAGCACGTACTATTACATTTGGTATTAATCTTGGTTTTTAATCTTAATTGAAGAAAATAATATGAATAAGATAATAAAAAATATATTGATTGCAGGCATAGTGTTTAACACTTTAACCGCTTGCGACAAAGAACTTGATATTGAACCTAAAGTCAGTATTGATGAATTAACAGCACTGAACACTTCAAAAGATGTACAAGTAACATTAGTAGGTGCTTATGATGGTCTAAGTGATGGAAATGTCCTTGGTGGCGGAAACCAATATATTAAAGAATTATTGGTTGATGATCGTGACGTTGTTTTTGGTGGGACTTTCACTACATTAGATGAAATCTGGAGAAAAACAATTAGTACAACAAATGGAGATGTTACAAATTTGTGGATGGATAGTTATAATACCATTAACAGAGTAAACAATGTACTTTCGGCTATTAATAAAGTAGACCAAGCTGAAAAAGCCTCTGTAGAAGGGCAAGCACGTTTTATCAGAGGTATGTTATATTTCGAAATGGTAAATTTATATGGTAAATTTTGGGGAGATGGTGATAACAATACAAACTTGGCTGTACCATTAGTGTTAACACCTACCCGTGGTATTACTTCTGAAGATAACCGTACTCGTGCTACTGTAGGACAGATATACGCACAAATATTAGAGGACTTAACTAAAGCAGAACAGTTATTGCCTTCATCGTTGACAAATACAGGATTTGCAACAAAAAATGCAGCGGCATCGATATTATCGAGAGTCTATTTAGCACAAGGAAATTACGCTTTGGCCCGTGATGCGGCGAACAGAGTTATTGCTTCTGGTGTACATAGCTTAGCTCCTACTTTTGAAGATGCCTTCAATGATGATACCAATGCTGATGAATTAATTTTTAGAGTTATTGTTACAGATCAAGATGGTGTTAACGATTTGAATACTTTTTATGCCTCTACATCAAACCAAGGACGTGGAGATATACGTATTCAGTCAAAACATTTAGCTCTCTATTCTCCTGAAGATACTAGAGGTCAATTCTTTAATGTCCTTAATCGAAATGTATTTACTTTGAAATTTGCTGATAGATACGGGGATTTACCTATTATCCGTTTAGCTGAAATGTATTTAACCCGTGCTGAATGTAACTTTCGCTTAGGTACATCCATAGGGGCAACTCCATTATCTGATATTAATTTAATTAGAAATCGTGCTCAAGCTAACATTTTCTCAAGTCTAACACTATCTGATATTATCAAAGAGAGAAGACTTGAATTAGCATTTGAAGGAAGTAATTATCTTGATATCAAAAGAAATAAAATAAAAGTAGGTACTATTGACTATAATGCCAATGCTTTGATACTTCCTATTCCACAAAGAGAAATTGATACTAATAAATCTTTGATTCAAAATGCTGGCTATTAATTATTAGTTAACTTCTATTTCTTCTCCAAAATTGGTTTTCCCAATTCCAATGAGAGAAACTGATGCCAATTCAAATTTGGTTCAGAACGAAGGGTATTAATTGAAGGTCCAAGAATGTTTTTATTGATGAAGCATTCTTAGATTCATACAAAATAGACCGTCTCAAAATTTATTGGGACGGTCTATTTTTGTATTGTAGGTTTTCCAATATTTTTTTGTATTTAATCATGTCTCTTCAACTACAAATTTATAGTTTTATCAGCTTGTTATTTATACTCCCCAGAAAAAACACTCATTTTTGCATTCTAAGAAAAATACAAATTAGGTATTCTCAATCAATGATATTTTAAGCCATAAGTATTTTTAGGTTTCGTATATTGAGTACGTTTAACATTATCTTCATTTACCGTTCATCTATAAAAACAAAGCATACATCAGATGATTTCACCTTTTTATCTAAAAATATTAGTTCAAACACAATGAAATAATCATTCAAAATAGGTAAATATTAAAAAATAAGCACATATGTAAATATTATATTAAAAAAAATTAATAATTATTTTGTTTGTAAAGTACAATTTTTTAAATTGATTCTGTTAGCAATAATAACAACAAATTAAACCCAAACTAAATTATTAAATGAACAAAAAATTACTAACGATTTTCCTCGTTATGATGACTTGTTGCGTAAGTATTTATGCACAAGACAGAAAAGTAACAGGAAAAGTGACCACAGCCGAGGACGGCTCAGGTCTTCCAGGAGTGTCTGTTCAATTGAAAGGCAGTACCAAAGGTACTACAACAGATGCCAATGGAAATTACTCTCTGCCAGTAAGCTCAGGTGGCACAATCCGATTCACATTTGTTGGCTTCGCTCCCAAAGAAGTCGCAGTAGGTAGTCAAACTGTTATTAATATCCAGCTCACTAACGACAACCAACAACTAACAGAAGTGGTAGTAACTGCACAAGGAATCGTTAGAGAGAAACGAGCTCTTGGATATTCTGTTACTTCATTAGACAAGCGGGCTATTGAAGACAAGCCACAATCAGACATTGGTCGTGTATTACAAGGCAAAATTTCAGGGGTAAACATCACTTCTACGTCTGGAGTTACTGGTACAGGTACAAACATTACCATACGTGGGTATTCTTCAATTACAGGCTCAGTACAGCCTTTATTTGTGGTAGATGGGGTTCCATTTAACTCTAATACCAATACAAGGGGTGGCTTTACTGGTGGTGGACAGTCCTCTTCAAGCCGTTTTCTGGATATTGACCCAAACAATATCGAAAACGTAACGGTATTAAAAGGTTTGGCTGCTACAGTTACTTATGGTGACCAAGGTAGAAACGGGGTAATTCTGGTTACTACAAAAAATGGTTCAAAAAAAGCTAGAAAAACGGAGTATTCAATTACACAATCTGTTTTTACCAATACTGCTCATTTACCTAAGTACCAAAACTCTTATGTTGGTGGTTTCCAACAAAACCTTGGGTACTTCTTTAGTAACTGGGGACCTTCGTTAGAAGAAGCAAAAAACTATGCTTCACAGAATACCAACACAGCTTTAACAACGCACCCTTACGCATTTTTGACAAATGCCGCTACTAGAGATGCAATGGCATCGTATGTGGCATCCGTTACACCATATACCATGCAATTCTTCCCTAACAATGTTAGCGATTTTTTCCGTACAGGTATTATTGCAAATACTTCTATGAATATTTCTGGGGGTGGTGAGAAAGTTAGTTATAATATATCCGCAGGATATAATAATGAACAAGGCTATATCCCTAACAACGGTTTAAAAAGATTAAATTTAGGTCTTGGATTAAACGCTCAGTTATCAAAAAAACTGACCGCTAATACTTCTTTTAACTTTTCTAACACAGACCAAACATCTCCACCATTAAGTGCTGGGCAAGGAAACAACGCTAACGATTTCCCTTCGGTATTGGCAAATGTAATGTTTACCCCACGCCAAGTAGATTTAACAGGATGGCCTTACGAAAATCCTGTAGATGGTAGCTCTGTGTATTTTAGAAGTGGTAACGATATCCCTAACCCAAGATGGATATTAAATAACTACAAAACAACGGGTGTTGTAAACAGATTTTTTTCTGCTACATCATTTAATTTAGAGATTACAAAAGAGCTCGCTTTGATTTATAAAGTAGGTTTGGATACCTATGACGAAACACAAGAGTTCATGTTGAATAAGGGGGGGGTATCATTTGTAAATGGTTTATACAATACCTTAAACTTTAAGAATACCATCTGGGATAACTCTATGATTCTTTCATATACCAAAACGCTAACTGATAAGTTGACTATTGCTGGTAAACTTGGTGGAAACATGAGAAACGACAGATTCTCGTTCTATAATATCACCAGTCAGAACCAATTGGCTCGTAATTTATTCCGCCACTCAAACTTTATTGATAATGTGGCTTCCAACGGAACTACAGAACAAACACGTTATGGTATTTTTGGAGAAATCACGGCTGATTATGACAACTATTTGTTTCTAAATTTGGCTGGAAGAAATGACTGGACATCAACAGTAGAGGCTGAATATCGTAGGATTTTCTACCCATCTGCCAGCCTTTCATTTGTGCCTACTTCTGCTTTTGAAGGCCTAAGTAGCAATACGCTTAATTTCTTAAAGTTCAGAGTAGGTATTGGTACATCTGCTGGTTTTCCTAACCCATACCAAACTAGAAATATCTTAAATCAAAATGCTAGAGGTTGGTTAACATCTGGACCTATTCAAACACATTCAGTAGATAATACATTAGGTAATCCAAATTTAAAACCTGAATTGCACACTGAAACGGAATTAGGTTTAGAGGGTAAATTATTCAATAATAAAATCGGCTTTGACCTTACTGTGTATCGTAGAGATACCAAAGACTTAATCACGAGTGCTCCGTTAGATGCTTCAACGGGTTATACAAGCACTACAATTAACGTTGGTAAAATCAGAAACCAAGGGATAGAATTCAGCTTAACAGGAACGCCTGTTACAAAAGGACCATTCTCGTGGGATGTTACCTTGACTTATTCACGCAATACGCCAGTAGTACTAGATCTAGGTGGTACTATACAAGAGGTACAGGTAACAGGCTTTGGTTCAGCATTAGGAAATTATGCTATCGTTGGGCAGCCCTTCAACGTAATTAAAGGTACTGGCTTCCGTAGAAATGCCGAAGGTAAATTGTTAATTGATGGTTCTGGAAACCTACAAGCAACGACATCACCTGTAATTTTAGGCGACCCTAACCCTGCCTTTGTTTCAAGTATGATTAATGGATTTAGTTATAAAGGTTTGAGCTTGAACGTAATGGTATCGTATCGTCATGGTGGTGCATTGTACTCATCTACTGCTGGTGCATTGTTAGGACGTGGCTTAACGATTGAATCTGGCAGCGAAACAGGTTATGATAGAGCTCAGACATTTATCTTCCCTGGGGTAAAAGCAGACGGTTCTGCAAACGATATTCAAATAACTGGTTCTGATGTTAACTTCAACAACGTTTATTTCTTTGGAGACGAAGGTAGAATTTATGATGGTTCAACTATCCGTTTGCAAGAAGTGTCGTTATCTTACAGCTTACCTAAAAAGTTTTTGGGGAAACTAGGTATTAAAGGTGCTAGTATAGGTTTATCGGGAAATAACTTATGGTATAAAGCTTTGCATATTCCTAAAGGTTTGAACCTTGATACAGATAATTTAGGTTTAGGTGTAGGTAATGGCTTAGGCTTTGAATTCTTGACTGGGCCAAGTTCTAGAAGACTAGGAGGTACATTGAAGTTGACATTCTAAACAACACAAACATTGTTTAGAGGAATTTTAACTAATGAGATTCTTTCATTATAATTCACAAAGAAATGACAAATAAATTCATAAAATATTTGTTTGTATTGTCAGCAATACTGGTAAGTTCGTGTAAACTAGACTTACTTGACAATCCAAACGCCGTAACTACTGGAAATACGGATATTAACTATTTAGCAAGCCAAATCCAGATTAGTTATGCTACTCATTTTAATCAGTTGAGCGACCCGGGTATGAGATTAACCCGAATGCTTAACGCAGGTGCAGCCATTTATGACAATGCTATAACACCAGGTGGTAATGTTGAAACATGGACTACTGCCTATGCTGGTATTTTGAATGATGTAAAAACAATCATCCCTTTAGCAGAAAAAGCAGAATTTTTTGTTCATGCTGGTATGGCTCGTTTTGTTAGAGCTTCTGTGATGGTAAACTTGGTTGATGCCTTTGGCGATGTACCTTACTCCGAGGCTTTGGATGCGAATAACTTCAACCCTAAAAGTGATGGTGGCGCTTCCATTTATACTGCTGCTTTAGCAGATGTTGACAAAGCTATAGAGAATTTTGGTGCAAAGTCTAAATCAGGCTTAACGACAGACCTTTACTATTCAGGTAGTGTAGATAACTGGATTCGTGCAGCTAATACCTTGAAATTGAAAATTTTATTAAACAAAAGGTTAATTGATGCGGCAGGGTCAAAAACAGCTATTAACGCATTGATAAGTGGTGGAAAATTGATTTCAACTAGTGCACAAAGCCTTACATTTAAATATGGTACTAACCAAGTAAACCCAGATAACAGACATCCACGATATGCTGGGCAATATTCTTCAACAGGTGGTGGCGACTATCAGTCAAACTCTTATATGGGTAGTATGTATGATAAAAAAGATCCAAGAATTCGCTCTTATTTTTATCGCCAAGTTATCGTAAACTCGAAAGATGTAAACGAGATTCGTTGTATTACAAACCAAAAACCAAACCATTATGCCGCAACAGATTATTACTGCTTGCCAACTACTGTAGGTTATTGGGGACGCGACCACCTAAGTAACGAGGGTATTCCACCAGATGGTTTAAGAAGAACTGCATGGGGCTTATATCCTGCCGGGGGCCAATATGATAACGATAATGGCAAGCCTGTAGCCTTAGTAGCAGGTGCTGCTGGTGCGGGTATTCACCCAATTATGATGTCTTCGTTCACAGACTTTATGTTAGCTGAAGCTACAATTACTCTTGGTACTACGGGCGATGCAAAGACGTTGTTGGAATCAGCAATTCGTAAATCTATGGCTGATGTTAGAAACTTTATGTTATCATCAACAGAGGCTGGCAAAATTGCTACTTTTGAAGCAAGTAAAAATATTATTTGGGCAAATGATGTAAATGCTTATGTTAACGATGTACTTAATGCTTATACTACTGCCTCCACAGATGCCGATAGACTAAATATTATTGCTACCGAGTATTATTTTGCTTTGTACGGCAATGGTATTGAGGCCTACAATTTATATCGCAGAACTGGTATGCCTAGAAACCTACAGCCAGCTTTAGACCCTAACCCTGGTGCGTTTATTAGGTCTTACTATTATCCTTCTTCGTTTGTTGGTAGAAATGCAAATGCTAAACAAAAGGCAAACATGACTTTGCCAGTATTCTGGGACAATAATCCTGCAACTTTATTTAAATAACATTAGCTAGTTAAATTTCCTTAAAATTAAAATATCATGAAAAACGTTTTTAAATATTCAATTTTAATGATTTACGGGCTAATAGTATTAGCTTGTAAAACCGAAATTGTTGAACCAATTGATTTAGATGCTCTTGAAACTGGTGGATACATTCGTACAGTAAGCCCATATCCTGTTTCTTCAACTACGTTCAACTACAAAGTTTCAGACATGAGTGGCACAAAGATGGAGATTGTAGCTGAGGCTGTTACACCTAACAAAGGAGCAGACTTTGCCTCTTATGAATTGTTTGTAAAATTTGTAGATGCTACAGCGGCTAATGGCACAAAAACTACTTCAATACTCCCGCTTAAAACGATACTTGCTTCAGCATTTACTAAAGATGTTGTAACGGGCTATCCAAGAGCTACAATCTCTGTCACAGGAGCAGAAGCTTTATCGGCATCTAAACTTGTTATAGGTGATATCGCTGCGGGTGATAGGTTTGAAATTACAGGAACTATGAAACTTACTAACGGCAAGTCTTATAATGCTGCTAACACTGGAGCAAACATTACGGGTGGAGCTTTTTATAGTTCTCCATTTTTTTACAGAGTAAATGTTCTATAATGATGCTTTTCGGTAGAAATCATAAAAAAGTTATTACAAAACAAAAATAATATTAAAACCCTCAAATCTAGCCCTTTCTCATCCAGAGAATGGGCTTTTTTTGTATGATTATTATTGAAGCTGTTTAAACTTTCCCTTTCGGGTTAAACTAAGTCTTTTAGAATACTTTCACCTCAGAAACGGAAAGTTTAAATAGCTTCAATAAATAAGAGTTGTTGTGAATTGTGAGTAGTGGGTTTAAATCCTGATATAGCTCATTCATCTTTTGTTAGTATTAACCACAACAAAGACATTCTTTGTAAGTAAGCAATACAATATGTAAACCCAAAAGTTAAATTTCATATTTCACCTTTGCTACATTGCTTACATCCGAATTGTTAGTAATAACAAAACTATTTTTGGCAATGAAAACTCATCCCTCAAAACTATTACTTGTTTTGCAACAAAAAAAACCTGCCAATAAAGAAGTTCTTTATTGACAGGCCTGAACCATGAACTATGGTTCTTATTGAGGTGTGCTAGGTACTAGGGTGGTTAAAATTGTTAGGAATTCATTTTATTATTCTTCAATAAAATCGCTTTAGGAGATTTTCTTATGGCCTCTCTAAAGTCGCTGATTCTTCTTCTGGATACTACAAATTCTTGCCCATCTTCAAGAATGATAACAAGCTTTTTGTCTTCTTTCCGCCAACCATTCATAAAAGAAATATTAACAACATGATTGTTGTTGATTCTGATAAAAGACTGAGTGTCTTCTATTCTTTCTTGCATTACTCTTAGTGTGCGAGCTACCATCAAACGCTCTTGATTGGTGGTATAAATGGCGGTATAATTTTCATCACTCTTTAAATATAGAATTTCTTTCAGAGCAATTTGACTACTTTTAGTAAGGTATAAATTTTTCATAATTATATAATTATTACTACTACAAAATTGCAATTTAGATATTGAAAACGTTAACTTGAAATCGACAAAAATTTGTTCATTTATGACAAAAAACACAAAAAAGTACTATTAAAGAGGTATTTTTAACTAAAAAAAATACTATTTAAAACTTTTGGACCATTCGGATGGCGATTTACCGAAAGATTCCTGAAATACTTTTGTAAAATATGAAAGACTTTCAAAACCTACCTGAAATGCTACGTCGGAGACATTTCCGTTGCGGTTTTTCAGTAGCTCAGCAGCTTTTTTTAAGCGGTAGTTTCTGATGTATTCAACGGTGGTTTGGTTCGTTAAAGTTTTTAATTTTCTTCTTAATTGCACAGTACTTAGGTTAAGTTCATCGGCTAAGTCTGTAATATTGAAAGCACTATCTGACAGATGAGCCTCAATAATTTGCTCTATCCTTTGCAGAAAAACTTCGTCTTGTTGATTAATATGCTGTTCTTGTTGTATGGGTACAGAGAATTTCTCTATTTCAAAATTTAGGTCGGTGAAAGAGGTAATCGGTGAAGGAGGATGATGGTCATTATTGTTGAGCGGTATGTTGTGATATTCTGGCTGATATTCCAACATAATCGCTGGGGAAACTTCTGATTGCTGAGACCTCAGGTAGATTTTACAGATTAGCAAAACAAAAAAAGTGATTTTGATAGGGTCTGTGAAAAATACAAGGTTATTAATAAATGTATAATCTATGATTTGCAAAAGCCTGAGTTGAAAGAAAATAAAGCCTGTAAAACTAAAGATAAATGAAAACACAAAGTACCATTCTAGTTTTACCTTTTTGTAATATGCGTAAGCAAAAAGTAGAATAATAAAGATATTAGCAATCAGGGTATTCACTACATTCATTTTTATCCACCTCCAGTTATAATCAAAGTATATGGCTAGGGTCAATACACAAGTGGAAACAATAGATAAATACAAAAACCATTTTACCCATTTGGGATACAAGGTCGCTATAGGTAAAAAACTGAATGTTAATATAATTTCGAAAATAGATAAAAGGCGATAAGGGAAAGCATCAATATGAGAAGATTGGTTTGGGTTGTTGGTAAAGCAATCTCCGATTGATTCATGATAGGCAGATACGGTAAATAAAATACAAAGTGAATAAATAGCGAAAATCTTATAGGTATTGGTTTTCAATAAAAAGAAAGCTATGATAGAGATAAGGAAATTTTCTAATAGTTGAACACCATCCAAAATCCATACTTTACGTTCATCTGAATATCTTTTCACTTCATGAATAGCTTCGGGCATTATCAGGAATGGTGCATAAAAGGCTCTTTGGCTTTTCGTTTTAATAAATATTGTTTTGGGTTGATTTGCCAATAAATTAAAATGAATAATGGGATAAGATGAAGTATAGCTTCTTTTATCTTTGGCTACAAAACTGCCCCCTTTGAATACCTTATATTGCTTATTTTGCTGTGGAATATAAACATCAATATATTCAATCACCGGATTACCACATTCAAATACCCAATTAGATGTTTTTGCTGAAACCAAGTTTATTTTAAACCATTGCGTAGCGTCTGAAAAACCAACACTAATATTTTTTTTTAAATAAGGAGTAAAGTGTTTACTTTGAATATCACGAAAGCAAAGTTTTGAATTACTCGTTTCGAAATATTCAAGCGAAGAAGATATATTATATGGAGAAGAAAGGTTTGTCAGATTAATTGTCTTGTTTGCGAAAGTGTTATGCTTACACAATACAAAACATATTAAACAGAAAACCATTCCTGTATAAATTCGAGAAATCAACATTTATTGTTCTACTTACTTAGTGCAAATTTATTTAATAATATTATGATTAATTATCTCATTTAATGAGCCTCTAAAAAAATACAAGTATTAACATATGTTAATAAACAAGGTTTTTTAAAGCTAATTAATCAAAAATATTATTAAATGTATTTCAGTGTGTTATTTAAAACAAAGTTACAAAATCACGAACGCTTAAACAATTGTATAATCGAAAAAAATGTAAGATTAATCAAGAATTATTTTTTTTAACATTTTACTGATGACTATTATTTTTTTATTTATTCTAGCGTTATTTCCCGTTAATATTTTCGATTTTTATATTTTTATCTGACCTTAATATTTATGAATCGCATTGATAGACTATTTGGCATATTTACTTTGCTTCAATCCAAAAAATATACTCCTGCCGAAAAAATTGCAGAAAAATTCAGCATTAGTATTCGCACGGTTTACAGAGATTTAAAAGCCTTGAATGAATCAGGAATACCTTTGGGTTTTGAACAAAACAAAGGATATTTCATCGTTCAGGGATTCTTCCTCCCTCCTATTTCTCTCACGAGTGATGAAGCCAATGCACTTTTAATAATGGAATCTATCGTATATCGTTTTACTGATAAATCAATACAAAAACATTATACCAATGCTTTGAATAAAGTAAAGGCTGTGTTGCCTAATGCCCAAAAAGATAAAATAGATTCACTTTCAGATACTATCAAAATCCAAGTTCCACCAAATAGAGAACAGCACAATTATGAATACTTATCAACATTACAACAAGCTATTTCTGCAAAAACCATCATCGAATTTGACTACAAGAATAACACTGATGAAATCAGTAGTCGTAGGGCTGAACCTATAGGGCTAATTTTCTATGCTTTCAACTGGCATTTGATTGCTTGGTGTCATAAAAGAAACGACTATCGAGATTTCAGAGTTTCTAGAATTATTGTTGTAAAAGATACCCAAATGCCCTTTCAAAAAAATGACCATATACCTCTATCAGACTACATGAAACTGCTTCCTGTAAATTATTAATTTTATTTATGCTTCTTCAAAAAGTACTGACATAGGGTTGTCAGTGAGGGACTGTTTCTTTGCATCATCAACCAAAAAAACTAACAAAATGACGATGATTGCAATGTTCTTAAAGGAGTTGGACCAAGAAGCGGTTAGTACTCGTAAAATGTTATCGATTGTTCCAGCAGATAAATTCAACTGGCAACCTCACCCTAAAAGTATGACTGTGCTAAGGTTGGCAACGCATATTGCGGAGTTGCCATCGTGGGTGGGATTGGCATTAACAACGAGTGAATTAGATTTTGGCGTGGGCGATTATCAACCTGCCACAATTAATACGACAGCCGATCTATTAAATTTACTTGAAAAAAATTTAGAAGATGCTAAAACTCATTTATTGGCAGCTACCGAGGACCAATTAGAAGAAAGCTGGACTTTAAGAAATGGCGATACTATTTATAGCACAACGCCCAAAAGCGAAACTATCCGCCACGCATATTGCCAAATTGTACACCACAGAGCTCAGTTGGGTGTTTTCTTGCGCTTACTAGATATTCCTATTCCAGGGTGTTATGGACCAAGTGCTGATGAAATGGGCTTGTATTAGGTAAAGTGAGCATAATAGGAAAGCTGTTGAAATAAGCTTTCCTATTATCCAAATTACTATTCAATAATATGCCTTTTATTCTTGAAGAATGTTGTAGCAATCAATACCTTTGTGAAAATAAAAAAGAAGATTATGCTAGCTATCAATAAAATTCATCACATCGCTATTATTTGCTCGGATTATCCTACTTCTAAAAAATTCTATACTGAAATACTTGGATTTAATATCGAGAATGAAGTGTTTAGGGCTGAAAGGGAATCCTATAAATTAGATTTATCAGTAAATGGAGTTTATCAAATAGAGCTATTTTCATTCCCGAATCCTCCTGCTCGCCCATCACGACCTGAGGCTTGTGGATTAAGACATTTAGCATTTGAGGTAAATGATATTCAGGAAACACACGATTATTTAACAGGATGTAAAGTAGCGTGTGAGAGTATCAGAGTGGATGAATTTACAGGGAAGAGCTTCTTTTTTATCAGTGACCCAGATGGCTTACCGATTGAATTCTATGAAAAATAAAAGTGGTACCATTTTCTTACGAAACATAGTACCACGTAACGATAAGGTTAAGAGGGAATTTTGTGTATAAGAACTAAAATTTGCACGGGTTAGCTATATTAATTATATAATAGGTATTGTAATTTTGTTTATAGGAAATCCTCAGGCGGATAGTATATTTTATGGTAATCAAGCCAATTTTGTAGAAGGTTTTTCTTTCTTTTAGGTACTCCTATTTGTATAGATTCCCGGGCATTACTACTATTTAATTTTACAAAAAGTAAATTTAGCACTTGAGAATACATTACAAACGCAACATCGTTTGGATTAAATACCTCACCAGATTCACTAGTTAATTGAAAAGGTGCATACTCTGTCATAAATTAAATCGCTATTCAAACTCTTTTAATAATAATATTTTGAAATACTTAGGCTGTCGTAAATTTTTCCTTGTTTCAAGTACGATTTACTGTTACAAAGTAAGCGAGTTTTTATAGAAGATTTTAGCGTAAAAATACCTGTTTTACAAAAATAATTTCACTAATTATTATTACCTTATGTTAAACACTGAGAGTATTTCATGGGAAGATTTTGAGAAAGTAAAGCTTCAAGTAGGAACTATTCTAGAAGCCAACGATTTTCCCAAAGCCAAAAAACCTGCCTACCAACTACTGATAGATTTAGGATCAGAGGTTGGTATCAAAAAATCATCAGCACAACTTACTAAATTATATACCAAAGAAGAATTAGTAGGTAAACAGGTCATTTGTGTAACAAACTTTCCTCCTAGACAAGTAGCCAATTTTATCTCAGAAGTATTGGTAACGGGCTTTATTTTGCCAGACGGCGAAGTAGTATTAGCAGCAGTAGAAAGAAATGTGCCGAATGGCACGAGATTGGCATAAATAACATTGAAGCCCTAACCGTATTTATATACCGCTATGAGCTTTGTTTTCAATCGTTTATAAAATAAATGTTTACTATTGAAATAGTTTTATCTATGGAGACTATTCCAATAATTATAGTTAATTTTACATACTAATTGTAATTGCTTATATTAATTTGTATTGTTATTTTGACCTCAACTGAAAAAATGAAAACGCTATTTATCTTAATACTTACCTTCTTTGCTTTTTCCAAAGCATCAGGTTTTGGTTTGATTGAATATTCTACGGTAATGCATACCAAACACCGTATTAGACAAGATACTCTTAGAAACAATAATCAACAATTTGACGTTATACAAACAGCCACTCTTTTAAAGAAAGAGCCTGAAAAAACAGATGATAATAACCATTTTACAAAATCATTGATTCAATGGTTGGCAAATGGCGTTAAAACAACGGTTGAATTTATTACAAGTGCTTTTATCAATATAGGAAAAGCTATTATAGCAGCTATTATCCATATATTTACGTCAAAAGCGTCTTATAATATTAGCTGATTAGAATGTTATCAATGAAGCTGTTTAAACTTTCCCTTTCGGGTTAAACTAAGTCTTTTAGAATAGCTTGTTCCAAAATTTACTCAACGTAGCGATGCTATGCTTCCCAAATTTTGAAAAAATCAATCCAAAAATACAATACTTTCACCTTAGAAACGGAAAGTTTAAACAGCTTCAATAAAAAATAAATTTATGACTCCAAACATTGGCATTTCTATTGAGAGTTTACTGAAAACCTCAACACTTCTGAATACATTATTGGCTGACGAATATGTGCTCTATACCAAAACCAGAAATTATCATTGGAATGTAACTGGCCCCAATTTTATTGAATATCATACTTTTTTTGAGGATTTGTATGGTTTCGTTGACGAGCAGATTGATGCAATTGCTGAACGTATTCGTACACTAGGACATTTTCCGTTGGCTTCTTTGCACGAGTTTCTGGCTGTAACTAGATTATTAGAAACCAAACATCAACAAAGTGCTGCTTTGGAAATGTTACAAGAGCTACTGAGCGACCACGAAACGATTATTAGGGTATTAAGACAGGATATCAAAACTACTGCCGATGAGTTGGGAGATGCAGCAACCAGTGATTTCTTGACGGGGCTTATGGCTGAACACGAAAAGATAGCATGGAAAATCAGAGCTTACTTAAGCTAACGCTCCATGAAGATACAGATTAAGACAACCGTAAATCAAGACCTTCTCAGTGTATGGGAAGGCTTTGATTTAACATTATTCAAAGCACTCGCCCCTCCTTTTCCTCCTGTCGTTATCAAACAATTTGACGGCTGCATGAAAGGAGATGTTGTTCATCTGGTATTGAACTTTATTTTCTTTAAACAAGATTGGATTTCAAATATCATCGAACAAAAGAATAGCGAACACAGCATTTATTTTATCGACCAAGGTACTATACTCCCTTTCTTCTTGAAATATTGGCACCATGAACATAGGTTAGAAAGCCAGCAAACAGGTACGGTCATCACGGATAATATCGACTTTAATACCCCTTATTTATTGACTGATTACTTGGTATATCCATTGTTATACCTTCAATTTTTATATAGAAAACCGATTTATAAACGTTACTTTCAGTAAAGCAAAATCCACTCTAATTTGCAAAGGGTGGATTTTTTGTGTTAATTCGTTTTGAGAAAATACATTTCATTGAAATTTAGGACTAAAATCTAATCATTTCGACACAAACAAACTTAATATTAAATGAAGCTAAACATTACCACTAAAATTATCATCGGGTTTATCATCGGAATAATTGTAGGGCAAATTATGCACACTCAGCTGAGTGAAGAGCAAATCAACGAAGCCAGCAAGAATATAAAATTATTAGGAGATATTTTTTTAAGAAGCATTCACCTGATTGTTGGTCCACTTATTTTCTGTACTTTATCAGTGGGCGTGGCTAAATTGGGCGATTTCCGCTTAGTAGGTAGAATTGGCTTGAAAACGTTGGCGTACTTTTATTTCGCTACTATCTTATCATTATTGGTAGGTTTAGTTTTTGTAAACATTACTCGTCCAGGTGAATTTGGCACTTGGAAACTCCCTCCATCAGGGATAGAAACAGGCGTAACTGCTAAACCTTTAAAGACTTTTAAAGACTTCCTTTTTGAGATTTTCCCAGACAATATTTTCCAAGTATTTGCTGAAAACAAAACTTTAGGAATCATCATGATTTCAATTGTGTTTGGTATTGCTTTGGCTACTATGGGCGAACATGGCAAAAAAATATCAAAAGGCATCGACTGGATTGGCGAGGCTATCTTTAAAATAGTTGGTTATATCATGCTATTGGCTCCTTTCGCTGTGTTTGCGTCGATGACCAACGTGATTGCACGCAATGGTTTAGGAGTATTGGTATCATACGCTTACTTGATTGTTTGCTTTTTCAGTGCATTACTCTTCTTTATTTTTGTAGTACTTTGGCTAATTTGCTATCTATTAAAAATCCCTTACTGGCGATTGATGGCTGCCATGAAAGAGGCTATTCTACTTTCATTCAGTACGGCAAGTTCTGAGGCTTCCATGCCAAAGCAAATAGAATCATTGAAAGGCTTAGGTATCAGCGAAAGAATCATCGGTTTTGTATTGCCATTAGGCTATAGTTTCAACCTTGATGGTTCGATGATGTATATGACCTTTGCAACTGGCTTTATTGCCCAAGCTTATGGTATGCCATTGAATTTAGACCAACAGGTAACGATGCTATTAACCCTATTATTAGCCAGTAAAGGTATCGCAGGTGTACCACGTGCCAGCTTAGTAGTAATTATGGGTACCATGACGCTCTTTGGACTTCCACAAGAGGGTTTGGTATTGCTACTGGGTGTAGATCCTTTCTTGGATATGGGTCGTTCGGCAACGTCTGTTGTAGGTAATGCTGTAGCTACAGTAGTTGTGAGTAAGTGGGAAGGCGAGAAACTGAGCGAAGCTTAGCCCTTTAGCTATAGTAATTATTGATAATCGTTTCTACCTGATATTATTATTTATCCTTAGCGAGGGACTTAAGTCCCTCGCTAAGGATATTTTTGTTTTGTACCTATATTGCAATACAGAGCTGTTAAGCAAAATCCTTTTCTCTTAGCTGGTGACTTAAGTCACCAGCTAAGAGAAAAGGATTTTTGAGGATTATATTTAACCGTTTTACTCCTACACAATCTCAACACTAGCTGCTCTTTTAGCTGGAAAATAAGAGGCTAATAACGTAATGATTACTACAACTACTGCCGTAAAGAAGAAGTCTGAGAACTCCATTTTAATAGGATAAGCATCTATTAAAGCTCCGACGATTCCCATTGAAATAAAGCCATAAGTAAGTTGTAACCAACAAATGGTGAAACCTAAAATTAATCCAACGATGGCACCTGTAAAAGCTACGATAGCCCCTTCTAATAGGAATATCTTTTGTATGATTTTGGCATCTGCTCCCATGGCATACAAGGTTTTTACATCTTCTTTTTTCTCAATAGCCAACATCGACAACGAGAAAAATATATTAAAACTAGCGATACCTATAATAAAAGTAAGTGTTAGGAATACAAACAACTTTTCAATTTTGATAGCCCTTAATAAAGAAGCATGTTGTTCATCTTGGTTTTGCACGACAAACTCATTACCTAAAACATCCTTTAGGGCATCTTGAATTGTAGCCACTTCCTCTTCATTAGCTACTTTTATTTCTAAAGCTGTGCGCTGATTTTCTAATTCAAATAAATTTTGGGCAAACGAAAGCGGTGCATAAATATAATTATCATCATATTGTTGTTCTATCGCAAACACACCCGCTGGCACCAGATTCATTTTATTAAAAGCATCGGTAGCATAAAAGTCCAAGGTTTTAGTTTGCTTGTTTCTAGGATACCATACTTCTAAAGGCGTAAAAAAGGCATCAATATCTATTCCTAACTTTACGGCAATACCCGACCCTACAATGGAATAAGCAATGCCGCTATCTTGAAGGATGGCATGACCATCAATCATGGTTTTCTGTAAACGTTCTTGTTTCAAAAAACTTTCGTCAACACCCTTTAAATTTACGACCATTTGGGCATTGCGGTAACGTAGCAACACGTTTTCTTCAATTACCTGTGTGATGCTTCCTATACCGTGAACTTTGCTGATTTTTTTTAAGAGTGCTGGTGGACAGCTAAAGTATTTTCCTTTTTTAGCACTAACTTTCAAATCTGCGTCAAAGCTTTTATACAAGCCTCTTTGGAAATCTTCTAATCCATTAAATACCGACAAAACAACTACCAAAGCCATCGTTCCAACACCTACTCCTAACATCGAAATCATCGATATTAATGAGATAAAAGATGTTTTTTTTCTAGCAAAAAAGTATCGTTTTGCAATAAAAAAGGGGAAATTCATAATGATTTTTATTGAGTGAGTTGTGATTGAGTGAGTTCTGAGTTAGTGGGTTGTGAGTTAGTGAATTTTATTAAAATATCTTTATTGTAAATAATGAGCAGTGTTAGGACTATTTACTAAATCACTAACTCACTCAATCACTAACTCGCAACTCTCTATCTACTCCTCTATCTCCTCTCCTTCTTTCAAAGGTGGAATGTCTAGACCAGAAATTAAGGCATCCATTTGGGCGGCGTATTCAGCAGTATCGTCGATAAAAAATTCAAGGTTTGGAATAATCCTCGCTTGATTACGAATTCTATTGCCTAAAATCCCTCTAATATGCTTAGATTTCTCACGAATGTCTTGTAATAAACCTGCTTTATCGTTAGCCAGCATAAAACTTAGATATACTCTTGCTATTGCTAAATCGGGAGTCATTTTAACGTCTGTTATCGTTACAAATGCCTTTCCGAAAGTTGTACGCATATCTTTTTGAAAAATGTCGCTCAAATCTTGTTGAATTAATTTAGCGAACTGTTGTTGTCTTTTCGATTCCATTTTAATGTTAATTTCTGCAAATACTAATCATCATTATTTGCGCCGTTGCATAAACTTCTTATGCTCTTCTTCAATAATCTCACAAATTTCGGAATAATTATTGGATTCACCGTAAATTCGTGAAAAACTTGAATACCTTAACAAAATATGCTCAGTTTCTTTAAAGTAAACGCTGTCTATCAAATTTTTAGTTTATTGATTTTACTAATCCTTATCCGAATGCCCGTGTATTTGGTAGGTTTGCCACAACTGATTCCAGAATTGCAATGGATGTTGGTTGGCGAGCAAATCAACAAAGGCTTTGTAATGTATTCTGAAATCTGGGATAATACTGCTCCGCTTTCTACATTAGTTTACGCTGGGCTTGACGGACTCTTTGGGCGTTCACAGTCTGTTTACCAAATTGTGGCTTTGCTACTTACCTACTTTCAAGCAGTTTACTTCAATGTAATGGTCAATAACAGAGACCTCTTCGTAAAAAGGAACTACTTGCCAGGTTTGTTCTATTTACTTTTTATGAACATATCGTTCGACTGCTGTACACTGTCGCCAGTATTGATGGCTACTACCTTCGTATTACTGTCGTTAGGTACATTGGTTAAACAAATGAACCGTTTACAAGCAACTGATGAAGTATTTGAAATAGGCTTTTTTATAGGACTGGCTACTTTATTTTATCCTCCAGCTGGGGTATTTATTTTGTGGGCTACCTCCTCATTATTATTCTTTAGTGGTACTACCTTGCGTCAGCACTCTTTATCAATCTTTGGTTTTTTGTTTCCATTATTGCTTACTGCACTATTTTTCTATCTGAATGGTACGTATGACGCTTTCTCTAGAAACTTTATTTCTTCCGTATTACAGCTTCGTCAATATGATTTGAATGACTTCCGAAGTTTGTTGGCTACGTTGCTTCTTCCTTTCACTTTCGGAGTATTAGGCTTTCTAAGATTGGTAAATGCCGTTGGATTCAATAATTACCAGATTCGTTGTCAACAAGTAATGATGATTTGGGCTATCGCTGGGGTTGTGTCTATCGGTTTGATGCCTTTCTTGGCACCCATGCAATTCATCATTTTTGTGCCTGCTATCGCATTTTTTACCGTTAGTTTTTTTAATAATACCAAAAGGGCTTGGCTGGCAGAGCTAACATGCTTGGCGTTGTTTTCGGCTGTTTTATTGATTCACTACCAAGCAGTATATTTCAAAGGGGTGGAAACTTTTGTACAACTGAAAAACTTGAAACTAAAAGAAGAGCCTGAGATAAAACTAAGCAATAAAAAAATACTGGTTTTTGGCGATGGTATGGAAGAGTATAAAAATAACTTTGCCGCTACGCCTTATATCAATTGGAGTTTAGCAAAATACGAACTGGAGAATCTGGATAATTATAATAATGTGATTAACATTTTAAGCAATTTCGAGAAGGATTATCCCGAAGTAATTATTGACAAGGTGAATCTAACACCAAAGTTATTCAAAAGAATACCCGTCTTAGCCCGTAAATATCATGCGGTTGGGAATGGAGTCTATGAGTTAAATTAATATAAATATTTCATTTTCAACACATTATCACTAGGCAGGGACTTAAGTCCCTGCCTAGTGATAATAGGATTAACAAGGTATCTTATCAATTCGAGTCTTATGTCTTCCCCCTTCAAACTCAGTTGAGAAAAATACTTTAGTAATGGCAATCGCTTCTTCTAAACTCACGAAACGAACAGGAATACATAAAATGTTAGCATCATTATGCTGACGAATCAATGATGAAACCTCTACATTCCAAGCCAATCCTGCACGAATCCCCTGATGCTTATTAGCCGTAATAGCCACTCCGTTGGCACTACCGCACAACAAAATACCAAAAGTATATTCCTTGTTTTCAACGGCTGATGCTACTGGATGAGCAAAGTCTGCATAGTCGCAAGAAGCATCACTATAAGGCCCAAAATCATTTACTTCGTAGCCTTCGGCTGTTAAAAATTTTATTAATTCGGCTTTATATTCAAACCCTGCATGGTCGCCACCGATGGCAATTTTCTTGATAAATTCCATAAAAAAGTATGTATTTGTAAAATCTAACGTTTTTTTTCGTTACTTCAACTTATTCATTAACAAAGGTACGGATTAACAATATTTTTTTACGATTAAAATTAGAAAAGCTATGACAGACAGAGAGAGCGAGAAACTAATGACGCACGACGATAAGATTAAAAAAGCGTTTATTGACCATACTTGGGCAGAAATTCATTCTGAAGAATCTTGGAGAACTTTCAAGATTATGGCAGAATTTGTGGAGGGTGTAGATAAATTAGCAAAGATTGGCCCATGTGTTTCTATTTTTGGCTCGGCAAGAACAAAACCAGATAATCCGTATTATTTAATGGCCGAAGAGATTGCTTCTAAGCTGGTTCGTCATGGTTATGGCGTAATTACGGGTGGTGGGCCTGGCCTGATGGAGGCGGCTAACAAAGGCGCAAAATTACAAGGTGGAAAATCGGTAGGGTTGAACATAGAATTGCCCTTTGAGCAAAAACCCAATGATTACATCGACCGCGACAAGAGTATTGATTTTGAATACTTCTTTGTTCGTAAGGTAATGTTTGTAAAATATTCTCAAGGGTTTATTATCATGCCCGGTGGCTTTGGTACTTTAGATGAAATGTTTGAATCGCTTACATTGATGCAAACCCAAAAAATAGGGCGTTTTCCAGTTGTATTGGTAGGTAAAAAGTATTGGAGTGGATTATTGGAATGGGTAAAGGAGACGATGATTTCGGAAGGAAATATAAATCCAGATGATTTAAACTTGATTTCATTAGTGGATAATCCGACAGATGCCGTAAAAGTGATTGATGACTTCTACGCTAAGTATTTGCTAAAACCAAACTTCTAAGAAAAGTAAATAAGCAGTCGTTCGCCTGAGGCGATTGACTGCTTACTTTTATTTTTTATTTCTTCGGCTCATTCAGTTCTATTACATAGCCATCAGGGTCAGTAACATAGATTTGGAAAGCTCCATCAAAGCGCATTTGTCTATGATAAGCCACATTATTTGCTTTTAAAAAAGCCTCAATACCATCAGCAGAATTAGTTGGGATTGATAATGAAAAATGCGCACCGTTTTTATCATTATTGGCTACAGGTTGTTCTCTGCCCAGCAATAAATGCAGTTCTTGCCCCGGTGCTATTTTAAACCACCTTCTGATCGCTAATAAGTTATCTGGCACATCTACAGGGGACAATCCAATAATTTCTCGATAGAACTTTGCACTTACTTTCAAATCTTTTACTGCCAACCCAACGTGGTTATAAGAAAGAATCTCTATTCCTTTTTTTTGAGCATCTTGTGCGAAAGTTGTATTACTGAACACTAGGCAAACGATTAAGCCTGCAATCAATTGAACTGTTTTCATTGGTTGATTTTAGATTGTTTATAAATTTCCTTTTTTCAATTCTTTCACCGCATAATCAGCCGCTCGTGCAGTCATGGCCATATAAGTTAGTGATGGATTCACACAAGATGCTGAAGTCATGAAAGCCCCATCTGTTACAAATACATTCTTACAAGCCCAAACCTGATTCCATTTGTTGAGAACCGAAGTCTTAGGGTCGTGTCCCATTCGGGCTGTTCCCATTTCGTGAATCCCTAACCCAGGGTAGCTAATATCGTCATAACTATTTACATTTTTGAATCCTGCGGCTTCCAACATTTCGGCGGCATCATTTTTCATATCCACACGCATTTTCTTTTCGTTCTCTTTAAATTCAGCATCCATTTTTAAAACAGGTTGCCCCCATTTATCCGAAATTTGCTTAGACAGTTCTACCTTGTTTTCATAATAAGGCAAACACTCACCAAAGCCTCCTAAATCCATGCTCCAATTGCCTATTTGTGTTTGCTTTTGCTTCAAATCCGCTCCAAACTCAGCTTCTTCGCCAGATTGTCTGTACCGCCTTGCACCACCTTCGTAACCAAAGCCACGTAGGTAGTCCCGTTTATCCGAGCCAATGTTTCGGAAACGAGGGACATAGCCCCCTACTGGGTTTCGACCCTTATAATACTTATCTTTAAATTTATCTGTTTCGCCCCAAGCACCAATTCTAAAATGATGATCCATCAAATTATGCCCTAGTTGTCCGCTATCATCCATTCCATTCGGGAAACGGTTGGAGATAGAGTTCAATAAAATAAAGGTCGAACCCAATGCCGAGGCATTCAAGAAAACTATTTTGGCAAAAAACTCATGCCATTCTCCCGTTTGTTCGTCTATCACTCTTACGCCTTTCGCTTTCTTGTTTTGTTCATCATAAATAATGGAATTGACAATAGAATGCGGTCGAACCGTAAGGTTGCCCGTCTTTTTGGCAGCAGGCAAAGTAGCCGCTTGTGAGCTAAAATATGCACCGAATGGACAACCTCGCATACACATATCTCTTGACTGACAAGACCCCCGCCCCAAGGCTATTTGTTCGGGAGTGGGTTTTGTAAGGTGTGCCCCACGACCATGTATCAGATAACGATTCGGGAATTTTTGATGGACTTCTTTAGAAAAATGTTCTTCAGCACAAGTAAATTCAATGGGTGGCTGGAACTCGCCATCGGGTAAATGAGGCAGTCCGTCACGAGAGCCACAAATGCCTGCAAATTTTTCAACATAGCTATACCAAGGAGCAATGTCTTTATAACGTATAGGCCAGTCTGTACCCAACCCTTCCTTTAAATTGGCTTCAAAATCAATATCACTCCAACGCAACGAAACACGCCCCCACATTAATGAACGTCCCCCTACATGATAGCCCCTGATCCAATCAAACCGCTTGGTTTCGAGATATGGGTTTTCTAAATCATTTACAAAATGTTCATGAGTAGACTCTGTAATGGTAAACCCTGTGCGGTTTTGAATAGGGTGTTTGGCAATAATATCTAAAGGGGCTTTCCCGCCATGCTCAAAATTCCAAGGGTCAGTTAGGGCAGTTTTATAGCCTGTGATGTGCTCAATATTTCGCCCACGTTCTAGTACTAAAACCTTTAATCCTTTTTCCGAAAGTTCTTTAGCAGCCCACCCTCCACTAATTCCTGAGCCCACTACTATGGCATCATAAGTATGCTGTTCAAATTGATTTGTATTGATGTTCATCGTTTAATAATATTGTATCTTGGTAACGTAAGATAAAAGTAAAAAATATCTACGTAAACCAATGCAAGCCTGTGGGGTTTGGGTAAAGAATAAAACAGAAAGTCCTTTCATTTACTTGAAAGGACTTTGTGTGATTTTTATACTAAAAGATATTATTTATCTACAAAACCCATTGTCTTTGCTGGATAATGAGTCCCTGCAATTTCAATGGTAGGCATTGTATAACACGTTGTTCGAGTTGTTAGTCTGCTACATCCACTAATTATTAAATAAGTATTTCCAATCCTTCACACTCCAAGCTACGAAAGCTTGTGGATTGTTCGTTGGTTGAACCTAATTGTCGTGTTAGCATTTTTGTGGAGATTTCCGTAATTTAGATAGTGTTGAGATAAATTTGGCATCTATTTAATCAAACTAGCAAAACGTATTTTAATTTCCTTGATTGACAAAAATATTTAAATCTTAATCATTAAAAGATGGAAGCAATTACTGTACAAACAATCATTAAAGCATCAATAGAAAAGGTTTGGAAATGCTGGACAACGCCAGTCGATATTATTCAATGGAACAACCCTTCGGAAGATTGGGAAACTACCAGTGTGACGATAGATTTAAACGATAATGGAGCTTTTATCTACAAAATGAAAGCCAAAGATGGTAGCGTAGCCTTCGATTTTACGGGTATCTACGATAAAGTAATTATCAACGAATACATTGAATCTACTTTATTTGATGGTAGAAAAGTAGTAAATATATTCAAAGCTAATGGCGATGAAACTATTTTAATCGAAACCTTCGACCCAGAAGCCGAAACGCCTATCCCAGAACAAGAGGCTTTTACACAGGGGGTGATAGATAATTTTAAAAAATATGTGGAGGGACTTTAGGACTAGAAGACATTAGACGCTAGACTTTAGATTTAAGACTTTAGTACCCTCGCTTGGCGTAGTGTTTTTCACTACGTCAGTGTGTCAAGCCTTCTTAGAAGGCTACGCTTAGTCCACAAAGGCTAGTGGTATGAGTACACAACTTGAAAATAATTATAAAAGGCATTGCATTTTTGCAATGTAATATTGCAGTACGCTCTGACGTAGTGAAAAACATTACGTCAAGCGGTGGATTTTATCATTATAGAATTTTTAGATTTAACATTTTGTGTGCAATGAAAAAAAATATATTCCTAATCCTTCTAGTAGACTCGATAATGGGTACATTCTTTGCATTTGATCGCAATTCATTAAGTTCAGTAGGATCTGTATTTAATCAAATAGGAATATTTTGGTTAGTTTATATCATTTTTTTTGAAGTTTATATTTTTCTTTTATGTCTTATCATCTATGCAATACTTTCTATTTTTAAATTTAAAATTAGGAACTTTTTTTTAGTTATCGGTTTTACAGAATTGATTCTTATGAGCACACAGCATACAAAACTTTTAAATCCGTCTGGTATTCATAAAGAAGAGATGCTTTACCCCTCACTTATTTTAATATTTATAGGTCTTATGAGAGCTTTGTACTATTGTGGGTATATTGATAAAAAATAGAAATTGTAAAGAAATATTCCCTCCCTTGGCGTTGTGTTTTCACTACGTCAGAGCGTCAGGCCTTCTTAGTGGGCTACGCCTAGTGTTAAACTGAGTACACAACTTGAAAAGTCATAAAATGGGTTGCATTTTTGTAATGTAACGTTGTAGGGCTAACTTTCTACTTGTGCTATTCTGAAGACTTAAATAATAGCTTGCTAGGGATAAAAGGCATCAATTTACTTTCAAAGGGAACGGCAGGAATACCTAATAATTCTGCGACTTCATCACCCAATAAAAAACGCATCTGTGCAGCAGGAAAAGATTTTAACAACGTATTTGGCACAAAGCTTTCAATGGTTTGTAACAAAGCTTTAGTGAGTGCCTTGCCTTCGTCTGATGGTCTGAATTGGCGCTTGGCAATTACTTTATCTAGCGTAAAGGCTTCTCTAAGGTTATTTGGAATCAATACTTTTTCTACGCCCATGATATGGCTAATTACATTCCATACATGCAAATAGGCTTCGGCTTCTGTACTTTCGGGTGCTTTGCCCGACTTCCTTAAACCTCTGATAACGATGTATGAAAAAGCTCCATTTGTACCAGCCATATCTTCTTGGTTAACGGGTTTTCCCCATGCATTATCCCATGTTCCGTGATGTACTGAAAAGAAACGGATAGCGGCGTGCATTAACCTTACCTTTAATATTTTACGATAAGCCATACCGTTCTGCCAGTTTTTTTCTTGCATTACTGTAAATATAAAGTCGCCTGTTTCTTCTAGTCGCTTTAAGGTATCTGTTTGTATTCGCTGTGATTTTGCTAAAACCCTTGCACCGTCTGCTCCTGCATAGCAATAAGGCAAAGCCAAGCAAGCTAACATAATGCTAATGCGTTCTTGATTTTCTTGGAAAAATTTCATGCCTTTTTGCATAATTTTCCAATCGGCGAAGTCTGGTAAAATGGGTTGTTGATTTACAAAATCATTGACAATTGCTAAAGAGTATTCCGTTTCGTTGGTGTTGAGCCATTGGAAAAAATGACGTAGCCCTGCCATCTCGGTTTGCTGAAATACTTGTAGAATTATATTATCAGCTACTTCATCACCAGTTTGGCGAAGTTTGTCCATTAATTCATTCGGAAAGTAGCGGGTTGGTTTAATTGGTTGCATTTTTGGGGGACTTTAGGACGTTAGAAAAAATCTGCGTAAATCTGTGATTCAAATCTCTGTAAATCTGCGGGTAAAAAATCATAACACAACAAAGTAGTTTTTTCAAAAAATCTTTACCCGCTGATTTACGCTGATTTAATACGCAGATGTTGGAGATTTCTTTTATTCTTATTTTTGTTTTCAATTTTCAGATGTAAGCTTTCTTTAGTCAGGCGTCTTTCGCCTAACGTCTTTTATCTCAAAAAAATTCTCTCCTCCACCCCACCTTTTCTACACAAAATCCATCTTATCTTTAGAAATCGATTTCTTAGCTATCCGTTTAAAATTATGCCTGATAAACTCTCATCATACATAGAACAATTTCAAGAAGGAAATCATCTTATTTTCGAGAAGATTTACCAAGCTATTTCGCCAAAAATGTTTGGCGTGTGTTTGCGTTACGCTGCTGACAAAGACGAAGCTAAGGATATTTTACAAGAAAGTTTTATCAAGATTTACCATCAACTTAAAACATTCAGACATGAAGGCTCTTTTGAAGGGTGGGCGAAGCGAATAGTGGTAAATACTGCCTTGGAATATTACCGAAGCAAAACCAAGTGGAAGCATGTAACGATAAATAACCATGAGGAAACTTTTGACCTAGAAAGCGACGATGACATTCTGGGTTATTTATCGAGTCAAGAAATTTTACAACTCATTCAAGAATTACCACCGTCATACAGATTAGTGTTTAACCTTTATGTTTTTGAAGGATTGAAACACCGAGAAATCGCTGAACAATTGGGCATTGGCGAGGGTACTTCTAAATCTAACTTGGCAGATGCCAGACGAATTTTACAGAAAAAATTATTGGGGGTAACGAAATAAATACTAACAATGGAAAATAACGAAGAACATAAATTAGACAGCTTTTTCAAAAAGTCTCTGGAAAATCAAGCTTTTCCTCCACCCGAAAACCTTTGGAGTAGTATCGCTACTGAAACCATTGGTAAAGAAACCGCAGGCATAACACCCTTGCTTAAATATACTATTTTATCGTTGGGACTGATGTTTGTGGGGGCAATTCCTCTTTGGTTTTTAACAGACAATAAAGCAACGAAACAGAAGCATCAAGAGATTACATCAATTGGTAAAGTGGTAAATTCGGCACAATCATTAGCTAACTCAAAAGATCAAAAAGCAGTCACAAATAGTGTTGAAAATGAAGTTAAAACTGAAAAGAATGATGCTGAAAATTCAACAAAAAGTTTAGTTAGTTTTGTCAATCATGTAGAGAAAGAATCTATCAAACCTACTGTTTATAGAAAGCCAACAACTCATACAAAGTTATATTCGATGAAAGTTGATGGTGATAAAACTAACAATTCGATACACCCAACATCTGTAGAAATCGACAATAACAATACGGCAATACTTGCTGTAGATAACAAGGTCGCAAATAACCTTCTGAATCTAATCAGCTATAAAGACCTAAAATTGAATGATTTATCAGCCAAAAACAATAAAAATCTTATTGGGAAAATTCACCCCATTCAGCTATTGGCTGATGAAGAGGTCGAAAAACATGAGGATAAATCTAAAGAAACTGGCTCTAAATTTAGTTTAAGACATCCCATCATTTCATTCGATTATGGTTCACTCTGGAATGAATGGTCTTTTAAATCCGATAAATCGTTAACAGGTACTACGATGTATCAAGAAAAAGGGTTGAAAGGATATAATTTGAAGGCTGGCGTTGCATGGAAGCTTACAAAAAAATCAAGAATGGGCATAAGTTTGGCCTATAGTAGTTATGATGTGGGTACTCCATATATATACTTACCTATTTGGAGTAGTTTATGGGTGTCGCCTAAATTAAATTTAACTACCAAAAATGGTACACAATATTATAGTGCAGTTTTCCCAACAGGTACAGTTAATATTCCTATTAATAGATTTGATGGTTTTGTTACAAAAGTGCCTAATACTGTAGATACCACAAGAGACGTATTCTTGTTTGAAAATCATAAGATGAAGACTTATACCTTGGCAATAACCACTCAGAATGACCTTATCTCTTTACAAAGTAAAAATAAAAAATACCTCAATTTTCAACTTTATACAATTGCTGATTTTGTTTTTCAAAGACAAACCTCTTATACGTATATAGCTGAGGATGCTCTTATGATGGTGTCTTCGTCTTTAGCAGTAAATGAAAAAGCAAGAATTAACTACACGACTGGCCATCTTGAAAATGCTTCTGATTTTGTATTTGGTATTCGGGCTGGCATTGGTATTCGCTGGCAATTTACACCAAAATGGGGCTTGCATATAGAAGGTTCAACTCAAAATTCATTTAATTCATGGGTACAAAACCAAGAAGTAAAAACATATATGCGTAGTAACGCATTACAAGCTGGTATTAATTTGAGTTTGTAGGGATAAAAAACATTGTGTGTCCCTCCGACCAAGTTTAAACAACTTCTTCGTTAAGACATCAGAGAATAGTTTTCCTTTTAGTGTTTATAATTTATGAAATGGTTTACCATTCAAGGCTTGAATCAAAGTGTATAATGCAAGTAAACCATACAATGTACTGATGATAAAAATTGCCTTGGTATTTTTGATAACATAATGAGCAAGAATTGGAAGTCCTTGCAAGGCGTGCATACCGATGAAGTGTGCCACTCGGAGGTCACCAAATTTCTTGCTCCATTTTAATAGAGGTATTCCTATACTTCCATCTTCCCCACCAATGGTGTGTGTCATTCGTCCCCCCATTAAAGCTCCTTCAAATGAAAAAATAACAAAAATTATGATGCCTAATCGAATACCCCATAGATATGCCAAAGGTAAATTTGGCAGTTGATATTGAAAAAATAAAATGCCTATATAAGCTGTATAAAGCGTTACTAAGGAGGCAGCTAAACCCATCAACAGATAGAGGAATGCATAAAATGGAGTGCTATTGTTATAATGAGAAAGTTGTCCTCGCCCTGCTTGAATAGCAATGTATATAATTTCGAAGCCTAACAAAATAATTATTGACCAATTGAAAAGAGTGATATTGACAGAAGGTAGGTAATAGCAATACCAAGCCATTGACCAAGCATAAAGCATGATTGAGAAAGCAAATTTAAAGGGCTTGTTCCATGCATTTGCTCCTGCTATTTGAACACTTGATATTTTAGTAAGTAGCAAAAAAATGATAGCTAACACAAAGCAAATAAGACCAAAATAAAACAAAGGTTCGTTTCTATATTTTAATGTTTCAATAAAGTTCATAATGCCTTTTTGTAAATACTTTTAATTGGTTAAACAATCAAAGTTTGGTGTTTGTTATATACTACGGCATATTTTATATGACTTTACTTGGCAAAAAACGAGCCTCTTCTAGATTTATGATCAAATGTAAGTTCTGCTATAAAACCGTTTGAGAAGGGGATAAAAAGCAAATCGGTATCAAAATACTTCGATACCGATTTACAGATTCATAACAATTCCACAGGATAGTTGCTGGTTTTGTTTTGTTTCAACTAAATCATTAATTTGATTGAAAAAAAGATTAACTCAATAGAAATTCTTCGGGACTGACGTATTCAAATGATGGAGCAATAGTATAACCAACCTTACCCGGAAAAGGAGTGGCACAAAGCTTTTCGGCATATAGTTTTATATCAAACATCAAGCCAATACTATTATCTAGGAAATTAGGTTCGCCATTGAATGTTCTATGCAAGCCATCCAACAGTGAATAATAACTAGCATTAAACTCGTTCATCCGTCGTCGTTCTTGCGAGCCTACAGGCAACATATCCGTTTTGGTATTTGGGAAAATCGGATATACATCTGTAGGGTTATAGGGAATTTCTGCTCCCGAAAAAGAATAACCATTAGGAGCACTTGGGTCTTTCACCAATCTTTTCCCAACAAAAATCTCTTCAAAACGATAGTAATGTGCTAATTGATCAAATTGGTCTTCTGGCGAAGTAGTTGTTCCTTCGCCCTGTTCTACAATAATATCAATAGCACTGATAGCATCCTCTTTTGTGATGATTGGGTATAATAAATCAGGAGCAAAGAATCTTGAAGTTACCTGTCTGTCAGGATTCCCTGGTAAAATATTTTCTGCCAATTCTTCAATTTTCGTTTGTAATGCCTGATAAAATTCCCCTATCGTTTTGTAGGTATCTACTTGAGCGCTCATAACCTTGAATTCAATTGGGTATTCGGGTTCTTCTATCTCCATAAATACTTTTTTGACTAACTCTTTAGAGAAGGCCTCAATGCCCACAACGAGCCCACCGCCTATTCCCAAAGGCAAATGCCCTGGATAGGTAGGCACAAACGATTTGGAATTAATTTTGGGTTTGCCATCTAATGCATTTAGAATATTAGCTGCAATGGTCATGTGCAACATTTCCTCAACCACAATAGAATGGATTATCTCCTTTTGTTCTTTAGATGTATTCGGTTTTAGAGAATACATGGCCGTCAGGTATGGTGGTATGGTTGAATGTTCTAATTCGATAGCCTTTTGAAATAAAAAATGTAAATCAGACAAAGAGCTGGCATTTTCAATTTGTCGAACATATTTTGCATCTATTTTTAACATGATGAGTAGCGATTTAGAGGTTGTTTAAATGTTTTCAAAAAGGTTGTCAACTTGTGGGAAAGACATCATTGCACCATTCTTGGCCTTTACAGAGGCTAAGTAATTCAAATGTTGCTCCGAAGCTGGGATATCTGCTGATATTGGTCTTTCGATACCTCTTGTCTTTTCACTTTTTACAAGCGTGCTTGTTTCCGAAATAATAGGATTGTTCAACCATTTGATAATCGCATTTCTTTTAGCATCCGATAGGTCACGCGTAACGGGCATGTGCATGGTATCATTCATCCCACGGGTGAAGGCGAATAGTAATATTTCTTTTCGAGCAATAACGTCTTCTGGATTAGCCAAATTGACAATATATTTACTCATGATTGGGTAAAGATTGGCATACTGAATCATGGTGTCTGAAATATCATCCCAAGTTGGGTTTTCTGGCACTTCATAAAAACTACGGAGGTGTACACTAATGCTTTCTACACCGAAGGCAGGGTCAACCACATCAGTCTGATAATCAATCATGTATATTTGTCCATCAATATATACTCTTGGATAGCCAATGGCGTTGCCAGTAATCTCTAATTGCCCAAAACCGTTGTCATTGGTCGTTAAGTATTGATTAAACGTTAATCCTTCGGGAGGCGTATTGTTACCGTACAATTCACAGATGGGGTTATTTATGCTAACAGGGGTATCTGGCGTAGGAGGCTCCATAACGATATAAATATTGGCATTCGGTAGCGGGTTACCCCACTGATACGAATAAAAATTAACCAATGGTTTTTGTCCAGTATCTATTCTAAGTACAAAATTATCAGCCCTTACCAAGACTCCATCTACCGCCTCGCGTGCTATTAATGCATATTTGCCAGTTGTGGATGGTATTAGCAACACTAATTGTTGATTACTTAATGGCTGAACAATATTATCAGGTAGATTATTAAACTCTACGATGCCACCAGTGGTGTTTAACCATTCGGTACCTCGTTGGTATTCTACTTGCCCTATTTCTATAAAATCATCCGTGTTTAAATATTGCAAAATAGCCAATGTTTCGTTAGATAATGGCTTTTTACTTACACCTAAAATCAGCGTGCTTGACTCGGAAATAGTACCGAGGGCATCAGTGATAGGGAAACTACCGCCTAAATCTAAGGTTAGTTTTTTGGCTGTTTTGTCAAAGTTAAAATTACTATTGCCAAAGCATGTCCATGGTGACGTTGGCTTTAATTTATATAATCCGTATAGTCTTCTACAAGGGGTAAATGTTTCTGGTTCACCTTCATACCAAGGGGCGATAGTCCCTAGTATTCGTCCTAACGAGAACCTACCATCAGCAGCATGGGCGTAATAATAACCAAAAGCGTTTAGGTTAATACTCAGTTTATTACCCTGTGTGGTCTCTTTAAGTAATGTTAAAAAAGGCGATGATGATGCTTTTTCTCCCCAAACTAAATTGGTAAGCACCGATGTCCACGAAGCACCAAGGGCCTGCCCATTGATAGCGGCTCCTTGTACTTGTCTCATCTGGATGTCTCTGAAACTGGTTGTACTAATGTCTCCTTGTAGCAATACTTCATTTTGTGGGGTACAAATTCGTAACTGCACACACCATAAAGCTGAAACCATCTGTTGGTCAGGGTCTAAATCGACCATCTTTCCAGTAGGTCGCCCATCTGAGCCTGCAATAATCTGACCGACTAACATATCATCAGCAGCATTATTGATTACAAAGCCACTAGGCATGGTTAATTGATGAATTTTACAGTTTTGAAAATTGAAAACGGCTCCCCCTTCAGGATTCCACCAGCCATTGCTGGATCCTTGTCCATACTCCTGAAAGTTTGGTTGAAAAGTCGCATTATTGTAATGTGCGGTATCATTGTTTACGGTTGAAACATCTGAGAGGAAATCTCCAGAAAATACCAATCTTGGGGAATTTAAATATGACATCGTTATATTAGGTTTTAAATAGAATGCTTAGAATATTAGGGGAATTTAAGAGGGGTCAATGGTATTCCAGATAGCAAAGCTTTGTAACCATTGGTTATTTACTTTTTTAAAAATCCACATAATCCTACCGATTTCACTTGCTTTTTCACCAGACGATTTATCTGTGGTAGTTTGATAATAGGTACACCATTCGTAGGCTAAGTCTTGGCTAATCTGGATTTTCTCGGGGATGTATTCGATTTCAATAATAAAGGCATCAAACCATGATTTCAGAAAAGCTTCACCAGCAGGTTTACCATAAACAACGGGTGTATTGGGTACAATAACGGTAATATCATCTGCCATGATAGAGGACATCAAAGCTAGGTTGCCAGTGTTTTCTGATTCTTGTATAATCAAACGTATTTGATCAATTTCATCGACATTTTTGTTATTTTCCATTTGTTTAGAAAAAATTAGAAAGGTGGATTATAGGTTTAACAACGTATAGTTTGTTGATGATGAAATGACAAGGGCATCAAATATTTACTAGGCTAACTACTAAGTGTTTTATTAAGTATTTCTTTATTTTTTTGCGTTAACTATTTTTTTGCAATATTAAACTAAAAAATTCTATTTATCCTATATTTAAATAAAAAATAGATATTTTTACGCATTAAAACAGGTATTTATACGATAAAATAAACACAAAAGAATTCTCTTCTTGAAATTTTAGGTAGAAAATCAGCAGAAAAATAGATTCTACTTAAAAATTATAAATAACTTAAGTATTACTTCGCAACAATAAAACTGCAAAAAAGGGAAAAGCAAACAAATATTCTTTGGTTTGCAAACAAGAGATTGTAGCTGGAAGGGATAAGTATTACACTGCGGCTTGGGTTCAGCTATATTACATTGTAAAAAAAGTTCGTATGTTGGTCTAGATAACAGCATCCTCCACCTTATTCAAATAAGGATTCCCAATTATTCACATGAGGGATTGCGGTTTATAAAACCACGGCGAATTATAGTGCAGTATCTTAGATACGAACTAACAGGGGGATATTGGGGTGGTCGTATGCAATACGACCCTACTGTTTAACCATTACCTTCCGCAAATCCGTCGATAATCACAGTATTCGCATTTGGTTTGGTCTTTGGTTTTTTCAAATGGTTTTGCGGGGTCTAATAATTCATTGACAAAACGATTGAGGTATTTTTCCGATGCTACGACAAACTCTTGGGCTGATTCTCCCAAGGTAAAATTGATTTTTTGTTCCAACAATCCTTCATCAATATTACGGAACGAATATATTCCAGCACTTACTTCGTTGGCATCCTCTGGTAGTTTTACACCTCTGATGGTTAATCCTTTTACCGAAAGCATCTGTTTCAGTACCATGTATTTATACAGCCAAAGCTGACGAAATTTATCTTTATCGGTATCTCCGAGTAGCTTTTCTTCAAAATCCTCGGGTTTCATTAGCAAATCTTTGGCTTCTACTTTACCCGTTTTATAATCTATTACCCTGATTTTATTGCCCGACACCCTATCGAGTCGGTCTATTCTTCCTGCTATTTTTACGGCTAATTCTTTGCCGTTTACAATGGCATTGAAACTTACTTTTAATGTTTTTTCTACATCTAATAGTTCAATCGGGAAAAGCTCGTTGTTTAATTGATAATTAATAAATTTCTTGACAATGGTTTCACCTATTTGATATAAAATAAAGTTCATCCCGTCATCAGCTTTCAAGCCTTGATTGGTTTCCTTAAAGGCTTCATCCAAATAAGTATCAATATTTTCAAGAACTATTTGCAAACCTTCTTTCTCGATAGTACTTCCTTTCTCGACAAAGTTTTTATCGATGTTCTCAAAGTTTTTATGCACCCAGTTACCAAACGTATCAACACCTATTTTTTCCTCAACTTCCTCCTCTTGTTTGATACCTGCAATGCGTGTAAAATAGTATTTTAAAGAACAATCCAGAAACTGGTTGAGCTGAGAAGGAAAAATACCTTTATCAGTAATTTCTTCTTCGATAAATGCCAGAATATCATCGGTTTTTTGAATGAGCAATGGCGTTTCTTCTACCTCCTCTGATTCTCCTAATCCTATAAATTTTACGGTTGGATAAGTAATGTTTAGGTTTTTATTCAGCTTGGCTAATTCGTGTTCTATCTGTAAGATAAAACGGCTTTTTTCGCCAGCGCCATAGGTATCAGAGGGTAACACATGCACCAACACTATTTCTTTGGCACGTTGTAACAGCCTGAAAAAGTGATAAGCCATTACAGCATCAGCATGGTTGTGTGTTGGCAAATTGAACTGTGGGTCGCTTAGGGCATCAAAGGGAATGAGCGTATTTTGGCGTTTACCTTGTGGCAATGTTTTTTCATTAACTGACAGTATGATTACCTTTTCAAAATCAAGGGTACGTGTTTCCAACATCCCCATAATTTGTAGACTTTCATCTGTTTCAGATTCAAAAGGAATTTTGGTTTGTTTAATCAGTTCATACAAAAATGTTTTGAAACTACGGATACTCACGGTTTCGCCTCGTTCTTGCAAGATTACTTCCATTCTTTGCAAAATCAGGTAAAATTGATAAAGGTATTCCGTTTCAATAGCATCTTGATTATCCTTGTAAACGTCCCTTAATAAATCGATTAATTCATACAAACACTTAACCGCATTTCTGGGTTTATTGTACCAATGTTTAAAGATTGTAGTGAACAGCGGTTCATTTTCTGTAATTTCTAATAATTCTTTTGAGCTTAAAAAAACACGATTTCTTTCTGTGATTTCACGGAGGGTTTTGCGGATGGGGTTTTCGTTTTGAACCTCACCTTGTTGAACCCCAAACTTCACCAACTCATACCTTCTCAAAAAAGGATGATTCAATACTCTCACAATTTGGCGATGCGAGAATTTAGGAATTTTTACTGTTTCGTCATCTTCTGTTTTAAATTCTACTAAATTCCTTTGGAGCTCAAAAAGGGCATCTATCAAGGTAAAAAGCATGGAATTCCGCAAAGAAAGCCCCATCGTGATGTTAAAATCTTTGACGGATTCATCTAAAGAATTCATCACGGGTACTAACAGATTCTCGTCGCCTAATACAATGGCTGTTTGCGATTTGTCATCCGTATTGGCTGCATTTTGCCAGTTTTTATAAATATCCCCCGCTACTTTGGCTTGTACGCTAGCATTAGAAACGCCTATAATTTGAATGTTCTTTGTCCCCTTCAACAGCTCTTCCGACTGCCATTTCCATTCTTCATTGAATAGCGGTGTCTTACCGTTTTTCTCATCGCCATTTTTATATTGACGGAGCCAATTTCCTGCCCTTTGGTCTTTGTTGTATAAATAATATGTATCCGAATCCCACAGTGTTTCGGCAAAGTTTTTCTTTTTTAATAACGTCCTGATGATGGCTTCTTCGGCATCACTCAGGGCATTAAAACCAACAAAATAATACTTTGTATGACGCTCTTTTTCCAGAATATATTTATCAACATTTTCTGCTAATTCTCGATACGCCATCCCACGATAGTGCAATCCTTTATCTTTTAGCCGCTCACGTAAATTGAGGTAAACTGAATAGATATTCTCAAATAGCTTAAAATAACGGTCTGTACGGTCGGTTTTTAGGTTTTTTTCTCTTTGCGATTCTCCTAACTGCATCTGCCAACGTTCTAAAGCTTTGGCTTCTGTCATGTATGAAAATAGGGCTTTGGCATCTACCAGATATTGATCTATTTTATCAAAATCATTCAACAAGGTGCTTGCCCAAGTCATGAATCTTTCAAAAACTACATTCGTGTCTATTTCTTTAAAAACATCGTAGAGTTCAAACAGTAGTGCTACTTGATCTATCTGTCGGACGCCCGTCATTGTATTTACAAAATCATCAATTGCCAATACATCAGGGGCTAAAAAAGGCTTGTCTGAAAGCTTTGCTAGTGCATCTTTGAAGTACAAAACCCCGCGGCGTGAAGGGATGACGATACAAACTCGACTCAGCTGATTGAGCGTATGTTGTTTATAAATATGTTCAGCAGCTTGATCAAGAAAGGTTTGCATTTTAATTGTTTTTATGGCAAATTGTGAATGAGTGAGTTAGTGATTGAGTGATTATTTTTAAAACTCACTAATTTACTCTCTTCTAGAGAAGTGCACTAAGCATCTTGGGTCATTAGTCTAAAACCTTGTATCTTCTATCTTCAAAAAATATTTACCCGCTGATTTACGCTGATTTGATACGCGGATTTTGGAGATTTTTTTAGCCCAAGAATCAAAAACCTTTTCTCTTGCTTCTTGTGTCTTTCGTCTATTGTCTTAAATCTAAAAATCCTAAAGTCCTAAAGTCAAAAAAATCTTTACCCGCTGATTTACGCTGATTTGATACGCGGATTTTGGAGATTTTTTTTAGCCCAAGAATCAAAAACCTTTTCTCTTGCTTCTTGTGTCTTTCGTCTAGTGTCTTAAATCTAAAATCCTAAAGTCCTCCAGTCATAAAGTCTTAAATCTAAAAAACTAATGCACTCTATCTCCTCTCATCTCCAGATTTTTCATAATTTCCGCTTCCATTTCAAGCCATTCATTCCAGCGTTGTTTTACGTAGTTTTCGGATAAATACTCCTTCGTAAGGTCGATAAAATTAACATAATGTCCTGCCTCTGAAATCATTAACTCATGATAAAATTCTCTGAGACTTTCATCAGAAATCTCCAAAGAAAGTAACCTGAAACGTTCGCAACTACGGGCTTCAATCAAGGCATTCATAAAAAGGCGTTCGCCTAGTTGTTCTTCCCTCGAACCTCCGCGTTTCATGCCTTCATATAATTGATGAACGTATAAATCCTTGCGAGGATTGCCCAGTGATAACCCACGTTTATCTAATTCTTTTATCACCATTCTGAAATGTGCCCATTCTTCCGAAACCACAGGCATCAATACTTCTCTGAGTTTTTCTTTTTCAGGAAACTGAATGATTAATGAAATACATGACGAGGCTGCCTTTTGCTCACAATAGGCGTGGTCTATTAATATCTCTCCAATATTTTTCTCTGCAATATTTACCCAACGTGGGTCAGTTGGAAGTTTTAAGCCCAACATTGTTTTTGTAGCATATTGTTTTTGTTCGTTTGTCATAATGCTTTGGCATTAAGCGATAGGCTGTAAGCTTTAGGCTTGTCTATTAATTGAGTTAGTATTTTTTTCAAACTTACACCTAAAGTCTTCTTGTTCTGGAAACGATGGTAACCAATCCTGTAGCACGAGTTTTCAACTCGTGCATTATTTACTTACGAGTTGAAAACTCGTACTACAACACTTAAACCAACCCTTCAATCCTAAAGTCATGATGTATTGAATCTTCCGTCTAATATCTTGCGTCTTCTAGTCCTAAAGTCCTCCTTCTAATCAAACAACAACCATTGTAAACCAAACCCAAAGGTTCTTCCCATTCCCAAAAAACCTGGGGCAGCATAATAACCATTGCCTAAAAGTCCTTGAGCTACGTTGGCAAATTTCAGAAACAAGCGTACTCTGTTAATCCGCATATCTGCAAATATATCTGCTTGCACATAGCCATTTATCATTTGTTTATCTTGCAAATGAAATTGCTGAATAGCAGGCATATAAGCATCAGCATAATAGTTCGACTTATAATGAAGTTCGACACCTGTATGGATAAAAAGTTTCTTTTTGTAGAGTAAATCAAAGGCTAAACGTGTATTCGCAAAAATCTTCGGTATCCTGATTAAGTCTGGTCCAGTTGTCGTTGTTAAATACAATTGCCCTACTGTCGAGAATCTCCCTTTGTGAAAATCATACCCAAGACCTGCTTTAAAAATAGCAATATCCGAGGTCGCTTGTTTTACAAAAGCTAAGGTATCGTAATAAATATAACTGTTGACCAAATTAATATCAACGCTTGGTCTCAGCGTCAGTTTCCCAAACTTAGGGCTTGCCGAAGCATAAGCGTGGTAGGTTTGCATATTATTGCTAATACCACGGTAGGTCACGAAGGCATTGGTATTTTTGTCCCACCTAAAGCCATCGTTAAAGGTTATTTGTTGTACCAAAGTAGGTGAGGTGGACATCGCCTTTCCTCCTAGGGTCAGCCATTTACCCTGAAACTCAACGTTCAATTTAAAATCACTACCCGTCAGTAAATACTCTACTTCTGCAAAAGCTCGGGTACTGTCCTTGAAATATTGGTTCAACCAAACTCCCAAAAAGTTTTCATTTCTGTTGATGCTATAATTATACAAGGGGTTGCTAAAACTAAAGAATCGCTGACGCAAATGTAAACGATAATTGAACCCTTTATAAAATCCTTTGATACCCGATTTATGCTCAAAAATACTGTACTGACTTTCGTTATAAAGTGAATCCAGTTTCATTTTTTTTGTAACGCTAGTATCAGTAGTATAGCGATAGCCTTTTCCCAAAGTATCATAAGCTATTGGGTAAAATCCGCTTGTCCAGTTGGCCACATAGTCAGGGTCTCTGAATTGTACTTTTCTAGTCTGATAATCTACCACTTGATACACCTGAAAAGCCTTGTATCCTACATATTCATGGTATAAATGGAGGTTATAAAACTTATCTCGCGTAGAGGCATTGTTTACAATAGCGGCATTATTACCTTGTTGTAATATCAAATCATAGCTTCTGCCTTGGGGCAATACGCCACCTTCATCATTAGAATTATGGTCTGATAAATTGGCATAGGCGAGTAACTGGTACTTTTTGTTCTTGGTTTGGTAATTGGTATGCAACATAAAGTCCCAGTGACCAATCGCATTTTTATTGGTTGAAGTAGAACTTGTCACCAATTGCTTATTCGTCACTATTCGCTGTAGGTTGATACTAAAATTCCATAATGAATCTACGTTTCTACTAAACTCAAATTGTAGTAAATCTTGTTCATTACCGCCAGTTACATAGACCAAGTTGGTAAACGGTGAACGGGTATTGAAATATCGTACCTGATTGGGCTTAAAAGCATAAAGGGAATAAGCATCATAACCTAGCATGGTACCTATCTGTTCGGGTTGTTTAAAAAATATAGGACGAATGGCTGTACCAATATTGCCTAGATCTTGGTACAGGTTCCTATTACGCTGAACAAAATTAAAATTGTGCCCTTCACCAAGGGAGGTATCTATTGGGATAAGCTTTTTACGGTTATTGAAAACATCTTCTTCAAAAAAGTATTGGGTAGAAGTAGGGCCATAAATAACTTTTGTAGAGTCATCCACGCCTGCCCTACCAGTAGGACTTTTAGGCTTATCTGTTGTTTTTCCTTGCGGAAAATTATTTGTTGACGAATTTCCCGTACCAAAGGTTGAAGGAATTTGTGCCAATAAGACCTCCGAAAGTAGAAGTCCAAGGAAAGTCAGGATATATCTTTTAAAATTCACAATACAAAATTAAATAAAAAAGGCGAAAGAGGTTCAAGCACATCTACCAACTAAACATCATAAATTGCTAAAAAGCTTGAATAAGGCAATTTAAACTTTATTTTGTTGCCCTACATTCTTCTCAGGATTAAATCATCAAATAATTCATGGCTATTATTTAAGAAATAAATCTCGATTGGTAAATAAAACATCGAAATTGCCTTATTATCAAGGAAGTCTTGAAACTTCACCATATCTTTTTCAGTCATTAAAATACTTTTTTCTGGTTCTTGAATATTATGAAACGTTTCTAGGATTAAGCTAAAATCTTTCTCATTAAAATGATGATGGTCTTTATAGATTAAATGTTCTACTACCTTAAAATTTTGCCTACAATAAGCCTCAAAAGGCTCAGGTCGTGCTATGCCCGACACCAACAAGACTGTTTTGTGACAAGCTCCTTGAATATTTCCATTGATTGCCTGCGGTTTACCATAACGTATCCCTGTAAAAAAAATAGGTGTTTGTTCGGATAAATAAGGCAAAATATTTTCACTGATTTTTTGTTGTGCTAGCACAGACAAATCGTCGGGACATTTACTGACTATCAAAATATCTGCCCTTTTAGCTCCTTGACGGCGTTCTCTGAGCCGTCCTACGGGAAATACATAGTCTTCGTAAATGGGTCTGTTATAATCCATCAATAATATATTTAATGATGGTTTTACGGCCCTATGTTGAAAGGCATCGTCTAGCACTACTAGGTCTGTTTTAGGAAAAATCCTAAAAATATTCGTCAATGCCTTTGCTCTCTTTTCTCCAACAGTAACTTTTAGTACTTGATGAAATTTATGATAAAACTGCATCGGCTCGTCACCAATGGTCTCAGCCGTTGCCAACTCATCAGCTACGATAAACCCTTTGGTTTTTCGTCCATATCCTCTGCTAAGAATGACTATTGCAAAACGATGTTTTAACAACTTTATCAGGTATTCTACATGTGGTGTCTTACCTGTTCCTCCAACTGTTAAATTCCCAATATTGATAACAGGTTTTTCAAATTGGCTGACTTTAAAAAACAGATGATTGTCGTAACAGAAATTACGGCAATCGGTAATGAAACCATACAACCATGTAAAAGGAAAAAGAAAAAAACGCATAGATTTTTTGTTTTACCTCACCCTTCCTGCGACTAGGAATATTAAAACCATCATCCCTAGCGAGGGACTTAAGTCCCTCGCTAGGGATGGGTCGAGCAGTAAATGATGTTACAATATATTTACCTTTATAGTTGAAATTACCTTCAAAAAAGGCGTAAAATTTGCCTTGTTCAGAAAAAATAAAAATTTTACACTGTAAAATTCATAAAGAGTTCTGACTTTTTACTAATTTCAAATCCCTTTTAAGATACTTTAACGAAGTACTTATCTCTCGGAAGGTCTATTCATAACCATTAATACACACACAATCAGACGATTAATTGTAAAATAATTGCTGAAATTTATTTATTTCGGCAAAATTCTTATTGCTAAATTCTTTAAAAACAATTGGGCTTACCAGAAAATGAGTCTTAAAGCTGTCTTTGCAAAATATACACTGAATTTTAATTTCGAGGCAGGAACGTCTCGAGGTGTGCTAACGCACAAAGATAGCTACTTCATTAAGATTTTTGACTCCGAAAATCCTACTGTTTTTGGTTTGGGCGAATGTTCACCTTTGAAAGGACTTAGTATCGACGACCGCCCAGATTTTGAATTACAACTACTCGGTATATGCGAAAACTTCAATACCCTTGAATTAGAGGTGTACCCTTGGAACTTGAATATCATCCTAGAACAGGTACTCGAAAAATCATTTCCTTCGGTTGTTTTTGGTTTTGAAACTGCCATGCTCGATTTAATGAATGGTGGTAAACAAAAACCCTTCAACAATGGCTTTGCAAAGGCCGAACGTCAAATAGAAATCAATGGATTGGTTTGGATGGGGAGCAAGGATTTTATGCTTCGCCAAATAGACCAAAAGCTAGCGGCTGGCTATCATACCATCAAAATCAAAGTAGGCGCTATTGATTTTGATAAAGAATGTGAACTGCTGGAATACATCCGCAAACGCTATACAGCTGAACAAATCACCTTGAGGGTAGATGCCAATGGGGCTTTTTCGATAGACGAAGTACTGCCCAAGCTACAGCGTCTGGCTCAATATCAACTACATTCCATTGAGCAACCCATTCGTCATGGCAACGAAGATTTAATGGCTGAACTTTGTCAAGTTACGCCTATTCCAATTGCCCTAGATGAAGAGCTAATCGGTGTACGAGAATACACCGAAAAGTATAAGTTGCTCAAAAAAATAATGCCTCAATACATTATCTTAAAACCTACCTTAGTGGGCGGTTTTCAACAATGCCGAGAATGGATTGAAAATGCTAATCGATTAAAAATTGGGTGGTGGCTTACCTCTGCTTTAGAATCGAACGTAGGCTTGAATGCCATCACCCAATTTACAGCCGAATTCAACAATCCTTTGCCACAAGGCCTTGGTACGGGGCAATTGTACCATAATAATATTGCTTCGCCACTGGAAATTAGTGATGGCAAAATTCTGTATAATCCTCAACAGGCTTGGGATTTAGCCCCCCTTAGCTTTTTGGTTTAGGATTTTTTTGTGATAAATTTTTGTCGATAAATTTGAGATTCAACTAAGTACTTTGCAATTTTGTATTGCATATATCAATTACAAAATTTAATTCAATGAATATTCAGGAACTTGATAAAGAACTTCTTTCTTTGTTTGAAAAACGAATCGCTCTTAGTCAAATGGGTTATGATCACCGTGATTACGACGATGTAGAAGAAGCCCTTCACGATTTAGAAGATGATTTTAATGATAAATACGGTGATTTTTTAGAGAATATTCTTCAAGAAATTCATAAAGAATATTGTCCAGATTCAGACGTATTATTACCAACTGCTTATTTGGCTCGTTCTTTCAAAGAAACTAGCGACGGTGGCATTGAAGTAGGTGCTGACGCTGGCGTAGAAGTAGAACTAGAAGAAAACCCAGTTGCTAATGCAAGATTAATGCTTTTGCCAAGCCCTACCAGAATTGTATTGGTAGTAGGTAAAAAGAAAAAAATTGTATGGTCAGCAGAGGCTGAATAAGCATAGTATTTAACTCTTAAAATATTAAGGTTGTTTATTATAATCGTAGTGGCGAATCAGTTCGCTTCGCTCAAACAGTTAAATCCATTACTGCACTGCGAAAGTAAAATTTAAAGAGCTTTATTTTGTAAGAATTTATTACAAAATTTTATGTGTGTTTTTCTGAAATTCCGCTGTTTGAGCGAAGCGAGTTTCGGAATTTCTTGATTTTCTTTTGTTACTTTTCTTGTATCAAGACAAGAAAAGTAAGGTCTTACAATAGGAAATTTTGTTATCGATACAAACACAATATAGATTTATTATCTTTTGAGGTATCTATTTGAATTTTCCAACAAAGTCTAACAGACATCCGTTGAATAATTAAACCTAAAGGTCTCTGCGAAAGGTATTGCGGAGACCTTTCTGGTTTAGAAATACCAAATAACTATTTAAAAAACTATTGCCTTTCAGAACATCCTACAAATCGTTAAATTGCGTTAACAAATAATAGATTAAATGGAAAGTAAGTTTAGTGCCAATCTCAGAATCCTGAGAAAAAGAAATAAGTTGACATTAGAAGCATTGGGCAAGATACTGGATGTTAGTAAAAGTGCGTTGTCTGACTATGAAAATGGACATACTTTCCCTTCATTAGATGTTTGTGATGCCATTTGTAACTACTTTGGAATAAACCTGGATAATTTACAAAAACTAGATTTTGCGGTTACTTCTGCGGAGGAGCTACAACAAAACCTACTTATCCAATCCAGCAGTGTTCAGAGAGAATCTCCTAGTGATTTTAGTGACCGTAACAAACAGCTAGAGTTTCATAATAAATTACTACATCAGCAAATTGAAGGCCTAGAAGTACAGTTGCAGTTATTAAAACAATTACTCGATAGTAAATCATCTGTAATCACTTCCTTACAGATTCAGATTAAATTGCTTGAAGAAAAAATTAGGGGTTAAGCAAAAAAAAGGTTTAGAGAATCCTCTAAACCCAATTCACACCTTTCTTTAACCAGTTCAAGGTTTTTTCTTCTTCTGAACCTTCCTCGGCTTTAAAATCATAAACCCATTGTGCCATAGGTGGCATCGACATCAGGATTGATTCCGTCCTTCCGTTGGTTTCTAGTCCAAATTTGGTCCCTCTGTCATGCACTAAATTAAATTCTACGTAACGTCCACGACGAAGCATCTGGAAAGTCTTCTCTTCTTCAGTAAAAGGTAAATCTTTGTTCTTTTGCATGAAATGGGTATAAATCGGTGCAAAAGATTCACCAATTGCCTTTACAAAAGCAAACAATTGCTCTTTATTACGGCTCTCGTTAGGCTTCTGATAATCAAAAAATATTCCTCCAATACCTCGTGTTTCATTTCTATGCGTATTAAAGAAATAATCATCCGCCCAAGTCTTGAATTTAGGATAATAAGCCTCGTTATGGTGGTCGCAAACATTCTTTAAGTATTGATGAAACCAAACGGCATCTTCTTCTACTACATAATGTGGGGTAAGGTCTATGCCTCCGCCAAACCAATAGGTTCCGTTAGACATCTGAAAGTACCTCACATTCATGTGAATAATCGGCACTTTAGGGCTATGTGGATGTAATACAATCGATACGCCTGTTGCAAAAAAGTCGACTTTTTCCGTTAAACCCATCGAAGCCAACATTTTCTCGTGGAGGTCTCCCCAAACAGCCGAAAACATTACACCACCCTTTTCGATGACATTTCCTTGTTGAATTACTCTGCTACGTCCGCCACCGCCACCTTCACGTTGCCAGTTGTCTTCATGAAAAGTTGCTTTTCCATCGGCATTTTCCAAGGCAATACAAATCTGATTTTGTAATTCCTTAAAGTATTCCGAGATGCTTTCTTTTGTCATAGTTTTAATTTTTAAAATAAAAACCTTACCCTATCCCACACCTGCTTCTGAGAGAGAATAGAGTGAGGATTCTTAATTCCTACTACTATCTACCTTAGCCTCCCCTTGTCTTATCGGTGCCAGTGAATCAGACTGTACACCATTACTATCAGCACTGGTTGAATCATTTACTGCTGCATATCTTGTCACACAATTGAATGTCTTGCCTACACGCTTAATATCCAGTTTTTCAAAAGGTACGGGATGATAAGCCTCGAGGGTTGGGTCTTTGATTACCTTAGACATATACCGCCCAAACAAAGGCAGTGCCGTCTTGGAACCTTCGCCATACGCCCCACTTCTAAAGTGGATAGAGCGGTCATCACCTCCTACCCATGTACCCGTTACCAAATTACTGGTTAAACCCATATACCAACCATCAGAGTGGTTTGAGGTAGTCCCCGTTTTTCCTGCAAAACGTGATTTATAGCGGTCTTTACCATCAAATAAATCTTTGAACGACCAAAGGTTTTGCGAAGTACCCCCTTGTTCTTCTAATCCTCCTTCTAGCATGTATCTCATCAACTGAGCAGACTCTTTTCTGATAGCTTGATGACGTTCAGGCTCAAAAGTATGAATCGTATTCCCGTTTCTATCTTGAATCTCAACTACTAGCATGGGTTGTGTGTACATTCCTTCGTTCAAGAAGCAACCATACGCACCAACCATTTCAAAGAGGGTAACATCATTTGACCCAAGCCCGATAGAAGGCACAGCCGCCAATGGACTTTTGATACCCATTTTATGGGCATAGTACACGACAGAATCGGGGCCAACTTCGTTGGTAAGCCATGCCGCACACGAGTTGATTGAACGTGCCATAGCTCGCCTCAGCGACATCGTCTGATAAGTAAACCTACCATCTGCATTGTGTGGGCGCCATATTTTTTTCTCGCCTTTCTCTTCTACTTCTATTTCAAAAGGTTCGTCCGTAATCTGTGAGCAAGGGGACATATCTTTAGGACCATCAATAGCAGTAGTATATACAAAGGGCTTGAAAGTAGAACCCGGCTGACGACGTCCTTGATTGACGTGGTCATACTTGAAATACTGAAAATCTAGCCCACCTACCCACGCTTTGATGTGCCCAGTAAAAGGGTCCATACTCATCATACCAGCTTGTAAAAAGCGTTTATAATACACAATAGAATCGTAGGCACTCATCGTCATTTGCTCTTCGCCCGACCCATTTCTTGAATATACCCACATTTTACGCTTTACATTTTTCATGTAATGCCAAATAGAATCTTGGTTGTTCTTGTATTTTACTGCCAACGATTTATAATAGCTTGTACGCTTGGCTACGGTATCGATAAAACCGGGAATCTCGTTTCCTTTTTCATCTGACCAAGGATTTTTACCTGCCCAGTGGTTATCAAAGGTTTTTTGCAAAACCCTCATTCCTTCTTGTAGTGACGATTCTGCATAGATTTGCATCCTTGAATCTACAGTAGTAATAATTTTCAGACCATCTCTATACAAATCTAAATCTACATCACTTGTATCAGCCCATTCTTTCAAAGCCTTGGCTACTGCCGTTTTGAAATAATTACTAGTACCATCATAAGGCGACTCCTCATTAATTTTTAAAGTAATCGGCAATTTTGACAGGGAATCGTAGTTCACTTTGGTTAAATAACCATACTTTAACATTTGCGACAATACTGTATTGCGTCTTTTCAGTGATTTTTCGTAATTTCTTCTTGGATTATATGTATTAGTAGCCTTTTGCATACCTACTAACACCGCAGATTCTTGCACATTTAAGCTATCTGGCGACGTATTGAAATAGGTCTTGGCGGCTACTTTTATCCCATAAGAATTACTTCCAAAATCAACCGTATTCAGATACCATAGAATGATTTCTTCTTTGGTATAATATCTTTCAAGCTTAATAGCCGTTAACCACTCTTTGGTCTTTATAACGAATTTGCCCAACACAGGTACATATCCAAATAAGCCCTTCTTTGAAATACCTTGTTTTTTACGGGTTTTAAAGAGGTTTTTAGCTAATTGTTGCGTGATAGTACTTCCCCCTCCACGTTCGCTAGCGCCTGTAACAATCCCTACAGCTACCCCAAAGACGGCCCTAAAGTCAATTCCAGAATGCTGGTAAAAGCGGGCATCTTCAGTAGCTACCAATGCTTTTACTAAATAAGGCGAAAGGTCTTTATAGTTTTTAACAGGAGTACGGTTTTCTTGAAAGAACTTACCCATCAAAACATTATCTTCTGAGTAAATCTCTGACGACTGCGAAAGTTTAGGATTCTGCAATTCACCTACCGAAGGCATCTCTCCCGTTAGCCACAAAAAGTTTGTTTGGATACAAAAAAGGTAAAACGCACCTGCGAAGACTGTCCACGCAAAAGATTTCCAGAGAGTTTTTATCGGACGATAATAGGTAGACTCTTTATCGAAGCTATGTTTAAAATCTGAAAAATAAGCCTTAATGCTATCAAGGCGTTTGTAAAATGATTGTACTTTTTCTTCACCCAGTATCCCAACCAACAACTTATCTGTTTGAAGCCAAAGCCAATGCAGAGAATTCAATAGAGCTGCTTGAAGAATAACACTAAGATTTTGAATGATTTGTTTTATCTTGTTCATCACGCACTTATTTATCAAACTAAAATAGGTGACAATTTACGACAAAACTTTTAGATTAGGGAGTGAATTAAGATAGAAAATGAAAGCTTTAATGTTAAAAAATTGATTCATACACTAATAAGCGCATGAATCAACTTGATTATTTTGCTTGATTATTTTTTTTCAAATGCCAGCGATAGCGAATTAATACTATAGCGTTTTCCTGTTGGTTTGGGACCATCATCAAAAAGATACCCTAAGTGGGCACCACATTTGCTACAGATTACTTCTTCGTGCGACACCCCTTTACTATCATCTGAGACCACTAATACATTAGTATTACTTATCGGACTCCAGAAAGATGGCCAACCTGTGCCAGCTTCAAATTTAGTATTTGAAGTAAAAATCTCTTGCTTACAACACACACAATGATAAGTTCCTATCTGATGGTTATATACATACTTGCCCGAAAAAGCTTTTTCAGTTCCCTTCTTTCGAGTAATCTGGAATTGCTCAGGTGTTAATGCTTTCTTCCATGCTTCATCCGATTTCTCAATTTCAAACTTTTGAGGCATTCCCTCCTGAGTATAACCTTTGCAGGCCGCTGTAATAACAGCAATGAATAGCGATAATAGTAAATTTTTCATATTAAGATTGTATGTCCCCTGTCTCCGAGAGGGATTTGGTTTAATAAAACATGCCTAGGAGACCCTCAGCTACACTATATTATCATATACGAAAAAAAAAGTATAAAAGTTTTTTTTATTTTATCTCCCTGATAATCAGCATAAATTAATTGTCTGTTATTTTTTTTTGATATTTTTTTTACTTTAAAGTTGCACAAAAAGAAAGAAAGTACTAATTTTGCATCATCAAAAACGAAGAGAGTTGGCAGAGTGGTCGATTGCGGCAGTCTTGAAAACTGTTGACTGTTACAGGTCCGGGGGTTCGAATCCCTCACTCTCTACGAAAGTGCCTTTAGAGCAGTCTAAAGGCACTTTTTTTGTATTTGATAGAAAAGTTGATAGAAATCTACAAAGAGACTATAAAGGGCTCAAGCGGATTTTTTGGGGGATAAAAATTTCAAGCATATATTTTGGCTCAAGTCAAATATTTGGGGGCATCGAATAATTTCTTTTCTTTGCATTGTAAACCAATACTGATTTCCCT
>NZ_JAYFUL010000024.1:0-82675 GCF_034928825.1 Arcicella aquatica | reverse complement strand
CAATATGAATAAAATTGTATTTTTCAAATAAATCACCTCAATAAACATGAAAAATCCACCCAAAACATGAGTGGATTCTATTATAAATCAATATCGAAAAATAATTTTCAAGGGAAGCCTCCTTTAATTTTTAAAACCTCATCTTTTGTATTCTAAGAGCATTTAGAATAGCCAAAAGTGCCACGCCAACATCAGCAAAAACAGCTTCCCACATACTTGCTAAGCCTCCTGCTCCGAGAATTAGGACCAAAACTTTTACACCAAAAGCCAATGAGATATTTTGCCAAACTATTTTTTTAGTAGCTTTAGAAATATGAATGGCTGTTACGATTTTGGAAGGTTGATCATTTTGAATGACTACATCTGCTGTTTCTATCGTTGCGTCAGAGCCCATCCCTCCCATCGCAATTCCTACGTCAGATAAGGCAATCACAGGAGCATCATTGATGCCATCTCCTACAAAAGCAATTGTATTTTGTCGATTTCGTAGTGCTTGCAATTTAGCTACCTTATCTTCTGGCATTAGGTTGCCATAGGCCTCACTGACATTTAATAATTTGGCTACTTTGTCAACCACAGATGCTTTATCTCCTGAAAGCATTACGGCGTTTATATGAAGTTTTTGTAAGTCAGCAATAGTTTTATGAGCATCTGCTTTAATTTCGTCAGCAATTAAAACATATCCAACGTATAGTCTATTGATAGCTAGTACAACAATTGTTTCAGGGATTTCATGAAGATTTTCGGGGAAGGCAATATTGTGTTTTTCTAAAAGTTTCAAATTCCCAGCTAGTATATGATTTTCTTCTACTTGTCCACTCAACCCAAATCCAGCATTTTCTTGGAAATTACTTAATGCATTTTCTGGAAGTGTGGGTTTTACAAATTCAACAATGGCCTTAGCAATAGGATGAGATGATTTGCTTTCTAGCAAGGCAAGTAATTCTAAGGCTTTTCTTTCATCAAAATCTATGATGGATACTTGCTGTATCTCGAAAGTGCCTTTTGTCAGTGTACCTGTTTTATCCATCACCACAACGTTTACTTTAGTCATGATGTCTAGAAAATTAGCTCCTTTAAACAAAATACCATGCTGTGAAGCAGCACCAATACCGCCAAAGTATCCTAGAGGGATAGAAATCACCAAAGCACATGGACAAGAAATTACTAAGAATACCAAAGCACGATAAAGCCACTCTCCGAAAACATAATTTTCTAGCATAAAATACGGCAAAAGAGTAATCAGTACTGCCAAAACAAATACAATTGGGGTATAGATTTTGGCAAATTTCGAGATAAATAATTGAGTTGGCGATTTCCTAGCAGTAGCATCTTGAACCATTGTTAAGATTTTAGAAAGCTTGCTATCTTTGAAAACTGCTGTTACTTCAATATCACTTATGGTATCCAAGTTAATCATTCCTGCTAAAACGCTATCGCCCTTTTTCTTGGTTTCTGGGACACTTTCGCCCGTTAAAGCTGCGGTATTGTAAGCACCATAGTCAGACACTTGGATGCCATCTAGTGCAACTTTTTCTCCTGCTTTTACTTGTATGATTTCGCCAATGGCTACTTTAGTAGGGTTTACTACGGTTATTTTACCATCTTGTTTTACAGAAACTTTATCAGGACGTATATCTAGTAAAGCTTTGATTGAGCTTTTAGCTCGTTTGACGGCAGCTCCCTGAAATAATTCACCGATGGTATAAAATAGCATTACGGTAACGCCTTCTGGGTATTCGCCTATGCCAAATGCTCCGATGGTGGCTAAGCCCATCAAGAAGAATTCATTAAAAATATCACCGTTCTGAATACTTTTAAAAGCACTTTTCAAAACAGGATATCCGACTGTTAAATAAGCTAGTATGTACCAACCTAATCGCAGGTAATTTTGAAAGAATTTTAAGTTAAGATAATCAAAAATTACCCCTAGCAATAATAGTACAAATGAAATGATTGAGGGCAAATATTCTTGCCAATCGGCATTTTCGTCATGAGTATGTTCGTGATGATGGTGGCTATCATTTTCATCATGCTCGTGTTGGTGATTATGTATTGTTGAATGTTGGTCGCACATATAAAGTAAGTAGGTTGATGAAAAAATAAAGGTAAAAAACTAACGATGCGATAAAAGTAGATAAAAAAGGAGTGCAACAGGGAGACAAAAAGCAAATTTGATTAATTTTAAATGATGTCTTGAATCAATGTATAAAATCTAAAATATAATCCTTTGAAAAAATCTTTCCATTTACGTATTCGTAAAATTCACCGTTATTTAGGTTTGGTACTAGGAATTCAATTTCTGTTTTGGACTATTGGAGGCTTATATTTTAGTTGGTCGGATATGGATGACATTCATGGTGACCATCAAAAAGCGCATATCCATCCATTAAGTGCTGATATTCAACTGGCAAACCCGCAGTCTGTTATTCAGCAAATAAAACAAACAGATGCTATCAATTATATTTTTGATATTAAACTGGTTCAAATTCTAGGAAAACCTACTTATCAGATTGTTTATTCACAGCAACATGACCGTGGAAAGAAAATTAAATTAGCCGATGCTGAGACGGGAAAGATTCGTGGAGTATTAACAAAATATGAGGCTATTGAAATAGCCAAAAGAAGTTTTATTGAGGAAGCAAAAGTTAGTAACATTGAATATTTAACTACTACCAATGGGCATCATGAATATAGAGAACAGCCCTTACCTGCGTATGCTATTACTTTTGAGCATCCGAGTAGAACAACAGTTTATGTTGCAACAGAGTTAGGAACAGTTCAGAAATTTAGGAATCAGCGATGGAGAATTTTCGATTTTCTGTGGATGCTACACACAATGGATTTTCAAGGCAGAGATAATGTTTCTAATTACTTGTTGAGAGCTTTTTCTATTTTGGGATTGCTAACTATTTTGTCAGGCTTTATACTTTTTGGGGTAAGTGCGAAGGCTGTTAATCAGCGGAAGAAAAAGGTTAAGCTATAGCATAAAAATGTTGAACTATTCAAGAAGATCTTCTAAAAGCTGATTCAACTCATTAGGTTGGAGGTCGGGCTTTACTTGTTTATCATAAATGGTTAATAAAATAACTTCTTCATTATCAGTTATTACGTATGAAATGACTCTTGCTCCACCACTTTTACCCCTTTCTTTACTTTTAATTGCAAGTCGAATTTTATAGCAATTTTTACCTAATGGAGTACCCTTTGTAGGATTTTCACATAGCTCTTTACTAAGCGTAATAAGTTCTTGTCGAAGGGAAGAATATTTCTTTAACAAAGATTTTGCTTCTTTCTCAAAACTTCTTGCAGTTATGATTTTATACATTTGCTAAAAAATCCTCTAAAGTGTTTAGTTTAATTTTCCCTTCTTTGTGAAGTTTTACATCTTTTAATCCTTCTTTGATTTTAGCAATTACTTCTTCTTTTGTCAAAGTATTATCATCTTCAACTAAAATAGATGCTAATCTGATTTTTTGCTTTTCAGGTAATTGACGAACTAATTCAATCAATTGATTGAAAGTTATGTTTGTATTAAAATGAATTGATCCAGCCATATAGTTTGTTTTTATCTTATACAAAGATAAGTGACAATGACTTTTAAAAAAACTGAAATTTTTATAGAACAACCTGATTTATACAAATAGATTGTTCTATAAATTACTGATGACCTATTTTATCGCTAAAGTCTTCTTCAAAAAAGCCGAAATATATTTTACTGTTGGTTCAAACCAAGGATTGAATAAACAAAAAGAGTGTGGGGCATCTGCAAAAGTATGTACTTCTGAATAAATCTTATATTGGTCTAAAACCTTTCTAAAATCGTCTCTACCTGCGTGCATTCTATCTACAGAACTATTTAAAAAGAGTGTCGGAGGTGTATTTGCTCCAACATGGAATAATGGTGATGCTTCATCCCAAAGTTGAGGATTGTCTTTTTTAGGGTAACCAAACCAATAAGTAGCCGCTGACGTGCCTTTTGAATCATTGCCTTCACCCGATTCTGGATGGACGAAAGAAAGTGTACCATCAATATCAACGATTGCTTGTACTTTGCTAGAGAATTTTAAGTTACCATTTGCTCCTTCATACGTTGGATTTTCGGCTGTTACGCCCATAAAAGAAGCCAATTCTCCTCCTGCTGAAAACCCTAATACTGCTATTTTGTCAACATCAATGTTCCATTCAGTAGCATTTTCCCGCATCCAACGCAGAGCAGTTTTTAAATCATGTACAGCGGCTGGATAAAGTGCTTCTGTAGATAATCTATATTCTGGCGTAAAGCATACATAACCTTGCTCAGCTAATCGTCTTGCTAATTGGTAATGTTGTGTTCTATTACCAGTGCGCCATCCGCCACCGTGAATAATCATGACAGCAGGTAATGGTTTTTCGCTTTTCTTTTTAGGGGAAAAAACATCTAACAGTAATGCTCTGTTTCCAATTTTACCATAAGTAATATTTTTACTTTCAAGGACACTCGGTAGTGATTTTTCAGGAACAATCTCAGTAACAGGATGAGACTTTTTACTATTCAAATAAGCACTATAATTACTATATGAAGTGTCAACTTTCCCAGTAATGCCAAAATGAGCGGGTTGATGCCAGAAAGCATTTAATGCTGGATTTGGATTGCCTGAAAATATGTTCTCTAACGTATATTCACTTATCTGTTTTTCAGTAAGCTGATGCGACCATCCTACCCTAGCATCAGTTTTTGCTCCTTCGCCTGTACTTCCATATTCGGCATAAAATGTTGTTTTTTCGTTTTCAACTTTTCCCCAAGGATCCCATCCTTCTGGTAAAATATGCTTTCCTAGTTGACAATTGATAAAAACCGTTTTGGCATAGCTTCTCCATGGGCGACCTAAATACACTTTGTTGACATCTGCCGAAGCCGTTAGTTTACAGTTTTTGAAAACATATCCATAATTCACCCATTTTGGCGTAGAAGTAGCCGTAACATAACCATTTGTTTTGCTATGAATCACACAGTTTTCAAATAAAACAGTTGCAGATCCAAAGATAAAATCAACAGTTCCTTCAATGTAGCAATCAACAAAATGCTGGCGAGAATTATCACCTGCTGCAAAAATAGTATCTTGATTGCCTAAGAAACTACATTTTTTGATTACACAACGGTCTCCTTCAATGTGCAAAGCCACTGCCTGACCTACTCTCCCAGCAGTATTTTCAATGATAAGATTTTCTAAGGTAATATCATTGCCTAATACTCTTAACGTATAAGAATCAAAGGTTTCCATTTTCCCTTTACCAGAAAAATCATTGTAGGAAATAACAGTACTGTCTTCACCAATAATAGCAATATTGCTTAGCGTACTCGGAATGGTCACTTTTTCTTTATAGATGCCTTTTTTGATTCGAATTGTAATTTGGTTAGGAAGATAAACCCTAACGGCATCGATGGCATCCTGAATATATCTAAAGTCACCAGAGCCATCCTTAGCAACAACTAAATCATGCTGAATTTTTAGTGCTTGGCTATTTCCAAAAAAGGAAATCAAACATAATAAAACTATAAAAGTATAACTATGGTTTGTTTTCATAAGAATTTTAAAAAGTGTTGATTTTGTATCGCCAAACATTATTCAAAAGGCAAATACTCTATAAAATCTAATGCTTTGTGTATGGATATTTTATCCCAACAACAAAACATTAAAAATATAGAGTATTTATTTAGTTAATCACTCATTCACAACTCACTAAATCACTATTCCCCTACCAACCTGGGTTTTGTTGGAATTCTGATTTGTTAGTAATAACATCTAAGTGTGACTGTGGAATAGGTCTTAATACTTGATAATCTTTGATATTGCTTTTAGCATTCGGATTATAAGCTTTAATATATTCTACTAGCTTACCAGTTCTTTTTAAATCGAACCAGCGTAGTAATTCACCTCCTAATTCCCTAGCACGTTCGTCTAATACAAAATCAATATTTAATTGACTAGCAGTAATCTGCATATCAGCAGCACGTCCAGGTTTAGCACGATTTGTTCTTAATAGGTTCATATATTTTACCGCTTCAGCAGTATTACCTGCCTTCATTTCTCCTTCGGCTGCAATCAAATACATTTCGGCAATTCTCGTTACGAAAGCATCTCTTTTACTTCTAAATTCAAAAATTGCTGTTCTATCCGTCGTACTGTTGTGTTTATGCATTTCGATAAAATTACGGAAATCTACTAACGATTGGTCTGGATTATATAAATCGTTGATGTCTTTCAACTCATACTTTTTAGCTTTACTTGCTTTGAAAGCTGATGAAAGTGCTTTATGACTCCAATATACTGCTGTATCACCCTGAATCATACTGGTATAAACCCCAATCTGACCGCCATTTGCTTTCCAAACTTCTTTAAAAGTACCATTATAACGCTGGTCAATATCACTATTGAAAAGCTCTAAATATCTTCTGGTACAAGCATAACGTTGAAAACCTATACTATTTGGAATATCCAGAATCATTCCTGCGTGAAAATCATAACGAGGGGTAAACATTAAGTGCAGTTGATTTCCTCCTTCAGGTCTGAAAGCGTTGGCAGTAGAGTTTCCATCAAATTCCAAATCTGCAGGGTTTAACAGATTATCAGCAGAATAATTTACATAGAATATTACTTCTGAATTAGTTGAACCTTCACTGTTATTAATATCCCAAAGGGCTGTGTAATCACTGAATAATTTGAAATTATAGTCACTAATTACTTTTTTTGCCAAAGCTGCTGCTTCTGCGTTTTGACCTCTGGTTAATAACATCCTTGCTTTGAATGCTTCCGCAGCAGGTTTGGTTACTCGTCCGCCTTCATGGTTAACTCTTCCCCCTAGGTTAGCAATGGCTAGGTCTAAATCAGCAAATATCACTTTATAAAACTCATCTACAGAACTTCGAGTAGAAGTAGTTTGTACCCCTATTGTTGGTTTGGTAGATAAATGCACGCCACCCCACGTTTCAACAATGAGCCAATTGTACATCGCTCTTAGGTAATATACTTCCCCTAAACGCAATTTTTTAGTAGCTTCTGGTAAAGGAGAAGTCGGTATTTTTTCGATAGCAGTATTACAATAGTTAATTGCTGCATAAAGCCTACTCCAGTATACCTGTATAATAGGACTTTGACTATTAAAATTGGCACTCATATCAGCAATTTCTGGATGGTGACAGTCGCCTCCTTTTAGAAAAAGGTCAGTGGCTAATTCAGTCATGGTAGCACCTCCTTCTTTGCCATACCAAAAACGTAATGGGGTATAAGTACTGTTTACTAATGATTCTATTCCTGTAGTGGTGGCATAGAAAGTATCGCCTGTTAGTCCACTTTTATTGGTTTCATCTAAAAAATCTGAGCATGACGATAGCCCGAAAGCGGTAACGCCTATAACGAATGTGAGTATCTTTTTCATGATGCTGGTATTTAAAAAATCGATAAATTAAAAATTAACATTTAAACCGAATATCAACTGCTTTGTCATTGGGAAAGCCAAACTTCCGCCACGTTCTGGGTCGTATGGTGCTAACTTGCTGAATGTAAAGTAGTTTCTCATGGTTGTGTAAATTCTAATTCTCGAGATGCCCCATTTACTGCTTATTTGTGAAGGTATTTCGTAACCTAAAGAGATGTTTTTGATTTTCAAGAATGAACCGTCTACATAATATAGCGTACTCATATAAGTACTGTTTTGATTTTTGTTCATATCTGGACGAGGATGGTCGTTCGTAGGATTCTCTGGAGTCCAATAGTCTACTTTTGGACCATTTTCTCTACCATCAATCTTGTAATTCCCACTCGCCTCACTTTTAATCATTTGTCCTTCACGAGCAAAGAAGAACACTGATAAATCAAAATTCCTGTAGCTGATATTATTATTTACCCCAAGATTAAAGTTTGGGCGAGGTGTTCCTACTACCATTCTATCGGCATCTGGTGTGATTTTCCCGTCATTATTTACATCTTGTACCCTGATGTCACCTGGTACTTGACCATATTTTGCAGCCTCAGATTCTTGTCCTAATTGCCAGATACCAATCTTTTTATAATCATAGTATACTTGGGTAGGCTGACCAACAATCCAACCGTTTCCTAAGTCTCTGTCAGCACCACCTGTCAACGCTACGATTTCTTCTTTGTTGGTCGAGAAAGTGAAATCAGTTGACCATTTTAAACCTTTAGGTGATTGATTTACAAGATTCAATGTAGAAATTTCTATTTCTAAACCTTTGTTGGCTGTTTTCCCTACGTTTTCATATACACTGGTATAACCAGAAGTATTAGGTAATACACGTTGCATCAACAAATCGCTAGTATTACTTTGGTAGTAATTGATTGCTCCGCTTATTCTATTATTCAAGATACCAAAGTCGATACCAATATTGGTTGTTGCTGTCGTTTCCCAAGAAAGATTAGGGTTTGAAATCGCCTTAGGATAATAACCATACGCTGCTGTTTCACCGAAAGAATAAGTTACTTTTCCTAAACCACCCAACGTTTGATAAGGAGAAATCGCAGAGTTTCCTGAAATACCATAACTACCTCTTAATTTTAAATCAGTGAACAATGAGCCATTTTTCATAAAAGATTCTTCAGAGATTCTCCAACCCAAAGCTACCGAAGGGAAGTATCCCCATTTATGACCCTTTGCCAATACTGATGAACCGTCCGCTCTTAAACTGGCACTTAATAAATATTTGTTATTGTATTGATAGTTTACACGGCCAAAGAACGATTCCAAGGTGCTTTCTACCAAACCACTTTTAATGGCTACTTGGGTTGAGTTTGCCCCTAAATCATAAAAGGTAGTAGTCTCTGATACTTGATTGAAACCTGTTCCTGAAAATGATTCTGTTGAGCGACTTAAAAAGCTATTTCCTAATAAGAAATTGAAATCATGTTTACCTAAGGTTTTAAGATATGTCAAGGTATTTTCCCATGTATAATTCAACACATTGGCACTTTCAATACCTGATTGAGAGATATTTCCAGCTCTCGTAATGGTTTGAGCGCCATAGTAATACCCTCTTCTACTATTCTGAATATCTAACCCAAAAGAAGTTTTGAATGTAAGGTTTTTGATAATTTCCCAGTCTAAATATGAAGCATTAAAAATCCTTTTTTCTAATAAATTATTGGTGTAAACCCCCGGTACTTCATCAGCCAATGGCGTAATGTTAAAGCTTTGTCCAGCTACAGGATAAATAATAATATTTCCGTTAGCATCGTAAGGAGTACCATAAGGATTTATTTTATTAGCCTGATTTAAAGGGTCTTGGCGGATGTCGTTATCACGATAAGTATAGAAAATCTTTGAACCAATTTTTACGTTTTGAAACAATTGATGATTAACGCCCACACTTCCGTTATAACGTGTCAATTGATCATTTTTAAACAATCCTTTTTCGCCATAAGCACCGAATGAAATATTAAAAGTTGTTTTTTCATTACCACCATTCAACGAAATTTCATGATTTTGTATAGAGCCTTTCTTTAAGATTTCTCCTCGCCAATCTACAAATTTGTGATTTTTAATCGCATCTAATTCTTCAGGATTGAATATCGCCGCATCATCTGTAATTCCTCTGGTACGGAACGCCTCTCTTTTGAAAGTTGCGTATTCTTCACCATTTTGAATAGCTCCTAAGCCAGCGTTGTCTTGTACACCATAATAGGAACTAAATGAAATTTTTGTTTTGCCTGATGTTCCACTATTAGTCGTAATCAAAATAACGCCATTTGCACCACGTGTACCATAAATGGCAGTTGAAGAAGCATCTTTCAATACCACCATCGTTTTAATATCCGATGGATTAATCTCTAATGCAGAGGCACTATAAGGTACACCGTCTACTAAAATCAAAGGAGAGTTAGAAGCACTTAATGAACGGTTCCCACGTAAAGTAAAACTTAGCGTTGACCCTGCCTGACCATCGTTTCTGGTTAAATCTAGCCCTGCAATTTTTCCTTGTAGAGATTCTAAGGCATTACTCGTTGGCGTAGCAACGATATCAGCAGATTTTAATACTGAAACTGAGCCTGTTAAATCTTTCTTTTGTACAGTACCATACCCTACTACCACTACTTCACTCAAAGTTTTATCATCCACTTGTAAAGAAACATTGATATTCTTTTGATTCCCTACTAAAACCTCTTTATTCATATAACCTACAAAACTGAATACTAAAACTGCCTTGTCGTCTGGTACTGCTATTTTATAATTACCATTCGCATCTGAATTTACCCCTCTATTAGTTCCTTTAAGAACAATATTCACCCCGGGTAAGCCCATGCCTTTTTCGTCGATTACTTTTCCTGAAACGGTTTGTTCTACAATGGCTATACTTTCAGCTTGTACATCCGACATGGAAGTATTAGCCGTATTATTAAGTTCTACACTTTTCTGGTTGGAAATATTCTCGGAAGAGGGCGTTACCGAATCACCTCTTCCTTTTTCTTTTTTTCCTTCCATAACCAAATAAGAAGTTTTGTTTACTTTTTTATAGGTCAGCCCGAATGGAGAAAGTAAATGGTCGAGATTTTTTTCGATACTCAAATTATTATTGATGCTTCCAGTTTGAACCATGTAGCGTTCAACCGTTTTCAGTTCAAACATGATTTCTACTTTATACTGGTTTTTTAATTCCGATAAAGCATCTTTAAGTTTCTTACTAGAGGATGGAGCTCTTTCTGCCTGCGAATTTTGAGGCATTTGTTGCACCATCGCAAGGGCTTGCGAAAGGCCTATTTGCTTACCAAGAAGCATGAGAGTGACCATAAGCCCCATTTTTGAGGCTTTTTGTAATCGTTTTTTCATAATAAATGGAGGAGATGTTTTTTAGGAAATGTTTTTAGTATTCCGACAATTGCACGTGTGTTCCTTGTCTGACCACATTAATGTTTAATAATTCTGAAATTGATTTTAAAAGTTCATCTACATTTTCTGCCCTGAACGAGCCCATCAGTACTCTTTTTGAAAGCTCTGAACCTTTTATTTCTACTTGTAATCCATAATTTTCTTCTAATAAATAGGCGACTTCTTCTAAGGTAGTTTCTTCAAAGACAAAGCGTTTCTCTTCCCATGCCGAATAGGCTTGTGGTTCGGCAGTTTCTTTGATTTGTATATGATTGTGGCGATCCAGTGTTAGCAATTCACCTGGCTTCATCATTACATTTTTGCTTTGTTTTCCTTCTTGATAACGCAATTGCACTTTGCCTTTATTTAAAATAACTTTTGAGCCTCTTTTTCTAGCATACACCGTAAATTCAGTACCTAACACTACTACTTCAAAATTATTAGCAGATTTTACGATAAACTTCTGATTGTCAACTGTATGTTTTACTGAGAAATTAGCTTCTCCGTTTAAAAAAACCTCTCTGTTAGTTTGGCCAAAACCCCAGCGAAGTAAACGAAGTGATGAATTTGAATTAAGGGTTACTTTACTACCATCTGGCAAGACTAAAGACTGCGTTTCGCCAAAAGTAGTTTGATAGTTTTGATAGATGATTTTATCTTGAAAAATAAAAGCCGTTAAACCTATCAGCAATACAATTGAAGCGGCAATTAGCCAATTCATTCTTCGACGATTATTCTTTTCTGATACTAGTTCAGTTATTTCTTCTTCATCAAGCAATTCGTCGTGAGGATTACTCTTAATAAAACTAGTAAAACCAGTCAAAGCTTCATCGCTTTCAGCTAAATACTGCGGATGTCTTTTCTCCCATTCTTCTAGCCATTGATAATACAATTCCTCATTGGCTTCATCCTTTAGCCATTCTTCAATAAGATTGCGTTGCAAAGGTGAGGTCTTCCGAGCAAAATGGTCAAATATTAATTCGTATGTTATTTCTAGTTTCATTGTATTTCAAGGCTTTAATAGAATCGGATAATAGTATTAGAAGTTGGTCTATATTATTAAGACACTATTTTAAAAAAATCCCCTTAGTGTTATCTTGTTGGAGCATTTAAAATCAGGATATGAATGACCAGACTTTAACGCTGCATTAGGAATAAGACCATACTAATTAACCAATGCTCTTTTAATCCTTTCCGAATAATTGCCAATGCTTTACCAATATGAACTTCAACGGTTTTGATAGAAATATTTAATTCGGTGGCGACTTCCTGATATTTTTTGCCCTCAAACCGATTTAACAGAAATACTTTTCTACATTGTGGTGAGAGCGATTCTACTAATTCTTCTACCTGATGGAATACTTCTTCAAATTGCGTTATGCTATCGGGGCGTTGTCCTAATGCTGATTCAAAATGGATGGCTGAATCAAGCTCATCTAACTGTTTAAATTCTGAACGAATATGATTATAAGCTTCGTTTCGAACACATCTGAACAAATAAAAACGATAGGAAGACGTGACCGTCAGATATGCTTTTGTTTTCCAAAACCTGCAAAATACTTCACTGACCAAGTCCTCGGCAAGTTCTTTTGAATACACAAAACGCACTGCATGACTGCAAAGAATTTTATGATAACGCCTAAATAACATTTCACAACCTTTTTGCGGAGATTCCTCAAAAGCCTTGCGAATAAAAAGCTCAGAATCATTGAATGCAGTTTTCCCCTCAAGTGTAATATCTTGTGCTTCCTCGTCTAAAACTTTTAGCTGAGTAACCGTAAGATTACTTAATTCATCAATGGATTCATGTTTTTTTGAGGGACTCATAAGCTATGATTTTAACAAAAAATTCTTTGAATTATTCTATCGTATATAAAGGTAAGACACAATCTATCAAAAAGCCCCTTAGTCATTTGGAGATTTTTTTGAATAAATTTTAAAATTGGAAGAATGGAGGAGAATAATAAGGAGATTTTAAGTGTAGCTAGCCCTATTTATCACTAGGCAGGGACTTGAGTCCCTGCCTAGTGATAAGAATATTAATTAAAGCTTAGGTTCAAGCCATAAGGCTGTTAGAAGCAATACGATTAAAACATACCAAAGCCATTCGGGAAGACTTGTTGAAATACTTTGGGCAGTATTGCCTGTACTATCGATACTTTCTTTTAAATACGGTTTGATACTTTTTGCACGGGCAATATCATTTTGATTTTCTTCGACATATACTGCTAAACTATCCTGAAAGGTATTCCATCCAGTTTTTCTAAAAGTATATTTTGCTTCCGCAGATAAGGGATTAATGCCCGATTGGGTGGTAAAGGCAGTATCTTTTGCAACGATAACCCTGTTTTCAGTATTCTGTACGGTTTTAAGGTTTTCTACAACATCTGGGTAAACAGGAGCATCAATACGAATAGCATTGTCAGAAGACGGATTTAGTGCCTGAAATGTACTCTGCCAGATCTTGGTATAAGTAATACTATCTCCACTAAGTATCAAAGGAAAACTTTCGTTTAACAAACTAATGCCCACTTTGCCATAATGTTTTTGTATCGCAATAGGATATTCAAAAACGACTTTTTGAAATGCGACAGGTTCAAACTGATAAGGATGAGCCGTCAGGTCTTGCGAAATAACAAGGTTTTCTTGTGTTGAAGTTCTTCTTACTTTCCATTTTGTCCCTAAATGCTGATTGATACTTTTAATAGCAATGTCAGGGTCTTCTATATTAATAAATAAAATACTTTTTCCTTCTGCAAAGGCCTTTTTTACCAAACTATTCCCTGCATTTGAAGGGTCTGTAATGATAATATCTGGTACAAATTTCTTTGTAGTATTAATTGAAAATTTACTTTGTGTATTCTTGGCGACGGTGGTAATGGTTTCTACTTGATTACCATTTTTCCCGAGCCAGTCGGCTAAAGTTTTGCTCTCAAAGTCAGGGTTTGATAGGATAAACTGAAAATGTTTAGGTTGATTTTTGAGACTGAAAAAATTAACTTCTTGCAAAGGTTTCTCTTCTAACGTTAATGTTAAAGCTGTTTTGCCAATAGAAAAATTAGTAAAACGTAACTGAAAGCCATTGAACCCTTTCGATAATTTTAGGCTATCTACTATTTGATTGCCATATTTCAATCGAAGCATTTGTACTTTTGATGAGCTAATTTTACCATCTATCTGTTGTATTTCACCTTTATTAAGTATGCCTTTCCAATGTATTGCTTGTAATTCATCAGGTTGAAAATAAGGAATCCAATAAATGCTTTTTTGATTGAGTTTGCTCAGTAATTCTGGCGTTGCATCTTCACCAAACAGATAAATTTTCCCAAGCTGACTAATCAATTGTGGATTATCAATTACTTGACGATTGAAAGCTTTTTGAGAAAATACCTCAGTAATATTTAAACTATCTTTTACTGCTTGAATGGCTTGCTGAGGGATATTATCACTCACTAATAATATCTTATTTGAATCAATAGATTTTTCTATGGCAGGATTAATGAAAAATAGGCAGACAGTGAGCCAAAGTAACAAGTTCAATCCAGTTTTTAGCCAAATTCTTGACATTGAACCAGATTTATTTCGCCATATCGCCACAATTTGTACCAAAAGTAAAGCCAACAAGGCTAGAATAATTAGCCAGTCGAAAGTACCGAAAGTATTCAACGTAAATAGATTTAATATCATTGATGAATTTATTTTTTTATAGAAGCAGTTTAAACTTTCCGTTTCTGAGGTGAAAGTATTGTATTTTTGAATTGATTTTTTCAAAATTTGCGAAGCATAGCATCGCTACGTTGAATAAATTTTGGAACAAGCTATTCTAAAAGACTTAGTTTAACCCGTAAGGGAAAGTTTAAACAGCTTCATAAACTAACATTCTTCCAAAAGGCTTTTTCTAGCTTCTTTTCTCCTAAATATGATGGACTTGAAAGATTATTTTTAGTTGGAAGTGTTTTGTTAAGCAATTGATATAGTTTATTTTGTAAGGTGATTGTTTCAGCTTTTGATAAATCTTTATCATTAATCATTTTTTGCAAAGCCGTCAGAATTGACCAATTGTTTAAACTACTATTGATGATTTTTGAACTCATTATAGTACTTAACAATAATACCTTTTGCTTATTCTGTACCGATAATTTTTGGTTCTCAGCCTTTGTGCTAGCAATGCCTATTACTTCGGCTACCAAACTTTCAATTTGTAGTTGAGAATAGTTTTTTTCAAATGAAAACTTCTCATTAAACTTTGTCAATTCACCCGTTAAACGCTTTTCTTTTTCTTTAATCGGTGGTGGGTCAAAACTCGTCTTTTTTACAAAAGTACGTGCTTTATGTTGTGCCGATTTCAGATATTCTAAGGCCTTCTTTTCAAAAGGAATCGCTTTTTCAGGTTCATACATCCGTAGGTGTAATTCCGACTGCCACATTTGTTCTAAAGCCATTTTTAATAGACTTCTAGTAGACTGCTCATAGAAGGTATTCGCTTCACCATCATCGTGTGAGTGTACGTAATCTGCTAGTAAACCAGCTAATGGGTCTTTATTATCCGTATCTGGTTTATTCCCACCGTGGTCATGTTCTTCATGCTTTTCGCCCGCTTCTTGGTCATGTTCACCTTCATCGTGTGCGTGGCGGAATCCTTTTAATAAATCCCCTCCTGCTTCGTTTTCATTAGGCAAAGCATTGGCAGAGCCAATAGAATTTTCAAATTCTTCCCCTAAGTATTGTCCATAACGTAATCTAAGAGCCTTCTGATCAAAACCAATTTCATTAGAAGTACTATTAAATTCTTTAGCAGGAAGCTTTTTTCTTTTGGCAATTAACTTTTCAGTATCAATAATAATTTGTCGCTGACTTCTGAAATACTCAGGCATGATGTTCATTGCCATCGTTGCCAAATCTGCTTCCTCGACTTGCGTGGTATCTTTGTAAACAATAAAGTAAGTGTCTGATTTTGTATAATTTGGTGTTGGACGTTTATTATCAAAGGCAGCCCAGTAATAATAAAGCTCGTCGCCAGGAGCAAAATTTAAAGCCTTTAAATCAATGTTTTTAATGACATTGGTTTGCTTAAAATTGGCATTGGTAATCGGAATTTTTACTTCTCTGAATTTTACATTTTCCCCAGAACCTCTTGCTAAAGTAGCTACAATAAATGCCTGACTTACCAAGAAATCATCAGAAATCTTGGCTGAAATCTGTACATTCTTAGGGTCTTTTAAATAATGTAATTTGTATAGTTCTTTAGAGGCAGGCTCTATTTTAGGAGCTAAGTCGGGAATGGCTTCCAGACGATAATAGTCGGATTGATAAATCAATGAATCATTCCAATAGGCTTTAAAGGCATATAAGCCCGAGCTTAAGATTTGGTCGGAATGTTCAAGTAATCCTTTATTATTATTAAAAGCAATTTCATCTCCCTGATTATTAACCAGTTTCACAGAAAGGTGTTCAGTATTAGAAAATTGTATTTGCCATTTTAATAACGAACCTACAATGGCAGATGCATTCATGTTCTGACTTTCAACAATACTTAAACCTGTATAAGCAGGTGCTTGAATAATTAGTTTGGCTTTTGTAAAAACAGGAATACTAATTTGTTGAGATGCGTGTGAGGCACTTTGTTTTTCTGCTTCCACACTTTGCGATTGTTTCTTTAGTAAACTCGGCACAAAAGCATAGCAAACCCATGAGAGCATAAAAACTGCAAAATAGGCTATCAGATTTTTCTTAAAAACCCAAGGAGTTTGATAATGGTCTTGTGAAAAAAGGCGTTCTAATTGTAACTGCTGTGCCAAATTAGGACTTTCAATGGCTAATAATTCAAGACTGTATTCTGTATTTTCAATTTTTTGATGAATCAGATGAATAGTTTCTGTGCTTTTGTTTTGAAAAAGTTTTGTGATAAATGCCATTACAAGCAAGACTACTACAAAACCAACTGTTGCTAAAGCCGAAGACTTCAGTAATAATAACAAACAAAAATATGCCGAACCAGCCACCAATAAGCACATCAAACCAGCCATAAAATATAGCTGAATCTTGACTTTTGTGATAATTTGTTTTAGTTGATTCATGAGTTTTTATAAATGGCAATCCACCTTTCTAAAGCTAACAGTAAAATGAAAATCAAGAGCAATGATTTTGGAAACCAATCATTTGATAATGCTTTGAAGTATTTCTGTGCTTTAAATAATGAATTGAGTTGTTGATGACTTAATGCTTTGTACTCGTTTTGTAAACCAAAATGCTGAATAATTTTTTCTCCTAAAAACTCAGGGAGTAAACCATTATAAACTATTTCGGTCTTTTGTGGATTTAGTAAATCAGGAATTAATATCTGATTAGACTGTGACCCTGTTACCTCCCACTTATTAGTATTTGAGAAAAAATACAAGGTATTGTTTGTAAGTACTTTTTTAAGAGGATGGTTGCTAAATACGATGTCGTAAGAAACATTATCTTCTGCTTTTTCACTCAACTGAAATGCCAATTGATAGGTTTGTGATAACGCTGTGAGCGAAGCCTTTATGCTTTGCTTTTCACTATCATCAATGTTTTCAATGAGTACTTTTATCAAACCAGTATGCTTTACTGCTCCATTTGCAATGTTATCAGATGTAGCGGTTAATAATTTATTCGAACCAATGAAGACTTTCTTATTATCTGCTAATGCAAGATAAGGCTTAGCTTGTTGTTGACTTGAATCTGTTAAGCTATGAACAGAAAAAGTATTTGGCACAAAAATATGAGGTAAGTTCGCTAATGCTTCTGAATTAACGAAGTACATATTAATCTGTTCATTATCAATTAATCCACTTAGTTGATTTAAACTATTTTGTATCGTTATTCCATCAATCTTTTCGTTTTTGATAGTTTGGCTGAAATCGGTAATAGGTTCTAAGGTTGGAGAAAACCAATAACATTTTTCTCCTTTTTTTAAAGCCTGTTCCAATTCAAATTTATAGCTATTAACAACTAACGAATTTGCCTGCACCAAATGAACTTTATGAGCTACCTGATGCCTGTTCAATGCATGCAATAATGGTTTGCTTAATAACAAACAGAGTAAAAGCAATAATAAACACCTGAGTATAAGCAAAAAGATATTGTCTAATCGAATGCCTCTAGATTGTTGAAGATTCTTTTCGATTAACCAATTTGTTGCTGCCCAGTATATAACTTTTCCTTTTTTTTGATGCCAAAAGTGAATGATAATTGGCACTGCAATTGCCAATGCTCCCCAAAGCATCAAAGGATTTAATAATTCCATTTTTTTTGCTTTATGCAATAAGCTTTAGGCTTTATGCAAATCAAAGTATATTAAAATTCCTATTCAGAGCTATAAGCTTATAGCCTAAATTACTCTTACCTCCTTTTCAAAGATTCACTGATTACATTAGCAATAGGTTCTTCAAGACTTGTTCTGAGTAAATACACAAAGGGAATTTGTAAAGCCAATGTCAGGTTTTTTAGATAGCTTTCTGCATTTTTCAGTACTTCTGCTTTAATACTTTCAGCTTGCAATTCAACTTCCTTCCCTGTTTCTAAGTCTTTAAAGCGAAAAAAGCCTTTTAAATCAAAATCTATTTCTTGTTTGCCCAATACCTGAAAAACTATTATTTCTCGATGCGGATTGGCTAGATTCTTAATCAAATTCAACCATTCTTCATTGATTTGTAAAAAGTCGGAAACAAAAATGACAACTTCTTTTTGCTTTTGTTGAAAGATGGGAAATTTAGGATTTTCATTAAGCCAATCTCCACTGGCTTCGGCTTTTTCTAAGGCATACAAAATTCTTTGAAAAGACTCTTTTCCTGAACTGACCAATGTTTGTACTTCTCCATTTTGCAAGGCATACAAACTCATCATATCTCCTTGACGATAACCCAGATATGCCAATGAAGCCAACAAGATTTTAGCATATTGTAACCTACTTACGCCATTCTCTGTATAATTCATCGACCCTGATAAATCAATAATAAACCTAAGGTGATAATTACTTTCGGTTGAAGATTCCCTGACTAAATGTTTCTGAGTTCTTGCATATAGTTTCCAATCGATTCGCTTAGGATCGTCGCCAGCTTGATAATGCTTGTATTGTTCAAATTCTATTCCGTAGCCAAAGCGTTTACTATGATGAATCCCCAGCATCAGCTCTTCACTGACCAATTTGCCAGCCAGTTGAAGGTTGTTGAGTTTTATTAATTCGTTAGATAATAATGGCATAATTATTTCAAATTTTTCAATAATTCAGCAATTACATCGTCCGTAGTAATTCCTTCGGCATCGGCTCTGAAATTAAGGGAAACACGATGTCTTAGAATCGGGAATGCAAGGGTGTTGATATCTTCTGGCAAAACAGCAAAACGTTCGTGCAATACGGTCCTAGCTTTGGCGCATAATACTAGGGCTTGTCCAGCTCTTGGTCCTGCTCCCCACTCACACCATTGTTTTACAAAAGCTGAATCAGAATTAGCTGGACGCGTTGACCTTACGAGTTGATTAATTTTTACAATCAGTTCTTCACTAATATGTACCTGACGTGTTAGTTGTTGTAAAGTAATAATATCTTGATCGGTCATGATGGTTTGCAAAGTTTGCTTACCAACGCCCGTAGTACTTTTTAATACTTGCAATTCCTCTGTTTCAGAAGGATAACCCAGTTTGATATATAACAAAAAGCGGTCTAATTGCGCTTCTGGAAGTGGATATGTACCCGCTTGTTCGATAGGGTTTTGCGTAGCGATAATTAAGAAAGGCTTGGGCAAATCATAATTGGTTCCTGCATAAGTTACCTTGTATTCTTGCATGGCTTCGAGTAAAGCCGCTTGTGTTTTTGGTGGCGTACGGTTTATTTCATCCGCCAAAACAATGTTTGCAAAAATGGGTCCTTTATTGAACTTGAAGAATTTCTTACCAGTTTCATGGTCTTCCTCCAAAATTTCTGTTCCTACAATATCACCCGGCATTAAATCAGGTGTAAACTGCACTCTTTTGAATGCCATCTCCAAAGCCTCAGAAATAGTTTTTACCATCAGCGTTTTTGCAAGACCAGGAACACCTTCTAGTAAACAGTGCCCCCCTGCTAAAAGAGAAATCAGGATTTCATCAATCGCTTCTTCTTGCCCAACAATTACTTTAGCAATTTCTTTTTTTAGTAATGGCAATTTAGCCACCAATGTTTTATAATAAGTAAGGTCTTTATTTTCCAATGTCTAAACTGTTAGTGCGTATTGAATGATATTTACTCCAAATTTTGTATTGTCTTCTGCGAGCCACCGTTTATTTCGGAAGTCATAATCCCATTCACATCCATAATCTTTGTTGCTGTACAAAACGCCAATTCTTCCATTAATAATAATAGCTTTTAGGTAGTCATGTACAAGGTCATCTCCCCAACCGTTAAGTTCAAAACTTGTTGTTGGAGGGCCGTCAAAGTGAAAGAAGCAATTGTAAATTGGATGAGTATTCGGAATTTTTTGTAAGGCTTTTTCTCCAAATGTTCTTCCCATTTCTTGTTCAAACGATTTGGCAAAAAGTCCATCAATATCATGGTTACAATCATCCACAAATACAAAACCTCCGTTTTCTACATATTTGCGAAAATTGTCTCGTTCTTTACTAGAGAATTCTACTAATTTATGCCCACTCAGATAGCAAAAAGGACTCTTAAAAAGCTCGTTACTGCTCAACAGGACTACTTTCTCTTTATCATCAATGGGTATGGTTGTATATTCTACCAAAGAATTAAGGATATTTGAAGGCATTCGTTGATCTGTATCCCAATCTCCAGAAGCATATTGAATTCTTGTAAAAATAAATGGTTTCATATTTTTAAATGCTATAAGCTATTGGCTGTAAGCTTTAGGCTATTGAATTTTAAGGAATTAGAAGTGTTTAATTTAAACAATTCAAAACCTAAATTATTCTATAAACCAAAGCTTACTGCCTAAAGCCTACTGCCTAAAGCTTTCTAAACCGCATCCGAAAGTGATGAGAAAGTAAACTCTCTGATTTTCATGGGCGGTACCATGTAATTTTGATTCGATTCTGTACTGACTACACGCTCAGTTTTACCTAACATCTCAAGATTGTTAAGCATGATAATCGGACTTTCGTTGAATCTGAAATTTTTGATAGGATACTTGATTTTTCCATCTTCAATATAAAAAGTACCGTCACGTGTAAGTCCTGTTTGTAATAACGTTTGTGGGTCTACTGAACGTATATACCAAAGCTTAGTAACCAAAATACCTCTTTGTGTACTTTTAATCATTTCTTCTAAGGTAGCCGTTCCTCCTGGCATAATCATATTATTAGGAAAAGGAACAGGTTTTACGCCTTTTTCTTTGGCCCAATATCTTGAATAAGACAGGTTTTTAACCACTCCTTTTTCAATCCACATCAATTTCTCTTGTGGTTGACCATCGCCAGCCCAAGGTGAAGCAGGTAACTCTGGATAGGTAGGGTCTGAGAAAAACGTTACTCTTTCATCTACAATCTTCTCGCCTAGTTTCGTTTTGCCCCCAGGCTTACTGAAAAATGAACGTCCTTCGTCAGCACTACGGGCATCCATATCATAGTAAATGTTTTCCAACAATACAACAGCTGCCGTAGGTTCTAAAATAACGGTATATTTTCCAGGCTCAAGTGCTCTCGCACCTTTTGAACCCACAGATTTTTGCATAGCAATTTTAGTGGCAGCGGTTGTGTCTAACTTATTGACATCGCTATACCCCTTAGCTACATATCCAGAACCAGTACCGTCTTCTGTACGAACCGTCAATGAAAAATTCACATTGGTACTTTTGTAATAAGCAAAAAGTCCTTTTGAATTCATCATGGCAGTATAGCCTTTTTGGTCTTCCAAAAAGCCTGCGGCAACTAGCTTTTGCTCTCTAGATAGTTTCAGACTTTTTGCAACGGCCTCTGCACGCGTATCGGGCGTAACGCTACCTGTTGACTCAAAATACCCTGTTGACTTAATATAAGTTTGTGGTCCTAATAAGCCTACATATTCAGGGTTTTCAGGGGCAAGCTTTGCTAATTCTTCTGCACGTCGTACTACTTTTTCTAAAGAAGCATCATCAAATTCATCAATGGTTGCTACGCCTACTTTTTTCCCATAAGCTGACTGAACAGTCAGGTTTTGGTTAGTCAAAGCGCCACTGGTTGAAACTTCATTTCGAGCATAGCGAAGATTTCCACGGGTTTCTCCTAGCAGATTGACCTCGCATTCATCTGCTTTTGAATAGCTTAAAACCTTTGTTAACAAGGCTTTAGCTTCACTTTCAGTTAATATTATTGACATGTTGATTTCGAGATTAAAGAGTTTGATAAGCTTTAAGCTGTGAGTTATGAGCTTTAAGCTTTTTATTACTCTGATGTTTTATAAAAAACTCAAAGCTGAAGGCTCACTGCTCATAGCTAGATTAAATCTTACGTGCTGTATTAATTACATTTACACCATTAAAACGAGCCGTAGAACTACCATGAGAAACTGCACTTGATTGCGAAGGCTGACCTTTACCATCAAAGAACGAACCGCCCAAACGATAATCACGATCATCACAAACCTTTACGCAAGAATTCCAGAACTCTTGTGTATTAGATTGATAGGCTACATCTTTTAGCATTCCTACAATTTTTCCATCTTTAATCTCATAATACAATTGTCCGCCAAATTGGAAATTATAACGCTGTTGATCAATCGAGAACGAACCATCACCAACAATATAAATCCCTTTCTTAACATCTTTAATCATTTCATCTACTGACAATGCTTCTTTGCCTGGAGCAAGCGAAACATTTGCCATACGCTGAAATTGTACAGACGACCAGCTATCTGCATAGCAACAACCATGAGATTCTTTTTCACCAATAATATGTGCTTGGTCACGAATGGCTTGATAATTTACCAAAGTACCTTCTTTTACTAAATCCCATTGTTTGGTTTTTACTCCTTCGTCGTCCCAACCTACAGCACCTAACGAACCTACTTGAGTTTTATCAGCAAATAGATTTACTTGTTTACTGCCATAATTGAAATTTTTACTTTGCCATTTGTCAAGTGTAGCAAATGAAGTACCTGCAAAATTGGCTTCATAACCCAATACACGGTCAAGCTCTAATGGGTGACCCACAGATTCGTGAATGGTTAACCATAAGTGTGATGGGTCTAATACTAAATCGTATTTACCTGCTTCAACAGACTTGGCAGTAAGTTTTTCTTTAGCTTGTTTTGAGGCTGCGATAACATCCTCTAACATATCATAACCCTTGTTGTAGCGAGTAGTAATGCCTGTTATTTTATCGCTAGGATTGGTTTGTAGGTATTCATAGCCCATTCCCATCGGAGCACTTAATGTTCTACGCGTCTCAAATTTCCCAGACTTAGGGTCGATAGCCGTTACATTAAAGATTGGCCAGATTCTATGAACATCTTGATCTATATACGAGCCATCAGAAGAAGCAAAATACTTTTGCTCATTTACTAAGAAAAGTACTGAGTTTACATAATTAGCACCATTTTTCATGGCGGCATCATTTACTCCTAGTAATAAATCTACTTTTTCTTTGATTGGTACTTCAAAAGCATTTTTTTGAATAGGAGCTTTCCAGCTTACTTCGCCATAGCCATTCTGAGGAGCCAATTGTACAGGCTGGGTCATCAATTTAGCATTTGCCTTAGCGATAGCTACAGCTTCTTCAGCGGCTCTTGCTGTATCAGCTTCTGATTTGGCATCCACTACGGCTGCAAAACCCCAACAACCATTGGCAATTACTCTCACGCCTACGCCATAAGATTCTGTGTTGACAATGTTTTGAACTTTGTCTTCACGCGTTACAACATATTGATTGAGATAACGCCCAATTCTTACATCTGTGTAAGTTGCTCCTTTAGCTTTAGCGGCATTGAGTGCAGCATCAGCTAATCTTTTTTTGACTGCTACATCTACGTAGCCATCCATAAGAGCCTCAGCGGAAACAGGCCTTCCTACGATTGGAATATTGGGAAGCATCAATGCTCCCATTCCCAAGCCTGACATTTGAATAAAATCTCTTCTTTTCAAAGCTTTTTAGTTTTTTTAGTTGAATAGATAGAGGAAAAGTGCTTAAGAAACAGATAAGAATTTTTACTTATAGATGCTTTTGGATATTACCAAAATATCAATAAATAATTCCTCAAACCTGTTCGATAGGTTTTTCCAAATACCTAAATATATTGTTTTTGATGAAGATATAAATACTTTGAAAAGTATGATTTTGATGAATGGTTAAATATAGAAGGTGAATGGCTGACTATTCAGACCATCCACCTTCTATTAACTATACTGCATCAGATAAACTACTGAAGGTAAAGTCTCTTATTTTTAATGGAGGAACCAAACTACCTCCTATGCGCATCGGAGCACCCATTGCTTCTAAATTATTAAGCATAATTACGGGGCTTTCGTTGAAACGGAAATTTTTGATTGGATACTTAATTTTTCCTTTCTCTATATAAAAAGTACCGTCACGTGTAAGTCCTGTATACAATAATGTTTGAGGGTCAACGGCACGGATATACCAGAAACGAGTAACCAAAATGCCTTTTTCAGTACCTTTAATCAAGTCAGCTAGTGATTCTGAACCGCCAGCCATGATAAATCCTGATGGTGGTGGTGTAGCTTTCACTCCTTTTTTCTCTGCCCAGAATCTTGAATAGGTTAGGTTTTTAACCACGCCGTTTTCTATCCAATAGATTTTTTCTTGTGGACGACCATCACCCGAAAACCCTGCTTTAGGAATTTCAATATTAGCTGGGTCTGAAAAAATACTTACTCTTTCGTCAAACAACTTTTCACCTAAACGAATACCACCGCCTTTTTTACTCAAGAAACTTCTTCCTTCGTCTGCACTTCTGGCATCTAAGCTTCGCATCATATTTTGCAATAAATCAATCGATGCCGCAGGTTCAAGGATTACAGTATATTTTCCCGGTTCTAATGCCTTTGCTGAACTTGAAGCCAAAGCTTTTTGCATCGCTACTTCAGTAGCCGACTTTGTATTCAACTTTGAAGCATCGTTGAAATCACGAATAGCATAGCCAGAACCTAAACCATCTGCTGTTCGAACTGTAATTGAAAAGTCGATGGAAGTAGATTTGTTATAACCAAATAGCCCTTTGCTATTTCCAATGGCATTGAAGCCCGAAGAATCTTCTAAATACCCTGCCGCTGTCAAATTCTTTTTAGAACATGGGTCAATACTTTCAAAAGCAGCTTTTGCACGATAGTCAGGATCAATACTCGCTGTACTTTGTGAAAACGTACCAGATTCTATGTATTTCTGTGGCCCGAGCATCGGTACATATTCAGGGTTTTCTGGTGCCAATTTGGCTATTTCCTCTGCTCTTCTAACAGTTTTTTCTAATGATTTATCATCAAATTCATTGATGGTTGCTGTACCAGCACGTTTGCCAAATACTGCTGTTACTGCCAAAGAGAGGTCTAATGACTCCCCACTTGTAGAAACAGAATTTCGAGCATAACGAATATTTCCTGTGCGACTTCCACTTAGTGCCACACTCATTTCATCAGCTTTTGAAAATGCTAAAACTTTGTCTATTATCTTTTTAGCTTCTTCTTTTGTTAATATAATTGACATTTTTTTTCGAGATTAAGTTGAAAGCTGTAAGCTTCGAGCAATGAGCTTTGAGTTGTTAAAATCTCATAGCTGATAACTTATGGCTCATAGCTGAGCTATATTTTACGTCCTGTGTTAATCACATTTACACCGTTGAAACGAGTCGTGGCACTTCCATGCGAAACAGCACTTACTTGCGAAGGCTGTCCTTTCCCGTCAAAGAACGAACCGAATGTACGATAATCGTCTTTATCACAAATCTGTGCGCAAGAATTCCAGAATTCCTGTGTATTTGATTGATAAGCTACGTCATCTAACATTCCTACAATCTCTCCGTTTTTGATTTCATAGAATAACTGACCCCCAAATTGGAAGTTATAACGTTGCTGGTCGATAGAATATGAACCACGACCAATGATATAAATACCTTTTTCAACGCCCTTAATCATGTCAAAAACACTCAACTTTTCTTTACCAGGACGTAAAGACACATTTGGCATTCTTTGGAATTGTACTGAGTTCCAGTTGTCGGCATAACAACATCCATGCGATGCATTTTCTCCTAGAATATTTACTTGGTCACGTATAGCTTGGTAGTTTACCAAAATCCCATCTTTAATCAAATCCCATTCTTTACAAGGTACGCCTTCGTCATCATACCCTACTGTACCTAACGTATAGGGCTGTGTCTTGTCAGCTACAATATTTACTTGTTTGCTACCATAGTTGAAAGCCTTCGTTTTCCATTTATCTAATGTTGCAAAGCTAGTTCCTGCATAATTGGCTTCGTAGCCCAATACACGGTCAAGCTCCGTTGGGTGACCAACCGACTCGTGAATAGTCAAGCCTAAGTGGTTAGGGTCAAGTACTAAATCATACTTACCAGCCAATACCGATTTAGCTGTCATTTTTTCCTTAGCCTGCTTAGCTGCCATGATAGCATCTTCTACCATGTCGTAAGAATTGCGATAACCTACTAAGCCGTTTGGTGCAGCGATTTTTTCGCTTGCTAAGCCGTCTAAATATTCATAACCCATGCCCATTGGAGAACTAATGGCATCACGTGTTTTGAATTTGCCAGCCGCTTTATCAACCGCAGTTACCGTGAAAGTAGGCCAGATGCGGTGTACATCTTGGTCAATATAAGAACCATCTGAAGATGCAAAATATTTTTGCTCGTTCACTAAAAACAGGTTGGAAGTAACAAACCCTGCACCATTTTTCAGGGCTTCGCTGTTTACTTTCATCAACAAATCTATTTTTTCTTGAACAGGTACTTCAAATGCATTTTTCTGGATAGGAGTTTTCCATGAAACCTCACCAACACCTTTTTGTGGAGCAAGAATTACAGGCTCTTTTTGGATTTTAGCATTCGCTTTAGCAATAGCTACCGCAGTTTCTGCACATTTGGCTATACCTTCAGGTGTAACATCACTTGTTGCGGCAAAACCCCAAGTTCCGTTAGCAATTACACGGATACCCACGCCATACGATTCAGCATTAACAATGTTTTGAACTTTGTTTTCGCGGGTAAACAAGAATTGTTGTAAATATCTACCGATTCGAACGTCGGTATAAGTAGCACCACGAGATTTGGTAGCATTCAAAGCGATGTCTGCCATTCTTTTTTTAAAGGCTACATCTGCAGCAGGTTCTAGCAAACGTTCTGCTGTAACCATATTTCCCAAAACAGGAACGGACGAGCCCATCATGGCACCTAAGCCCATACCAGATAATTGGATAAAATCCCTTCTATTCATATTGGGGTTTGTTGATTGAAGTTAAAATTAAATGAGGTAAAAATCGTGACAAAATAGACTGTTTAACCCTATCCTAAAAAATGGATTAAAACAGCATAATCTAAAAATAGTAAATAAAAACGCAAAAACCATCTCCTTATTCGACAAAAAGCACAAGTTTATCGACATCTGTTAGAGTTTTTTGAAATTATAAAGAAAAGTGTACGATTTTATCCTATTAGATAAGAAAGAAAGGAAAGAATAAAACTATGTAGTGATAGCCTTCTTTCAATAATAAAAGACGTTTATAGTGAAGTAAAAAAGCAATGAGAAGAAACGAAAAGGATACATATCCACAAACGGTTGCGTTGAAATCAGAGCAATAAATAGATAAAGCAAAAAAAGTAATCCAGCCTAGTATAAGTACCCTGATGATGTATCCTTTAAATTCTAAGATTGCAATTGTACCAATTAATATTATAGCACCAAAAAGCATAAATTTAATTTTGGCAATAAAGGTTGTATCATAATAATACATATTACTGCCAAAATAGATTGAAGTTGACAGGCATACAAAAGCAAGGATTATATAAATACTTCTTAAAAAGCCCATTTTTTTCTTAAAAGAAAAGTCGAAATATAAGCAAATAATAAAAGCACTAAAACTAGCAATACATGGAAACCAGTTTTGTGGTAACCCTGTGTCGCTTCTTCCAGAAATAGTCCATGGAAAGTGATATACTACCTGCATAAGTATACCTAATGCTATTAAAGTAAAAACTTGATACCCAAGAAAATGCTTACTTAGAGCAAACTCCATTTTTATAAACATTTGCCCCACTGATGAAACTGTTCTCTTTTTAAGTAAGTAAACTATGAATGAAACAAATAAAAAAAATGAAGCAAATATTTCAGATCCCTCTTCGATTAATAAGAATAGCATTGGGCGTTTCCAAGTAGCAGGGTTTGGTGCGTTTTGCCATGATGACATTTCATATTGCTCTTGTAATGGATTACTCAACAGTAAAATCACACCAATAAAGCTTAACGATAATACTATTTTATAGCGCCTGAATTTCACAAAAAAGAATAACAACATTATTAAACCTATAATGGCTATAAAAGCATAAAACAGATACCAGCCTGTACTTATTCCATCTCCTAATTTTTTAAGCAGTGCGGTTTCACCTATTACTTCATGAAATGAACCCATCTCATCAAAAGATAATGTGAAAAATATAGCAGAAATAATAATCCAGAGGCTATTGAAAACCTTATTTGCCAATGTTTCAGAGTGTTGGTTATCAATTAAGAAACATAAGAATGCAATTATGGCTATTGAGAAATACAGCATTGAAGCATACCATGATGCTACGATGTTCTCATTAGTAAGATCTAAAAGAACAATTATAAGCTGTACAGAAAACTTGGCACTTTCAATAAAAGTTTGTTTACTCAGCCAAGTTCCGAATAGAAAAAAAAGATTACAACAGAATACACCCAAACATATCCGATAAACATTTTGTACAGAAATCTTCACAGAAAAAATTCCTGTTTGCTCTTTCGGTAAATTCATTATCATACAATTATTAATGTTATAATGCTTTATAATTCAGTTAGGTATAAGCATTTAACAATACATTTTCTTCCTTAAGGACACAAACGCTAGTTTAAAATCATACTAAAATAAATAATCATTTAACATTTTCCTATTATTTGTTTTATACAATAGTTGCTAACCACTATCGACTTCACTTAAAAACATCTTATTTCTCTTTTGTTTTGCTAGATGCTCGCCATAAGCAAGAAATACATATTTTAAATAAAAAATTTGCAAAATTAAAAACAACAAACCATATTTGCCTATAGAAATTATAGACTAATAGTTTTACTTGTTAGCCACCAACAAGTAAAAGAGTCAATACAGTTTTAAAAAAATAATTATGAACACAAATAATTTATACATTTTTCTAAAATGTAGGGAAAGTTTCCGTACAGTGGCAAGCTCCATTTTTTCAAATCAAAATTGTTGCTGTTGTAGCTAATAACAATAGCCTATCTCCTCATTTCTGGACTATCATTTATTCCATAACATTATGGATTACATCTTGCATGTTCTATAATACACAAAGTATTAATTTAAAAATTTTATATAACTTAATCCATAGTTTAAATAGAATTATCCATTTCATGAAAATTAAATACATATTCTTATTTACTCTTTTGTCGCTGGGAATGGCATCTTTTGCACAAAAGAAAAAAAGCTCAACGCCTCCCAATATTATTTTAGTAATGGTAGATGACATGGGTTACTCAGACTTAGGTACTTATGGTTCAGAAATCAATACTCCTAATATTGACAAACTAGCTTTTGAAGGTATCAGGCTGAAAGAATTTTATAATAACTCTATTTGCGCTCCTACGCGTGCCTCATTAATTACGGGTCAATATCCCCATAAGGCGGGTGTAGGATATTTTAATGTCAATTTGGGTTTGCCCGCTTATCAAGGCTTTTTAAATAAAGAATCTTTGACTTTTGGCGAAGTACTTAAAACAGCAGGATACAACACTTTCCTTTCTGGTAAATGGCATGTAGGCAACGATAGTTTGTATTGGCCAAATCAGAGAGGGTTTGATAAATTCTATGGCTTCATCGGTGGCGCTAGTAATTTTTATGCCGATGCAAAAGATGCGCCAGTGGAATTGGTAGAAAACAATAAAAGAATTAACCTAAAAGAGGGAGAATATCTAACAAATACTATTACAGATAAAGCACTGTCATTTATTGAAGAACAAAACAAGAGTTCAAAACCATTTTTCTTGTACTTAGCTTTCAATGCTCCACACTGGCCTTTACAAGCTTTACCAGAAGACATTGCCAAATATCGTGGTAAATATAAACTAGGGTGGGATTCTCTAAAAGTCATTCGTCATGCTAAACAAGTACAATTAGGATTGGTAGACCCTAAACAACCTATTGCTACACGCGATGAAGAAGTGCCTAGTTGGGATGCTTTTACTTATGATGAGCAACAATTGTGGCAAAAGAAAATGGAAGTATATGCTGCCATGCTCGACCGTGTTGATCAAAACGTAGGAAGAGTATTAGCCAAATTAAAGGAGCTTAAAAAGGATGAAAATACATTAATCGTTTTCATTTCCGACAATGGTGCTCAAGGTGGGTATTCACCTTTAGGCAGAAAACGTGCTAGAAATTCTGGTCCTATTGGGTCCTCAGGTTCTTATGAATACCAAGACCAAAGTTGGGCTTCATTGTCTAATACGCCATTTCGCTCTTATAAAAACAATTTCCATGAAGGAGGCATCAGCTCGCCATTTATAGCTTGGTTCCCTAAAAAAATTAAAGCCGGGGGTATCGCTCGTGGAACAGGACATTTAATTGACTTAGCACCTACTTTTTATGATGTAGCAGGTGCAAAATATCCAGAAAATTATAATGGTTTAAAAACCAATGCTTTAGCAGGTGTCAGCTTGAAAAAATTATTATTTGAAGGTACTGAAGTGAATCGTGAACAGCCCATCTTCTGGGAACGTGGTGGTAACAGAGCCGTAAGAAAGGGAAAATGGAAATTAGTATCTACCTATCCAGAAAAAAGATGGGAACTCTATGATTTGGATATAGACCGTGGTGAAACAGTAGATTTGTCAGCCAAGAATCCAGAGATAGTAAAAGCACTAATCGCTGACTATGAAGCATGGACAAAGAAAAATAATGTAGAAAATTATGATAAAATAAAACCTGCGGTTCAAATCGGAAATGGAACGAGGTTTTAAGGAGCTGTGAGAATCGAGCTTTGAGTGTTTTAAGAAATATTATTTAAAAGAAGACCATTTGTTAGCATAATCATTATTATGAAAAATAAAGCATTTACTTGGATGGGGATTTTATTTGCCTTAGGCCTATCTACTCAATATACTTTTGCCCAAAACAAAAAGCCAAATATCATTTTAGTCATGGTAGACGATATGGGTTATTCTGACCTTGGTGCGTATGGTTCAGAAATCAATACGCCTAATATCGACAAGCTGGCTTTTGAAGGCATCAGGTTTAAAGAATTTTACAATAATTCAATCTGTGCTCCTACACGTGCGTCATTGATTACGGGGCAATATCCTCATAAAGCTGGAGTTGGTTATTTTGATATTGATTTGGGTTCGCCTCCATACCAAGGTTTTTTGAATAAAGAGTCATTAACTTTCGGCGAAGTACTTAAAACAGCGGGCTATAATACTTATCTTTCTGGAAAATGGCATGTAGGAAAAGATAAATCTGTATGGCCTACTCAAAGAGGCTTTGATCAATTTTATGGTATTTTAGGGGGTGGTGCTAATTATTTTGATGCTGAAGATATTCCACTTGGACGTCCATATCCTGTTAGCTTGATTGAAAATAATCAACAGATTCATCCAAAACCAAACTCATATTATTTTACGGATGAAGTAACGAATCATGCTATAAAATTCATTAGCGAACCAGCTAATCAAGAAAAGCCTTTCTTTTTATACTTAGCTTATACGGCACCACATTGGCCATTACAAGCTTTGCCAGAAGATATTGCTAAGTATAAAGGCAAATACGATTTGGGTTGGGATGCTCTCAGAAAGAATCGTTTGGCTAAATTAAAATCATTAGGCATTCTGGACGAAAAACAAACCATTGCAGAAAAAGATGCAGAGATTCCTGAATGGGATAATTTAACCTATGATGAAAAAGAACTTTGGAAAGCTAAAATGGAAGTGTATGCTGCCATGTTGGATAGAGTTGACCAAGGCATCGGGAAGTTAATAGCAAGCCTAAAGGCACTGAAACAAGATGAAAACACCTTAATTGTTTTTATTTCTGACAACGGTGCTCCTGCGGAAGATGTAGCACATTTGGGGAATAAAGTAGGGAAAAATGCTGGTCCAGTAGGGACTTCTGGCTCATTTGAATCGCAAGGTAAAAACTGGTCATTCTTATCAAATTCACCTTTTCGTTCATTCAAATCTTTTGCTTTCGAAGGTGGTATCAGCTCGCCATTTATCGCATGGTTTCCAAAGAAAATAAAATCGGGGACTATCAGTAAAGGCACGGCACATTTAATTGATTTAGCACCTACTTTTTATGAATTGGCAGAAGCAAAATATCCTGAAACATTTAATGGCGTAAAAACCAATCAATTACCGGGCAAAAGTTTGACAGGGTTGCTTTTTGACAACAAGGAAATACAACGCGAAGAAGGTATTTTCTGGGAAAGAGCAGGCAATAGAGCCGTAAGAAAAGGCAAATGGAAATTAGTTTCTATCTATCCTTCTTATCAATGGCAGTTGTTTGATTTAGATAAAGATAGAGGTGAAACACAGAATGTAGCAGCCAAAAATCCATTGATAGTAGATGCGCTTTCTAATGACTATTTCAAATGGGCTGCCGCAAATGGTGTAGTAGATTATGATACTATTAAACCAAGTGCTCCGCTTTTACCAGTTAGAAAAAGCAAATAATAAATCAAGCTGTGAGTTTTGAGTGTGAAATTTAAAAGTATTTTTGTAAAGTAATCTCAAAGCTTAATGCTAAAAAGCTACTATTCAACATGAGAAAAATAATTTATACCGCTTTAGGAGTTAGTGGTTTTGCTTGGTTAATGCTCCAAGGCAATGCCCAGACTGTTCAACAAAAACCTTCTGCTGGAGATAAAATTGCCGTTTGCAAAGTAAAAAGTCCAACATTTGTTAAAAATAAGTTTGCTTCTGATAAAACCAATGTCTCGGCAGGCAAAGCATTAAGCTATCAAAACATGGTAGAAATTCCGGGTGGAACATTTACGATGGGTACTGATGAATATCCAGATGCTCAACCTAAACATACGGTAACTGTAAAAGGATTTTTAATGGATGAGCATGAAGTAACCAATGCTGAATTTGCTCGATTTGTAAAAGCAACTGGCTATAAAACTGTAGCGGAACGTCCTTTAGACCCAGCAGATTATCCAGGAGTACCGATTGATAAATTGGTGGCAGGCTCAGCCGTTTTTACCCCTCCCACTGAAAATGTAGGATTGGATAATCACCTTCAATGGTGGGATTATGTGGCAGGTGCTAACTGGCAACATCCCAAAGGACCTACTAGCAATATAAAAGGACATGAAAATGAACCAGTTGTACAGGTTTGTTATGAAGATGCACTAGCTTATGCCAAATGGGCAGGTAAGCGATTACCCACTGAAGCTGAATGGGAGTTTGCTGCACGAGGGGGGAAAACTGCTACTAAATATTATTGGGGAAATGTATTAAAGCCTAATAATAAATGGTTTGCTAATATTTTTCAAGGGAATTTCCCGAGTGGTAATACCTTGGAAGATGGTTTCAATGATGTAGCACCCGTAAAATCTTTCCCAAAGAATCCTTATGGATTATATGACATGGATGGAAACGTTTGGGAGTGGTGTAGCGATTTGTATAGACCAAATTATTACAAAAATAGTCCGAAAGTTAATCCTAAAGGACCAAGTTCAAGCTATGACCCCGAAGAGCCCAACGTAGTAAAGCACGTGCAAAGAGGTGGCTCGTTCTTATGCAGTGACCAGTATTGCATACGCTATATAGCAGGAAGTAGAGGCAAAGGAGAAACGAGCAGTGCTAGTAATAATTTAGGATTTAGATGTGTAAAAGATAAAAATTAGTAATCATTGAAATATTGGAAATAATATTTGTACTTTTTGGATATTATTTTTCCATTGTGTTGATTATCAGTAAATTAATTTTTTTAGACCGAATATTTTTTTGAAAATATTTGGTTTTCTAAAAACATTAAACCATCTTTGTCTATCGAAATTATAGACTTATAATTTCATCGCAATTATCTTGTTAGCCACCAACAATGTATGATTGTCTAATTTACCGTAACTTTTAATTAAGCGTTAGTCAAATGGAATGCTCAAAAAATAATGGTCACGACTTCACACTCAAGGTGGTTCAATCTCTTGCTTCCTTTTCTTGCTGTTGCTGTTGTTGATAGCCAAACATCAAATTATTTTCTTAAATAAGATTCAAAATACTTGATATGCTTTATGGTCAGAGCTTCTAGGTATTTGTATGCTTATTCCTTACAATTATTTACATGTAACGTAAACAAATCAAAAAATGAAAGCAAAATTAACAGGTCTTTTTCTTTTACTTGGCGCACTTACAGCCCAAGCCCAAGACAATAATAATAAAGTAAGTTTAGGCGGAACACGCTTTACCTATCCCCTTATTGAAAAATGGATTACTGAGTATAAAAAAATATATCCTAAAGCGGATGTACAATTAGCAAAAAATGTTGGTGAATCTGTTACCATTCAGATCATCGCATACCATGCTGAGCCAACTGCGTTTGGTGATGACAAAGAAATTACACCAGTAAGCAGATTTGCCTTATTACCCGTTGGTAATGAAAAGACTCCTTTAGCTCAGACATTAGTAAAGAAAGGTGTAAAGAAAGAAGAATTGAAAAAATACTTCTTAGAAGATCCTGAAGATGCACTTGAACAAGACAAAGACGCACCGAAATACCAAGTATATACGCGTGCTAGCAAAGTTTGCTCTTCTATCTCTTTTGCTAGTTACTTAGGAGATGATGCTGAAAACATTGTAGGCAAAGGAATTACGGGAGATGACAAAAATCTATTAGAAGCTATCAAACGTGACCCACTAGGCATTACGTATAATAACCTAGGTTACTTATATAATTTACAAACAAGACAGCCTTTGAAAGACTTTACTATCTTCCCGATTGATTTAAACAACAACGGGAAATTAGATAAAGAAGAACAAATTTATGGCAACCTAGATTTACTTATTTCTTTCTTAGAAAAAAACCCTACTAGCAAAGCTATTCCTACAGAAAACGTGTATTTTATCACCCATAAAAATGCTGAAAATGGAGAATTGAAGCGTTTTGTGAACTGGACAAAACACGAAGGACAAGCTTATGTGAAAGAATTAGGCTTTGTAGGCTTGAATGATGCAAATGATAATAAAAGTGCTTTTGTAGAATCAAACAATTCATTTAAAAGCAAAAACTAGCCTTTTCTTTGTCTTACTTCTTTTCATATCGCTACATCAGCCTCAAACAGGCTGATGTAGTTGAACCTAACTTATACGCAGCATGATGACTCTTCAAGATTTTAGCACTATTGGGAAAAAAGTGCTTATCAGTACCCTTGTATTTTTAATACCAGTTACTATCCTAACGGGAGGTATTTTATTGGTAGAACATTTATTAAATTAATTAGCCATTTCCTAAAATCACTCAAAATGACCTTAGAAAAAAGCCTTGCTCGGAAAATTTTTCGAGACGCATTAATTAGTCTATTTATTTACGCACTCCCTGTTATCTTACTTTGGGGATGGTTTTATTATAAAGGTGAAAAACCTTGGCTTAACAAAGTGAAAAATACGACAACGACTTCGGCAAGTGCCAAGGAATAGATAGATAAAGACATGAGATGCAAGACGCTAGACAAAAGATGTAAATAATATTTAATTATTGAAAATATTTTGGTTCGTTCCAGATTTCTTGTAGTAAGTAAATGTTCTCGCCTTTTTAATCTATTAAATCTATATATTAATATGACTAATATTTACCTTAAAGCTAACAAATAATATGGTACATTTTATCGAAGAAATTTTTAAAAACCTTAACGGCTGGGGCCTTACAGCATTAACATTCATTTTAGGCTTTGCAGAATTCTCTTTAGGTCTATACGGCAAAAAATGGAATAATAACGAAAAACTATTAGACATTGCTTGCTATACATTACCCAAATTAGTAGTTGGCCCGGTAGTCGCATATTTCGGGTTGAAAGTATTACCATTTGTGTTACCTCATGCCAAAAATGAATTTACTTGGATTCCCTTCGTTTTCGGTGCGTTAATTATTGCTATTTATGATGATTTAACACAATATTGGTATCACCGTTTACACCACCAAGTACCATTTATGTGGCGTTTTCATCGTACACACCATTCTGCTCCATATATGGGAATGGCTATGGCTTCGAGACAAAATATTATTTACACGATTTTCTTTTCTCAGTCTTATGTAACTACCGTATTGGTTTATTTAGGCTTGGGCTATCCAGCCTTATTCGTAAAAGGACTGAAATCATTGATTACTAAATTGGCTCACTCAAGTATAAAATGGGATAAGCCATTTTACGAAAACAAATGGTTACATCCTGTGGCATGGATACTAGAACGTACTATTTCAACACCTGCTACTCACCATGCACACCACGCTGATTCAACGGATGATGGTGTTGGTCATTACAAAGGAAACTTCGGCAATATGTTCTTTTTATGGGATATTATTTTCGGTACGGCACTCATTACACGCCAGTATCCAGCAGCTTATGGTATCAAAAACTATCAAAGTGAAGAATGGTATGCACAGTTATTGTGGCCAATATTTAAATCTAAAAAGGAAGGAAGCGAATTATCAGCTAATGGGCCTGAAGTAGCAGAAGATGAGCCGTCATCAATACCAGTAGCTTTGGAATACGCTTAATTACTAAACATTATTCAAATCTTAAATTCATAACAATGATTAAGACCTTAAAATTTATTGTACTATCACTCGTACTAACTACTACATTGGCACAGAAAAGCGATACGGAGACAAAAAACTTAGTTTCAGTAGCTATTTTTGCTTCAAAAATTCAGCAACAAGCAAAACCGCAGATTATTGATGCCAGAAGTGCGGAAGAGTTTACTCAAAACCATATCAATGGAGCAATCAATCTAATTCCGCAAGATGCGTCTTTTATTGAAAAGCTTAACCCTAGTCAACCAGTGTTTGTTTATTCAATCGCTAATGGCAGAAGTGTAGTATTTGCGAAAGATTTAGCAAGTAAAGGTTTCAAAGAAGTATATGTATTAGATGGTGGTATTGGTGCATGGGTAGGACAAGGCAAAACGGTTTTTACTACCGCTAAAAAAGGATTAACACTCAATGATTTTAACAATATTTTAGCTTCTAACAAACTTGTTTTAGTAGATGTTGGATCAAGATATTGTGGGTCATGTAAAAAAGTAAAACCTGTACTGGAAACCTTAAGAAAAGAACATGGTGATGCGCTAAAAATTGTGGAAATAGAACTTGAAGAAAGTCCGCAATTAATTGCATCCTTGAAGAAGGTTACTTCATTCCCTTATCTTATTTTGTATAAACAAGGGAAAGTGACTTTTGAAAAAAGTGGAATTGCTGAATTGAAAGGTGTTTTAGATACTGCTCTGGCACAAGCCTTGTAGTATTTTCTTAAATCATCGGATAAGTAGTAATTACTCTATCCGATGATTAAACTTTATTATAGAAGCTGTTTAAACTTTCCCTTTCGGATTAAACTAAGTCTTTTAGAATAGCTTGTTCCAAAATTTACTCAACGTAGCGATGCTATGCTTCCCAAATTTTGAAAAAATCAATTCAAAAATACAATACTTTCACCTTAGAAATGGAAAGTTTAAACAGCTTCATAATCAAATAATCCTTACTGTTACCCCCAGTATTCATTTTGTATAAATGAAGCCACTTAATAATATATATAATCCATAGAATAAAAATGAAAAACAAATTACTAAGATTAATTTTTATGTTGACTTTAGCATTCATTTCGATGAATGCTAAATCTCAACAATTGACAGGAAAAATTATTGATTCCAGAACGAAAGAACCAATCATAGGTGCTGCAATAGCTATAAAAGGAACTTCTATAGGAGTAACGACAGATGCCACTGGTAAGTTTATTCTCAAAACCTCTCAAAAACCTCCGTTTACTGTTATCGCTACGTTTGTAGGATACAAGAAAAAAGAAATAGAAATTATTGAATTTGAAAATCTTAACATTTCTTTGATAGAATCAAAAGGACAACGCCTTGATGAGGTAATTGTAGTTGGCTACGGTACTCAGAAAAGAAGTGATATTACAGGTTCAATCGCATCTGTACCTCTAGAAATAAAATCTCAGCCAGTGGCTTCAGTAGAACGTCTTTTACAAGGTTCTGTTGCTGGTGCAATCGTTACGCAAACTTCAGGACAGCCAGGTGGTGGGGTTAGTGTTCAAATCCGTGGTAACAATTCTATCACTGCTGGTAGTGACCCATTATATGTGATTGACGGTTTTCCTATCAACAATGATTATTCATTGAATGATGCTGGAGTAACCAATGGTTCAAAAATCAACCCATTATCATCTATTAATACTGCTGATATTGAATCAATAGATGTATTAAAAGATGCTTCTGCTACTGCCATTTATGGTTCACGTGGTGCTAATGGAGTGGTGATTGTAACTACTAAAAATGGCTCAAAAGGGAAATCTTCTATTAACTATGATGCTTACTATGGTGTTCAAGAAGTAATCAGAACACTCCCTGTTTTGAATGCAAGAGAATGGTGGGCACTTAGAAAAGATGCTGCTAAAAACTCTGGTAAGACCACTTCTCTACCATCGGTTACAGGCTATTCTTTAGATACTTCGGGTGTTGGAACAGACTGGCAAGCAGCTGCATTCAGAAAAGCAGCCATTCAAAGCCATAGTTTATCAATCCTTTCAGGGTCAGATAAAACAAGATTATCGATTTCAGGAAACTACTTTAAACAAGATGGTGTACTTCAAAATACTGATTTCATCCGTTACTCAGGTAGATTTGGCTTAGACCACGACTATAGTAAACGTTTTAAAATCACATCTAGCTTATCAGTAAGTACAACTAAATCACAAGTAGCACCAGCGGCTATTGTAGGTAATTTACTACTTACTCCTCCGTCATTGCCTATTTATAAAGACGATGGTACTTTTGTAGTAAACAGCCCGTTTGAGTCAGGTTTACAAAACCCGATTAACTCTTTATACAATCAATTGAATGAAACAATTACCAACCGTATCTTAGGAAACGTAGCGGGTGAATATACGCTTGCTGAAGGTTTGAAAGCAAAAGTGTTATTTGGTATTGATATCGTTGATAACAAACAGAATCGTTACTTGCCAAGCAGTACAGCGGAAGGTTTAGCACTTTCAGGAGATGCTATCGTGGGTACTGCGTTCACTAGCAACTGGTTGAATGAGAATACATTAAGCTACGACAAAGAGATTAATGCTAAAAATAAAATCAATGCAGTTGTGGGTTTTACTGCACAGCAGTCAAAATCAAAAGGAGCAGTAGCCGAGGCTGCTGGTTTTGCTACTGATGCCTTTTCATATAATAACTTAGGCACAGGAATTACTGCTAGAACGCCAAGTTCATTTGCGAGCGAATGGGCATTAGCTTCTTATTTAGGAAGAGTAAACTATGTTCATGATGATAAATATTTGGTAACGTTGACACTTCGTGCGGATGGTTCTTCAAGATTTGGAGATGGCAATAAGTGGGGATATTTCCCTTCTGCAGCCTTTGGATGGAATGTAAGTAATGAGAAATTCTTCCAAAATGTCAAGAACGTAAGTAGCTTTAAAGTAAGATTGAGCGCTGGTTCGACGGGTAACCAAAATATCCCTTCATATCAATCATTATCTCAGTTAAGCTATTTCCGATACAACTTCTCTAATACAACGGTTTCGGGTTATGCACCAAATACTGTACCTAATCCGAATTTAGGTTGGGAGAAAACCTTCCAAATTGATGGGGGGATTGATGTGGGTCTTTTCAATAACCGTATTTCGCTTGTGGCAGATTATTATTACAAAAAAACAACCGATTTATTGTTGACAAGAACAGTACCGGGTACTTCTGGACTATCTGATTTTTATAACGGACAAGCTTCTGTTATTTACCAAAACATCGGAGCTGTGGCCAACCAAGGATTTGAACTATACATCAATTCACACAATATTGATAGCGATTTGAAATGGAATACTACTTTGGTATATTCTAACAACAGCAATAAAATCTTAAATCTTGGCGACGGTGTAGATCAAATCATTCCTTCTATTTCTTCTCCTTCTATTGCAAAAGTAGGCTATCCGTTGGGGTCATTTATTGTATATCAAACAGATGGCGTTATCCAATCTGGCGATGTTGCCCTTACTCCACAAGCTAACAAAAGTCCAGGTGGACAAAAATACAAAGATATCAGTGGACCGAATGGTGTTCCAGATGGTGTAATCAGTCAGGCTTACGACCGTGTGGTGATTTCAAACCAACCCGCTTTTACAGCAGGGTTAACCAACACTTTCAATTACAAAGGGTTTGACTTAGCTATTTTCTTCCAAGCGTCTATTGGAGGTAAAATCTATAATGCCAACAGAGCGAACCTTGAATTGGGAACGGGTTATACAAACAGTTCAACTGATTTATTAAACAGATGGACGCCTACGAATACCAATACAGATGTAAAGGCAGCTTATCAAGACCCAGCTATTACAATTTCAGATCGTTTTATCGAAGATGCTACATATTATCGTTTGAAAAATATCTCGCTTGGATATACAATTCCAGCTAAAATTGTCAAAAAAGCAAATATCAAAAGCCTAAGAGTATATGTATCAGCACAAAATGCTGCTACTTGGACAAAATATACTGGCTATGACCCAGAAGTAAGTTTGAACGGTCAATCATTGATTAACAAAGGTATTGACTCGGGTGTATATCCAAACAATAAGTCTTATCAAGTTGGGGTATCATTATCATTCTAAAAAGCTGTGAGCGATAAGCTATAAGCATTAAGCAAAAAAATATTAGTCAAATTTTAAAAAAGCTTTAAAGATTATAAGCCTTAGGTTGTAAGCAAAATTATTAGTCAAAACTTATAGCTTAATGCTTACAGCTATTAAATTAGATCATCATGAAATTATTAAAATATATAGCTCTTGCTAGCGTAGGATTTGCTGCTAGCTCTTGCCAATCATTTTTAAAAGAAAGTCCTGAGTCAATTATTTCAGAAGAACAATATTACAAAACCCAAACAGATGCGATTAACGCCGTAAATGCTGTTTACTTCTTATTAAATTCAGGTGGAAGTTCTGTTCAAACCCCCTACAATACCTTGTTCAATACAGGGATGAATTTTGCAGGGGATGATGAAGACCCAGGGCCAGGAGCTACTAACCCAGATGTTCGGTCGTTAGCTGTTTTGGCACATTCATCTTCTAATCTTCGTGTATATGAATTATGGCAACAGCACTATGCTGCTATTAAAAAAGCGAATGTGTCCTTAGAAAAAATCCCTAGCATTACTTTTGACACTACACTAAAAAATAGATTATTGGCAGAAACTAAATTTTTGAGAGCTTTATACTACTTCAATTTGGTACGCTTGTATGGCGATGTTCCATTGATTACAAGCTATCAGAAATATATTAACGCAGGCGATTACGCCATTGCAAAATCGCCTTCAACAGAGGTATATCAGCAAATCGAAAAAGATTTAACCGAAGCTGCTAGTGCTTTACCCATTTCATATTCATCACCTGATGTAGGTAGAGCCACTGCTGGTGCTGCTAAAGCTTTGTTAGCAAAAGTTTATTTAACAAAAGCATCTTTACCGCTGAATCTAACACAACACTATCAGGATGCCGTTAAAAAAGCTGAAGAAGTATTATCATCTGCTGATGGTGGGACAGGAGCTTATGGCTACGACTTGATTGCTAATTATGCAGATGTGTTTTTACCAGCAACCAAAAACGGTAAAGAGCATATTTTCTCGGCTCAGTTCAAATCAAACTCTTTGGGACAAGGAAATAACCAAAATCCACGCTCAATCTTGACGGGTATTCCAGGTTTGACAGGGGCTTATGCAGATATGGTTCGTTTTTATACTGTAGGTAATGATAAATTTTTTAGTGTATATAAGTTGTATCAGCCTACCGATAAAAGAAAAAGAGTAACGTTTGTTACCAACTTTACCAGCCCAATAAATGGCAGAAAATACGCTTTACCAATTGTAAACACTGCCGTACAGAATGACTCAACTCCATTTTTTAATAAAACTTGGGATCCAAACTCACTTTCATTGACTAGTGAATCTGCGGCAAACGTAGCCATCATTCGTTATGCAGAAGTATTACTAATTCATGCAGAAGCTGAAAATGAATTGAATGGTCCTACAGCTAAGGCCTATAAATCTTTGAATAAAGTTAGAAACAGAGCAGGCTTACCCAACCTTACGGAAGGGCTGACTAAAGACCAATTCCGTGAAGCCCTGTATCTAGATCGCCGTTTAGAGTTAGTCTTTGAATACCAACGTTGGTTCGATTTGATTCGCCAGAAAGATGCTACAGGTAAAAGTACGTTTGTGAGCAACCTAGTTAAGGTTGGTAAAACCAATGCGACAGACAAGCATCGCTTGTACCCAATTCCACAGTCTGAGATTGATAATAATCCAAAATTGGAACAAAATACGCTTTGGAAATAATTGATTTTGAATGAGTTGTGGACGAATAAAGTAACTATTCGTCCACAACTCACAAATTACTGACACATCTTTATTTTTTTTTAAATTCATTCAATTATGCAAAAGAATATCATTATAGGTTTGCTGTTTTCAGTAACGCTTTTCTCATTTGTCAAGAAAACTTTTGATGGGAAAGGCACACATGAAAGTAATCCTGACGTAAAAAAAGAAGTATTTAAAGTATTGGACGACTATATGAATACCTTCAACGCAAAGGATGCTAAAGCTTGGCAGGCTACTTACCATTTCCCACATTATCGTTTGGCAAGTGGCAAAATGTCAATATTAGAAAAAGCTGGTATTTTAGATTCAACGGTGTTTATACAACTGGGCAAAACAGGCTGGCATCATAGCAAGTGGAATCATAGAAATATCATCCAAGCCTCTGATGATAAAGTTCATGTCGATACCCAATTTTCACGCTACCGTGCAGATGGCTCATTGATTAAGACCTACGAATCATTATATGTAGTTACTAAAGAAAACGGGAAATGGGGCGTAAAGCTACGCTCAAGCTTTGCTGAATAATTCTTACTCAAAAACTATCATGAGATTTTCAATTAAAGGCATTTTTGCAAACTGACATCCTACCCTAGTCAAGTACTTTGGTTAGCAGGGTTGTTAAGTTCTAATATTGTATTAATTTTGTCCAAATAATATTTTGTAATGGAGATTAATGATTTTTTAAAAGCCTTCCTGACCCTTGCAGAGGTCAAGGTCAACGCTATCCATTTGAGAGTATGCTTTGGATTATCTTTTTAGGGATTTCCTGTGGCTATATTGGCTATCGTTCCATCCATAAGTTTGCTAAAGCTAATGAAGCCTATTTTACTGATATTTTCGGTCTAAAACACGGAGTACCAAGTCATTTAACTTTAGGGCAACAATTACTTGCTTTAGATAAAGACCTTGTCAAACAACGGTTCAATGAATCAATTGTTATCAACCTATCCATCGGTATTCGCTTATGACAATGAGAATAACAAAGAAGTAATTTTTGATGTACAATTCATGAGTTCTTCAAATGGAGCAGGATTTCCTAGCCATCTAGTTCCCGTGGCTTTCTGGACGGGTCAGGGAATTTCAAATTCATATGGTAATGGTTATGGCTCAAGTAATTTTAATATCTCAAAGGAATTAAAAGCTTCTTACTTGACCAACGCTGCTGATGTAAGAAATGCCTTCAATATTCAATTATCATATTCTCAGCCTTTTATTAAAAAATATATTGATATTGCTAAAAAGGGGACAAGTGGTAAAGATTGGCCAATCAATTTTATCGTGTTACGCTATGCTGATATTTTGTTACTTAAGGCTGAAGCAATTTTAAAAGGCGCTAAAGGTACTCAAACAGAAGTAGATGCCTTGGTGAATCAGGTAAGAAATCGTGCAGGTTTACCGAGTATCAGTAATGTTAGTTTCGATACTTTGTTAGAAGAAAGAAGAAAAGAGTTTTTAGGAGAGGGTATCCGTTGGAACGATTTAGTTCGTTCTGGGAACGCTGTTACTAAAATGAACTCATGGATAAAAAATGATGCTATCACAACCATCAATACCGTAACATCAGACTTTTTAATTTATCCCGTTCCAGCTACAGAAATCGGTACAAAAGCAGGATTATACTTACAAAATCCAGGGTATAATTAATCATTTAATGTCTTTAGCAAGCATAGGTAATAAGTTGATTTATTACCTATGCTTTTTTGTTTTATAATCTCAATCGTAATTAATTATTTCTCATTATAATATGCAAAAAATAATTCTGAGCCTTGCTTTTGCACTCTTCTTTATTAGAAGCTCGCCAGCTCAAGTAACCAAAAATAACAAAGCCCCTCGTCCTAATATCATCTTTATTTTAGCGGATGACTTAGGCTATGGCGATATTGGGGTAAATGGTCAAAAGCTTATCAAGACGCCAAATATTGATAAACTTGCTAAACAAGGGGTACGGTTTACGCAGTTTTATGCAGGGACTAGTGTTTGTGCGCCTTCCCGTTCTTCTTTGCTAACGGGTCTGCATACGGGTCATACTTATATCAGAGGCAATAAAGGCGTTGACCCAGAAGGACAAGAGCCTATCGCAGATTCAGTTTTAACAGTGGCAGAAGTTCTCCAGAAAGCGGGTTATCAAACGGCTGCCTTTGGTAAATGGGGCTTAGGACCAGTAGGCTCTGAAGGCGACCCCAATAAACAAGGGTTCGACCAGTTTTTTGGTTATAACTGCCAGACTTTGGCACATCGCTACTACCCTAATCATCTATGGGAAAACGGTAAAAAGATAATATTAGAAGCTAATCAGAACCTCCGTGAGAATAAAGAATATGCGCCAGATATTATTCAACAAAAGGCGTTAGATTTTGTTGATCATAGAGAAAAGGATAAGCCTTTCTTTTTATTCTTACCTTATATTCTGCCACACGCTGAACTACTTGTTCCTAACGATAGTATTTTTGAATATTATAAAAGCAAATTAGCTAAAAAGCCTTTTAAAGGAAATGATTATGGTGTAAAGGCAACAAAAGGAGGTTATACTTCTCAGGAATATCCACATGCGGCTTTTGCAGCAATGGTTAGTAGACTTGACTTATATGTTGGGCAGATTTTAGATAAACTGAAACAGGAAGGCCTAGATAAAAATACCTTGGTTATTTTTACAAGTGATAATGGCCCACACAAAGAAGGGGGAGCAGACCCTGATTTTTTCAATAGTGGCGGTGGTTTTAAAGGCTATAAGCGTGATTTATACGAGGGTGGCATTAGAGAACCATTTATTGCCCGTTGGACAAACGTTATTAAGCCTAATTCTCAAAATAATCATATTGGTGCTTTTTGGGATTTGTTCCCTACTTTCAGTGAATTGGCAGGTGTAAAAGTAGCTAAAAATATTGATGGACTATCGTTCGCTCCTACCTTAAAAGGTAATAAAGCACAGTCAAGCCATGCTTATCTCTATTGGGAATTTCATGAAAATGGCGGAATTCAGGCAGTAAGACAAGGAAACTGGAAAGCTGTAAAATTGAATGCGTCAATAAATCCTGATGGTGCTATTGAGCTGTATGATTTAGCAAAAGACCCTAAGGAAAGTAAAAATCTAGCTAAACAATATCCTGATAAAGTAAAAGAATTAAGTAAACTAATCAATGAGTCACATGTAGAATCTACTTTATTTCCTTTTTTAAAACAAAATAAGTAGGTTTACATAAAACATTTAAGCGACAGCTCGTCAAAACTAAAAGAGAGCCAACCACCGACTTTCTTACTAAGGTTTGACAAAGCTGTCGCTTAAAATTCAAATATTATCCTATTTGTTCGATAGACAAAGATACTATTTATTTTGTAAAAAACCGCGTAAATAAAAATTTTTAAGCAAAAATTAATTGAGGTGTTTTTTGTTGCTCTGTCTTTTTAATAAAAATATCTTGCTCGTAAATATCTACGATAGTCTTGATAATTAAATCTATTTCTTTGGGTGTATTAGATTTACTAAAAGAAAAACGAACGCTATCTTTATCAAGGTTGCGATTCAATGTTTTCAACACGTGTGAACCATTATTCGTTAGGTTAGAGCAAGCACTACCCCCTGAAACTGCAATGCCAAGTGCATCTAAACGATTTACTAATACGCCTCCTTTTTTCAGATGTGGAAAAGCTACATTTAGGATATTAGGCAAACTGTTTGTCGGTGAATCGCTTTCTCCATTAAAGGAAATTTCCTCTCCAAACAAATCATGTAGTGTAGTACTCATTTTTGATTTCAAGAAAGCAACATAGTTATGATACTCTTCCAAATCTCTGTAGGCAATTTCTAAGGCTTTAGCCATGCCCACAATACCTGCTACATTCTCTGTTCCACCTCTGGTTCCTCTTTCTTGAGCACCTCCATAAATATGAGGCTGTATTTTGCGGTACTTATTAATGTAGATAAATCCTACTCCTTTAGGTCCATGAAATTTATGTGATGACCCAATAATATAGTCTACATTCAGTTTTTTAATATCAAATCTATATTTACCAATCGTTTGCGTAGTATCGCTATGAAAGATAGCGTCATATTTCTTACAGAGTTCGCCAATTTTTGCAATATCATTCAAATTTCCAATCTCATTGTTAGCGTGCATTAAGCTCACTAACGTCTGGTGGTTATTCTTCAAAAGCCATTCAAACTGATTCAAATCAATATTCCCACGACTGTCAATTTTCACAAAATCAGTCTCCAATTCATTGTTCTGGCTGTACTGCCCCAAGGTCTGTAAAACGGCTTTGTGTTCTAGTCTATTTGTTATAACATGCTTAATTTCATAGGTTTTAATTGCTCCAGAAAGTGCTAAATTATTGGCTTCTGTAGCACCAGAAGTAAAGAAAATATCATTTTCTGAGGCATTCAAAAGTCCAGCTATTTTCTGCCTCGACTCTTCTACCGCTTCTCTAGCTTTTCTTCCTATCGCATGACTAGAAGAAGGATTACCGAAATGATTGGTTAGATATGGAATCATGGTATCTAATACCTCCAAATCTAAGGCTGTCGTAGCGGCGTTATCACAATAAATCTCCATGGTGTTTAGTTTTTTAGATTGTTGTCTGATTAATTTTCAAGCTAATAGGCTTAAGAGGTCATTTCACTTCACTGTATTGTTGATGAATTGTATTTATTTTTTTGAAAGAGGTTTCTAAATATTTACTGATTGCAAATATTTTCTAAAATTGGAATTTTTGTTCAAATGGGATACAAACGCCCTTTTTATCATTGCATAGTTGCCCTTTTATTCCTCCAAAAATGTCTAATGAATGTTCTACGATTCTGACTTTAGTCCTGAATTCTGCTTTATCTTTGAAATAAGACACTTCAAATCCCCAATTCTTATCGACTTTTTTTAAAGGACTAACTGGTACAATCTTACCATCATATTCAAAAGAACCATTTTCGGCAAACCAAAAGGTAGTAGGTTGTGGCCCAACATCAGCTTTAAAGTCACTTGAATACAACGACCATCCTTTTTCCAAATTAGCTGTAAAGACTAATTCTACCTCATCGCCCACTTTAAAACTAGGATTGGAATAGCTATATTTCCAGCTAACAATCTGATTGATTTGCTGTGCTTTAATTGCAATAGACGCAAAAATTAAGCACACGATTATAACTATACGTCTCATTATGTATTAGGTTGAGTTAAAACACAAGGTTATGTTGTATTGCTTATTACAATATTTTTTTGTGATTTTTTATGATTTATCATTAGAATAAGGTTGGGGCACCTTGATGGTGGTTTACAGGTTGCCAGAAGATAATTGAGCCTTATCTCTCCCTTCGTTCTTTATAAATCTACTTATTCGATAGACAAAGTTCTATTTTAAATATTACAATTCCAAATTTTCTACTTAAAATTTATGACTTTTTTTGAAAAAATTATTTCATGAAAATTAAATACCCATTTCGGTTAACGCCGCTTGTGCCTTATTGTCTATCGAGTTTTTATACTCGTGTTTTTTATAGGCAATTGCTCTTTCAAACGAAAGTCTGGCTTTTGGTTTATCATTTCTTTGTTGATAAATATAGCCTAATTGCAAGGAAGAACTTGCTCCAAAATGACAGTTTTGTCCTGCACAAAGTGCCATTGCACGCTCAAAAAAAGGAATTGCTTGCGTCTGTGCATTCATTTTTTGCAAGATACTTGCCTTTCTAAAATTGAAGTTAGCCTTATCAATCTGTGAAGTAAACGAATCTTCTTCAAGGTTATCCAAAAACGCTAAGGCTTCTGTATAATGTCCTCCTTCGAAAGCATAACAAGCCTTTACTAGATTCTTGTTTGGAAAAGCTTTTGTTTTCTGAAATTGTTCATAAAAATTTTGTGCAATAATATCTGTTTCAGAGAATTTCTTGCCCACATTCGGAATCTTAGCCAAATGATTCAATGCTTTATCAGGGTTGTTTGTTAGCCAATTGGCAAGAAACAATTTAAAATTTACATCTTTCAAAAAGCTATTCCCACGAAAGTTTTTTAGATAACTCTGATAATACTGAATAGCTGGCGAATAGTTTCCTTTGTTAAATAAGATTTCAGCTTGATACAAATCAAAAATAGGCATGGATATATAAGCAGCACCACTGGGTCTGTTCTGTAATACTTTTTGAGCCATCTCACTTTTGTTGTTTCTTAGCAATATCGATACGCCTAAAAAACTAATCGCTAAATTATCAGGATTATTAGTCACAAATTGACTTAAATCTTGTCGCTCATTATCATCCAATGTCAATACATTCGACTGAATAAATAGCTGATAAAACTTTGCTTCTTTTCCTACAATTTTATCATTAACAGCGATATTCAATTCTTTTAATCCTTGCTGAATACCTCCTTTCAATCCTAATAGTTTTGTAACCCATTTATAGTTTTCAGGAACAGAACCTATCATAACATGAAAAACGCCTAGATTCTTATAATTAGCAGTAAAGTTTGGAAATCGTTTACGATTTTCTTCCAATAATTTATAGGCTGAAATGGCATTAAAACCACCTTTGGTTTCATGGCCTAATTTCATTTTTACCAATGCCCAATGCAATTTGATTTCTGCTTGAACAAATTTATTATAAGGTGAATCTTCATCTAAATCCTTGATTAAATCGAGCCTTTTATCTTCATTATCAGATAACCTTTCATACTCTTTTTCATCTTCGCTAGCAAAAAGCACAATCATGTCCGCAAAATCTTCCAACCAGATTCTAATACCATTATTCGCAGGTTCTTTGGCTAAAAGTTGTTTAGCAGATTGCACCTTTAATTTACAAAGCTCATTATAAGCATTTTGCAAATTTGGGGTAAATTCAAAATCATTTGCAAATGAACTCCCCGAGAACAAGAGAAAGATGACGAGTATAAGGTTCCATTTTTTCATACATGTAGTATTTACCAATGAGAAATAACTGTTGAGATAAATAAGTATAAGTCTGGCAAAACCTTCCATAAGGTTTTGAAACTTAGAAAGATTACTACAGAGCCAACAATAAACATCAGAGGTCTTCTAGGAATTTTGTTAATCAAAATAGCGCCAAAAGGTGCGGCAATAATTCCACCTAATACCAATCCTAAAATGATTTGCCAAGAGTTTACTCCTTCAAAAAACAAGAAAGTAAGTCCGCTAGAAAGTGTAATCAAAAACTCTGCGGCATTTACCGAACCAATCGCATAACGTGGGTTACGTCCCTGCCCTAACAATGAAGATGTAACGATTGGTCCCCAACCACCACCGCCAATGGCATCCATGAATCCACCGAAAATCGCTAACAACCCAACTCGTTTTGTTTTACGTTTAGCGATATTTTTTTGAAACGCTTTTTTCAAAATAACCACGCCAAGTATCAGCATGTATAGCGAGATATAAGGCTTTATAAAATTACCATCAATGATTTCTGACAATAAATATGCTCCCGCTACTGAACCTACCACACCCCAAAGCAAGGCTCTGAACAATTTTTTGTTAATATTTTTAAACTGATAATGCGAGATAGCAGATGCACCAGTAGTGAACATTTCAGAAACATGCACACTTGTGCTACTCAAAGCAGGAGGAACGCCTATTCCCAATAAAAAAGAAGTAGAAGTAATTCCATAGGCCATTCCTAAAGAGCCATCTACTAATTGAGCCAACAAACCTACGCCTAAATATAAATAGAAATCAGGCCCTAGCCACTCTTTGGCTTGATAAGCAGCGTCTAGCAGGGGGGCTTTGCCTATGAAAATACTAAAAGCGATAACATAAATAGCAATGGCAACAACCCACATCAATGAGCGTTCAAACTGATTATTGAGTTTCAGACGAACTGATATTTTATTTAAGAACTGATTGTTTTCCATAATTGATGTAATTAAGAATTATTATACAAATCTGGTTTAGGTTTAATGGAGACCGTAAATTAATCGCAAATACTGGCGATTTAATGTTTTGAAATAAAGCGTAACGATTAAAATGATGCTAAACAAAACATAGGGGTTGAGGGCATTTTCAAAATGGATATAGCCTACCCACAAAATCAGAAAACATCGTGTGTATTCTAAGTAAAAAATCCATCTTCTTTGTTCTAAAATAGCGCCACAATTCACTAGCGTAACTAAGATAATCAGCGTAGTAGCTATTTGTGTTGACAAATCAATTTGCTCTTCTAAAAGCAAAAAGGTAAACAACGTGATTAAAATTAAAGTCATTTGCAAAACCACATAATTCCTAAACCGTGTAGTATAAAGCTTATCTGTTTTATGAATCACAAACTTTTGCTCTAATACTCGTCTATAAGTAGGGTTGATATATTCTGGCTTTCCAAAAAGCATTTTTAGTTTATTTCTCCAACCAGTAGCATACTTAAAAGCATAAGCCATTTCAAGCATGAAATGAAAATGTTGCCATAAAAAACTATTACTGTTCAATGGTTTTGTCAAACCATAAGTTGGTTCTTCTACTTCTTCTGCAAAAGTGCCAAACAACTTATCCCAAATGATAAACACATCGCTGTAGTTTTTATCTAAATATTGATCATTGTTAGCATGGTGTACTCGGTGGTGTGATGGTGTTACAAAAATATATTCTAATACACCCAGTTTGCCAACGGTACGGGTATGAATAAAAAATGGATACAACCCATGTACTAACAAAATAGTTGTAATCATTTCAGCCGAAAAACCTACAATGGGCAAAAGAGACCAAAAGAAAGTACGTGCTACTGCCTGAAATAAAGTAATACGAGCAGATACCGTAAAATTAAACTCCTCACTTTGATGATGTACCACATGCACGCTCCAAAGCAAGTTCACTTCATGTCCTAATCTATGATACCAATACCACAAAAAATCAGTTATTAACAAAAGTCCAATCCAAGATAATACACTTGGCTGAATATGAAAAATGGCAAAATGTTTGTACAGATAATCATATACAAAATAGAATAGTCCCAATGTCAGACCATCCAAAAGTCTTTCAGCGATACCCACACTAAGGTTTGAAATGGTATCGTTGAAATTATAAAAATGTTTTCCTTTCTTTTTTGATACCCAGAATTCCAACCCAATCAAAAACAAGAAGAAAGGAACTGCGAAGGCTAAATAATTGAAATTCATTTATTGTGATCTTTTTAGTAAGTAGTTAGCAAATTTAACTATTTTTAGTTAAACTATCAAATCTATAGATTAAATATTTTATTAAAAATATTTAAAGCTTTACACAAAGCGATTCCCCATTAAAAGATTTAGTTTTATTGCAACAATTAGCAATGTTTGCAAATATTCAAAAAAAGGTTTTGTATTTTGTCTATTGTTTTTACATTCGATGGATTATAAAAAAAAGGGGGGAAACACCATAATAAAAATGATAGAGAATAAAGACTTTACTGACATAATCTTAACACATAAGACACTTTATTTTTCAGAAGAAATCCTGACTGAGCCAGAAAATTATCCCTTGAAATTAGTTGTGACTAAAGCAGGAATTAGATGGTTCACTGTTGATTTTGATAAATATCCTATGGAAGGTCTTTTAGATGTTCTTAAAAAACAATGTGATTCAACACCCAAAAATACTTGGGAAGATTCACTTACCTGCTTGAATAACATTATAGACTTCTTCACCCAAGATGGAAAGAAATTAAATTATAATACGAATAAATTCCTGACAGAACATTTATCTATTTCACTTCTCAGAGACTTCATTGGGTGTGATACAGCTTTCCTTTTCACTTACCTACAAGAGAACAAAGCTGATGAAGTTGATTCGATATTCTTAAATGGACTTATTTCAATATCTTTCGAAGCAGACTTTTCTATTGAACTAGTTATAAATTTGTTCAAGAAAGTTATTGATTTACAAAATAATATTCACCTTAAATGGGTACCAATTATATTCGAATTAGCCTCACAAAACACAGATAAAGCCAAAAATATAATTCAAATTCTTAAAATTGATTTAGACACAAAATATGATGAATTAATTAGTCAATTAATTGGTGGTGTTTGTTCTACTTCATTCATTGAAAATAAAGAGTTCTTCAATCATTTATACAAAGAAGATAAGTTCCAACCCACGGTATTATGGGCAATGACTCGAATAAAGCTAGATTTGAATGAAAATAATATTCTCAAAATGCTTGATTTAGCTGAGACCAATAATAAAGAAATTGCTACTTTATGTAATTTGGTGAGACTGTACATAATTGTTTGGGAAAGTAATTTACTCAAAGAAAAGGTAGGTTTCAGATGTTTTGAAGGTATCAAAAAATTATTAATACATGAAAATCAAAATGTTCTTTATTATTTTCTCGAAAATATTACTCATTATTCAAACCTTCCAGAAGAAAAAGTTTGTGAATTATTGAAAATTTTTTTACAAAACCCAAATCATCCAGCTTCTATATTTTCTGCCAATGGGAGTAATGTTTATGCATTTGATTGGTGCATAAACAAATCTTTCAAAAGTCCAAAATACTTTTTTGAGATATTACTATCATTTATAAATGATACATCTCATGTATTTAATACTGGGATTTTCCAACAATCTTTACCCGAAGTACTTAAAAAATATCCAGAGGAGTCTATACGATTTATTCTAACATGTTTAACAGATTATAAAGGAAAATTACGTCTATTAGGGCATAGACTTATGGAAGAATTGCTTGAATACCATCCTAAGATTCGGTTAGGGGATGGGTTAAAAAACCTAAGTATAGAGCAACAGACAATATTAGTTTTATCTATTTCTATTCCTCAGACCTTAAGGTTTTCCAAATTATTCAGACTTGTTGTTCCAATTTTGGAAATGGGAGAAGAATCTGTTCAACAGCTAATAGTAAAAACATTATTTGAAAACATTTTTCAAAAAGAAGACCTAACCGAAGCGATAAAAGAAGAACTAAGTGATGGTGAATTAAAAAATGAACTACTTGCAATTTTAAATCAAATAGATGAACAAAATAACAAGATTTTTACCAAGAAACGAGAGCTAAAAGAGTTTAACCCTTCCTATTCACAGTATAAAATATTTAATCATTACTCAAAAATATTTTATGGTTTTTTGGACAAGAAAATTCAGCATATCCATAAAGAAAAATCAATAATGAAGTTTTTGGGAAACACAATCATTCTATTAAAAGGAGGTGGATTTAAAAGTGAGTTTAATAGTAATTTTACACCTTTAACAAATATTGGACATAGTGTAAGTATTCCTCAATCAGCGTTTTTAGATTCTGAAGAGGAGATATTCAACAACTCATTATATTTTAACGAAAATTGGGAAACCGCTAAAGACTGGCAAAAATGGTTGAGAAAATCTTAGTACGAGAATACTTGTCAAGTTTAAAAGAAGATGGAGAATTGGATTATATTTTCGTTTTTCTCTTAGAGTCAATGGGCTTTGAAATAATTACAACACCTAAACAATCAAAAGGGCAGTCGCAATATGGAAAAGATATTGTAGCATTAGGTGAGGTAAGAGGAGTAAAATATTGCTGGAATTTTGAGTTAAAAGGCTATGCCGATAAAGACATCAATAGTAATTCTTTCAATAAAGATGATGGAATACGTATGTCTTTACAAGAAATTAAAGATGTGGCATATCAAAACAAAAGTTACCCAGATTTTGATAAATTACAAAAAAAGATTGTATTGGTTCACAATGGAATAGTTAAAGAAAATTTCAAGCCTCAATTTAATGGCTTTATAGAACAAAATTTTGAAGGGGGTGTTTTTGAAGATTGGGATATTTATCGTTTGACAGACTTATTCTCGGAACATTTATTTGGTGAGTATTTACTCGCAGATGATAAAAATGCCTATGCTTTTAAACGATTATTGATGTTTTTAGATGTTCCAGACTATAATTTTGAGGATTTGGAAATCCTTTTTTCAAATATTATTCAGGAGTATAGAACTAATTCAAACGAAAGACAACGCTTGAAAATGTTTGCTACACTTAACTTACTAATGATGATTGTTTGGAGTTATGCACGACAAAAAGATAATCTTAATTCAGCAAAGCATTGTATAAATTATATCATACTGAATACATGGGAATTTCTTTTGGCAAATGATTTTGAAAATTCACAAAAACATAAAAAAAATTATAACAGTTTACTACAAACGCAACTTTTATTTTTTGACGAATATTTTTCTAAAACATGGGAAGTTGCCTCTTTTAAAAATGGGCTTTTTATACCTTCTGGTTTAGGGTTTGAAAATATAGGGTATCCAATTCGTGCATTCGAATATATGGATAACTTGGTATATTACTACGAGTTGAAGAATGCATTTATGGGAGATAATGAATTAGTAAATCTTCAAAAAAGCCAAAAAGACACCTTAATGGTATTTATTAACAATAATCAAAAAGGATGTTGCAAACCTATTTTTGATAATCATTTCATTCCTATTTTTAATTTGGTAGATTTCTTTTTGAGTAGTGTAGAATGTAGTCAAGAGGATGTGAATTTTATAGCTCGATATATAAAAGACTGTATCGAACAAATTACAATAAGAAAACAAATAAAAGGTATATTCCCTTATCATGGTTATAATATGGATAGCTTAATTCATTTGGAAGCTACAAATGAAAAACAAAAGGATTATCCAGATACAAGTTCGTTATTGATTCCATATTTATTGGAAATGCTTGCTATTTTCTCTTTAGATGAACTATATGATGAATATAACAAATTCTTAGAGAAGGAGTTAAGTTTCCAAACGGCTATACCCAATTTTGAAGGTTATCCAGACTTTGAACAACGTTTTTTTAAAGGCCATTTACACAATGAATATAACATAGAGTTCAGTGTCAAACTTCCTTCAACTTTACAAGAATATAAAGAAAGCCTTAATAAAAAGAAAGCTAAAAAAGTACTTTTTAGAACAGAAAAAGCAGGTTATGGATTTTTAATGACACTAGCTCGTTCATTTTATAAAAATGAACCATTTCCTGATGATTGGAGATGTTGGCTTGGGGAATAATTAAAAAGCTTATCCAATTTATTATTAAAATATTTCTTGATAATCTCAGCCAATTATGCCACAGCACGATATTTAATAGAATAAGGAATGTTACGGGCAGCACTAAATACTGCTCCTAGCATTTCCGAAGGCGAAAACGGTTTACTAAAGTCTTCATCAATGGCGTCATACACGATTCTTCCTTGCTGACTAATTACGTAGGTAGCAGGAACGGGTACATCTTCTGAAATACCAGCGATACGATTCCAAACGGCGAACTCTTGCGAATAAATACCAAATTGTTTAGCGATTTGGTTTGCCGAATCTGCTATTACATTAAAAGGTAAATTAAAGTATTCTACTAATTCTTTTGTTTCTTCTTTAGACGCTTGAACAACTACAAGTAAGTCTCCACCAAGTGCCAGAATTTCTTGATATGAAGCTTTCAAAGTATTAAAATGTTTCAAGCCGTATTCATTCCAACCACCAGATAAAAAACTGACTACCAATGGTTTATTTTGCTGCACTTGTTGTAATGTTAGTTTCTGAGGGTTTACTTCTTCAGAAAAGTGTTTCCAAAATCCACATACTGATGAAATAGGTAATAAAGGTAAACGTGACCCAATTTTTAACGGTGATAACTTGGCTGTGTTGCCTTTGAATATATTTATGGGGAATGTACTATCCCAAATGATTGCGTTTGATTGATCGTATGCTTGCATTATTTATATGTGGACTAAATGTGAGCTTTCCTTAATTTCTTGAAACAAAATTATAATATAAAAACTATATATCCTATAAGATTTGTATATTAATTAAAAATATTTTTCTATTATGATAGGTAGATTACTTATTACGATAAAGTTTGATGAATGCTTCCATCTCTTTTATTGAAAAAATACTCTCAAAATCATCGTCAACAAAACTATAAATAATCAGTAAGTTGGGAACAATAATAAAGGTAGCAGGCAATGGAACTTCATTAGAAATTCCGGTTATTCTTTGCCAAATCGGGTAGTCTTTAGAATAAACACCTAATAGTTCAGCGATTTCATTATTTCTATCATGACAAATATTAAAACCTAATTTGTACTCATTGGCTAAAGCATCTAATTTCTCAGGTAATACGTCCGTCATTACTAGAATTTCAGCTCCAATATTTTTCAGTCGCTTATGTGCCTTTTGTAGTAATTCTAAGTGTATTTCCCCATAGTTATTCCAAGATGGTGAAAAAAAACTTAGCGCTAAAGGACGAAAAAGCATTAATTCATTGAGTGTGAAATTGGGTTGACTTTCAATATTTTTGGGGAGGTTACTCCATCGCCCCATCTCCTTAATCAGCCAAAAATTTGGTGCAAAATTACTGGCTTGTAAGGCTTTAGGACGTTTTTTATCGATAGGTTCTTGCATGTTGATGAACTGTAAAATTATTTATAATGAAGTGTTAAAAATTGAATTGATGATGCCTTTGCCTACTTGCCAATCTGCAAGGTTTGAATTGGCATTAATGTGTCCTACCGAACCAATATTTACAAATTGACTTCCCCAATTTCTTGCCCATTCCTTCGCTCTTTCAATCGTTGCGTATTCATCATTTGTGCTAGCAATCAATACACTTTTATAAGGAATTTCTTCGGAAGGAATAGGCGAAAATCCTGAAATTTCTTTAGGAAAATCTGTCCTTTCTGAGTCTGGTGGTGCTACAAACAATATGCCTTCTATTTTATCAGAAGTATATTTTTTTGCCCACAACACGACTGCTAAGCATCCTAAACTATGTGCAATTAATACTGTAGGCTCTTGTAAATTACTAATAGATTTTTGCAAAGTTTCAACCCATTTTTCGACAACTGGCAAGTCCCAATCTTCCTGTTCTACTCTGTCAAATACAGCTGGGTATTGCTGTTCCCAAATCGTTTGCCAGTGCTTTGGTCCTGAACTCCCTAAACCCGGAACTGTTAAAAAATGTACTGCCATGATTAATTACAAAAATTACGCTTACAAATATACGTCTAACAAGATTAAAGCAATCTACTATTAGACTATAAAACCGATAGACAAAGATTATTAATCAAAATTGTATTTGCAAATATTTTTTAAAATTTCTTAATAATGCACTATCATAAATGCCCTGATAATATGCTATTTTGCATCGTATCAGGGCATTTATATTGTTGTGCTTCTACTTATAATGATTTTAAGGCTTCATACACCTTATTGAATTTTCTAAAACTTTCTTGATAAACTCTTTCATGCGTAGGATTGGGTATAAATATTTTCTCATCAATATCCAGACAATGTGTGGTCATCCCAAAAGCATCTAGCCCTAACATCACTGCCCCCCAAGCAGAACCTTCAATGGTTTGTGAAACTACTACTTTCATTTGAAAAATATCAGCGGCGATTTGTAGCCACACATCGCTCTTTGCAAAACCGCCACTTGCCATAATAGTCAAATTTTTTCTAGCAGATTTGTCGGGTAATAAAATATCAGTAATACTTAATAAACCAAACAGAATACCCTCAAGCGTGGCTCTAATAAAATGTGCTTTTGTGTGGTTGATTGTAATGCCTAGTAAAGTTCCTTGGGCAGATGCATCCCAAATTGGTGCTCTTTCTCCTAGTAAGTAAGGAACGAAAATTAACCCATTCGAGCCTGCTTCAATCGTATTTGCTTGTTCAAACAGCGATTCAAATGATTCTTGGGTTTCTAAAATTGCTTCTTTTAACCATTGTAAAATAACGGCTCCATTATTTACTGCTCCTAGTACAAGATACTGATTATCGACCAAATGATAACATTGTGTACGCATTTTGCCATCAATAAAAGGCTCTTCAATCGGTAGTCTTACGGCACCACTTGTACCAATGGTTAAAGACATTCTACCTTTTTCCATCGCTCCAGTCCCCAGATTTGCTAAAGCTCCGTCCCCCGCTCCTATTACCAACGTTTTATTACCCATGAGGGTTTGCGCAGTATGCTTAGGGCTTACAATCGTGGAAAGTTTACTTTCATTAATCCCTAGGTGAGTTAATATATCGATATTCCACGTAAGGTCTGCGATATTCATTAACCCTGTACCTGATGCCATAGAAGAATCCACCACAAACTCACCTGTTAAATGATGCCAAACGTATTCTTTGATACTAATAAATTTATGTGTGCTGATAAAAATATCAGGCTGATTTTCTCTTAACCAAAGTATTTTGGTCATCGGACAAAAGGTATGAATAGGAATACCCGTTTTACCATAAAATTGTTTTCCTAGCTCACTCTCTTTCAATTCAGATGCTTCAGCACTCGCACGATTATCTGCCCAAAGAATTACATCCGTCAAAGGATTTCCTTTTTCATCCACCGCAATCAAACTTTGCATGGCCGAACTAAAACTGATGAAATACGGATTAATATTTTCAGTAAGCTTCTCAATACACTCAAGAACAGCCTCTAAAATGTCAGAGGGTTTTTGGATACTCCAATCTGATTTAGGGTGATACATATCATATTCTTTCGAATATTGCTGTATTATTTTCCCTTCATTTGTAAAAACAATTGCTTTGGTGGCAGTTGTTCCAATATCAATTCCTATATAAAAATGGCTCATTATCTTTCAATCGATGAATTCTGACGGAGCTCATCGATGTTAGGGTATTTAAAATACTTTTCCTTTCTGCTTCTTTTGAGAATGACTGTATCATCTGAGCGTCAGAATTTTTATCAGATTCAGACGCTCAGATACCTTATTTTTTTTCTACAGCATGACCACCAAACTCATTTCTCAAAGCGGCTACTACTTTCCCAGAAAAAGTATCTTCCATTTGTGAACGATAACGCATCATGACCGACAAAGCAATTACTGGTGTAGGAACACCCAAATCTAAAGCGGTTTCCAAAGTCCATTTACCTTCTCCCGAAGAATGCATAATTCCTTTAATGGTATCTAAATTAGGGTCTTTTGAAAATGCCTTTTCTGTCAACTCCATCAACCACCCACGTACTACCGAGCCATGGTTTAACATTTTAGCTGTTTTCTGGAAGTCAATATCAAATTCTGAATGTTCAAAAACCTCAAACCCTTCGGCAATGGCTTGCATCATACCGTATTCGATGCCATTATGAACCATCTTAGTAAAGTGTCCACTTCCTGCAGCTCCTGTGTGTAAATATCCGTTTTCTACAGAAATATCTTTGAATACCTTTTCAACATACGAAAATACTTCATTATCTCCTCCAATCATGGTACAAGCACCATTCAATGCGCCAGAAGTACCCCCAGAAGTACCACAATCTAAGAAATCAATTCCTTTTGTTTTTAGGTAATTATAACGCTTTTTCGATTCTTTATAATTTGAATTTCCTCCGTCAATAACAATATCAGCACTATTCAAATAAGGTAATAGGTTTTCAATTACTTGATCGACAATCTCACCTGCGGGCACCATCAACCAAATCACTTTTCTCCCGCTCAATTGTTGGGTTAATTCTTCAATAGAATTTGCAGGTTGTATTCCTTGTTCAGCAATTTTTTGAACAAACTCAGCATTCACGTCATTGGCAACTACTTCATAGCCGTTCCTATTTAAGTTAAGGGCTAAATTAAACCCCATTTTGCCTAAGCCTATAATTCCGATTTGCATAATGTTTAAAGTTTACTTTGTTTGGATAAATATTAAAAAATGGTTTGAAAAGCTAAAATAAATAAAATGTAGGACGATTCGATGATTTATCTTTATCAATCTTTTTATGATAAAATAAAGACTCCATGTTTTCATGGAGTCTTTAGTATTCATGGTATTGGATAATAGTTGTAAGTATTGTTGATATTACTTATCCCACCAAACTTTAGTGTCAAGATTATCAGCACCTTGACGAGCTACTGCCGCATCAAGATTTGTTTTATTGACTGATATTTCATCTACAGGATACGATAAGCGATTGATAAAATTCCCTTTAATTTCTTTTCCTGGATATGGATTTGGTGTTAGTGCAGGAAAGCCACTTCTACGGAAATTAGCAAAGCCTTCAGGAGAATTCATGAATGATGATACCCAATATTGCGTGTTAATTTGCTCCAAGGCTTTTGTTGCAACAAACGGATTCGCCGTAAAATAAGCGTCAATAGTAGCATCAGATACATTTGAATTTGCATCATATTCTGTAAACTGCTGCATGTGTCCTTTTACACCTGCTTTATAATAGTCTGATACATTGCCAGTTATCCAACCTCGCTGAGCCGCCTCAGCCAATAAAAGTTGTGACTGGCTATAGGTTACAAAGAAACATGGAGCATCAAATCTACCTATTTTAGTTCTGTCAACTTGTGAATACAATTCTATGGCTCCTGGATAATTTGGAGTATTAGCGATAGTACTTTGGTCGTAGCCAGCAGGTATTCCAATCTGAGCAGCTGGGTCTTTTGTAAAATTGTTAACGTCCTGTAGTTTAGTATTATACTTCAAAGCGATAATCCCTAAACGAGGGTCATTAGTACTTTTCAAGAAATTAACAAAAGCTCCGTGCAAATAAAAATTGGCTCTTTCGCTTCCGTTCAACTGACTACCAATTTCATTTGTATAAGCTGCTGAATGGCGTAAGATACAATTATCAGCATTAGATAACATTACTCCCCCAGCAAATGCTTTTTTCACGTAAGTTTGTGCTGTATTAGCATCAACTTTAGTCAAACGCATAGCGGCACGCAATAATAAAGAGTATCCTAAACGTTTCCATTTTGTTATATCTCCCGTATAAATAATATCACTTACTTCTTTGGTTTTGTTAGCATCTAAGGCCGCAGACGCTTCGTCTAATTCTTTCAAAATATCCGTATAGATGGCTTGTTGGGCATCATATTTAGGAAAAACCGTTCCTTGCAAATAACCTAAACCTGCTTCGCTATAGGGAACATCACCATAACTATCTGTTAAAATCATGAAAGTATATGCCTTCCAAATACGAGCCATATTGTATAAGTTACTGCGAGTAGCATCACCTTTGGTTTTAGCAATAACATCTACCAAATGTTTATTTACTTCCCTGTAATATCTTTGCCAATTTACTCCTGTAACAGAAGTATTATTTTGATTTACGTTTCCGCCAGCATTTACCCCAAGGTATGGACTAACGATTTGTTGTACAATCGCCGCTTCGTAAATAACAGATTGCCATGTAAATGACGTTCTGAGGGTAGCATTGTTTAATTCATAAACAGGGTTAAGGGCGGTAGGGTTTACTTTGTTGGTATTTAACTCGTCAAAGCCCTTGTCACAACTGCTTAGAAAGCTGGAAGCGATTAGTAAACTGAATATATATAATGTTATTTTTTTCATTTTCTGATTGTTAATATTTTAACATTTTGAATTTTATCAATGATTGATAAAGGCAATATTTCAAAGCCCAAAGCATATTTAGAATTTAACATTCAAATTGAATCCAATACTTCTGCTAGTTGGTAAGCCTGTTGATTCCAACCCTACAAGGTTATCAGACGAGAAGCCGAATTGCTCAGGATCAAGGTTTGGCACCCATTTTTTAATCATCAACACATTGTTAGCTACTGCATTCAATTTGATGCCTTTGATAAACCAGTTTTTAGGTAATTTTTTAGTAAAATCATACCCAATTGTAATTTGACGCAACTTCCAGAAGCCCGAATCATACACAAATTCTTCAGCAATGTTATTAGCACGGATAGTTTCATAATAAGACTGTAAAGGTGTTTTAACTGCATTTGGTTCTCCTTTGCTGTTTACTCCTTCACCAATTACGTAGTTTTGCTCACGTCCTACTAACGTTCCTTTGTGTAAACCTTCACGCCAAGCATTGTAGTTTGTACCAGAAATCATTTTTCCACCTAACTTAAAGTCAATCAAGAATGAGAATAGAATGTCTTTATAGCGGAAATTATTGGTAATACCTCCGACCCATTTTGGTAAAGCACTTCCAAAACTCACCAAATCATTTGTTCTTTCTGGTCGACCACTTTGGTCGTTAAACACTTTACGTCCTTGCTCATCACGCTTGTAAGCAAAGCCATATAACTGTCCCAGAGGTAATCCCACAACCTGACGCAATACCCCTGTATAAATACCACTTCCAACAGTAATACTACTTTGATTTCCAGCTAATTCTAATACTTTAGAAGTATTGTATGAACCATTAATATTTACATCCCAAGAAAACTTATTGCTCTTTACTGGCGAGAAAGTAAGCATTGCTTCAATCCCTTCGTTTTGGCTTTTACCACTGTTCAACAAGGTAGTTTGGTAACCAGATGCATCCGATACCTGTGCCGACAGGATTTGGTCTGAAGTGATTTTCTTATAGTAAGAAAAATCTAATCCTATTTTATTTTGGAACAATTTCAATTCTACACCAAATTCTGTTTCATTCACACGCATTGGACGAAGTGACGAATTAGGAACTGTAGTAGTATTGATAGAACCAATTGGCTGGTTTTGTAAAAGATTACTACCCACGGTATAAAACAAGTTGTTAGCATAAGGCTGTACGTCGGTATCACTACCTACTTCTGCATAAGCTGCTCTTAATTTACCAAATGATAGCCAATCAGGCATCGTATTGAAAGCCTGTGTAAATACAAAACTTCCTGTTACCGAAGGATATTGAACTGCGCGTGAACCTGGGGCAAGTGTTGAGAACCAGTCGTTACGGCTTGTTACGTTCACAAATAAAAAGTTTTTGTAAGAAATCTCAGCTGCACCGTATAACGAATTTACCTGACGTTCGCTAAGTCCATATAAAGGGTCTTTCAACTGTCCGTTCATTACCGTATAAAGGCCACGAACTACAAAGTTTTGAACATAAACGCTGTTATAATCACTACGACGGTACATTTGGTTTCCTCCCAATGTTAAATCGATATTGAAATCACCAAAGGTCTTTTTAGCACCAATCAAGAAATCGGCATTTGTTTCACGAAAGCGACGTGTCTCTTGAGTGTACTGTCCATTGACAAAGCCCGCTGGAGCAACACCTAATGAAGCTTCACCCGTTGGGAAGTTATAATCTTGGTCACGAGAATAATAATCTTGTCCAATTCTACCTTGTAAGTACAACCAATCTGTAACATTATAGCGGAGAGTAATATTGCCTAAAATACGGTCGCGACGTATATTTTCGAAGCGTTCATATACTGAATAATAAGGATTTGTACGGTTTCTGAAACGCGACCACACATATTCGTCTCCATTGGCATCTAAACGTTTAGACTCAAGTAAATCAAAAGGCATAGAGTTTGATAGCGTATAAAGTACCGTTGGCGTACTTAAATCTTGGTTACCGATTTGCGGTGGGTTACGATTATATTCATTTGAATAATTAATGTTACCCATTAAAATAAGCTTAGGATTCAGGTTGTAGTTAAAGCCTAAATTTATCGTCTTTTTGTTATAATCAGAATTTGGAACGATACTGGTATTGCTCAAATTAGAAAGCGATAAATTGAATCCACCTTTTTCTGAACCAGAAGAAAGAGAAACCGTATTCGTCCAAGACGTTCCAGTACGATAAAATTTATTAATACGATTATAAACTGGTTCGTAAGGTACTTCTATGCCATCAAATAAAATCTGCTTCATACCGGGCTGAAACTTCTCTCCAAAACTCCAAACACCTGTTTGTGGATTAGGCGTAGTTGGTCGAACACCATTTTCTCCTTGACCGTATTCATATTGAAAATCAGTATAATCCAATGGTGTATCGACTGTATAATTACTATTGTACTCAATGCCTATTCCTTTTCCAGTTCCTTTGGTTTTAGTAGTAATCATTACTACACCATCCTTTGCACGAGAACCGTACAAAGCCGCCGCTGTTGCACCTTTCAAAACGGTCATGGTCTCGATATCATCTGGATTGATACTTGTCAAACCATCACCACCATCAGACGTATTAAAACTTCTGTTAGCTAACGAACCATCACTATTCCCATTTGGGTTTGCGCCAAAATTGGTATTATCCATAGGCACACCATTCACAACAATCAGTGGATTGTTTTGTCCATTAAATGACGACTGTCCACGAATCCTGATTTTACTCGTACCAGCAGGGCCTGTTCCTAATGAAGTGATATTTACCCCAGCCATTTTTCCTTGTAAGCCATTCATGAAGTTCACTTGGCGGTTGGTGGTTATTTGTTCAGCATTTACACTAGCGGTAGCATAGCCTAGTTTTTTCGCTTCCTTCTTAATCCCCAAAGCCGTTACTACTACTTCTTCAAGATTTTTAGTTTCGTCTACCAGCGAAACATTAATAATGCTTTTTCCGCCCACTACAATTTCTTGGGTAACATAACCAATAGAAGAAAAAATTAAAGTGGCATTACTAGGAATTGAAATTTTATAATTCCCAGTAGCATCGGTATTTGTTCCTTGATTAGTTCCTTTTATTTGAACAGCAACACCCGGAACAGCACTATTCGTTTTGTCGACAACATTACCTTTCACCACTAAATCTTGAGAAAAGGAAGTAAATGAACAAAGCGTTAACACCAAATACAATATTGCTTTGGGAAAGTTTTTGGATTTAAAAAGACAGAGTAGTCTAAGTTTTTTCATAGTTAAGTTACGTTTTTGAATAAATTATTATGAGTTATTAGTAAGAAATTTTTAGGGTTTGTAAACGATAAATTGATTGTAAATAATTATTATATTCAACGGGTTTTTGATTTTTTTACTTGCGGAGTATAGTCCTTTGACATTTACAACTCACCTAGTTTCTACTTAACTGCTATAGATACCTATCTTTTCTGGTGAAATTCTCACTACTAATTTCGCCAATTAGGCTATTGCTAAATGATATACTTGATGAATTGAACACAAATTTTCATGGTTATTTCAAGAAAAACTTTCATTTTTTTACAGCGGTGATTTTTGTAATATTTTTATAAAAAATTGACCTAATTTTGTTAAAATCTCACTCACGAAAACTTTCAATTATTCCATAACCTGATGAGTCAATTTATACTGTACCAAGGAAAGGCGAAGGAATTGTCGTATTTCCCGTACATTATTGAGTTTGCCAATTATAAAATCCAAAATATTCAGCTCAATTCCCAAGAAATAAAAACAAACGAAGGCATCAGAATTTGTTTGATTATTGATGGGAAATTTGATTGGATTATTGATGGGCAACCTTTTTTACTTTATCCCAACGACGTCTCGCTGACTTGTCCGTGGCAGTCAAGTGGAAGTAGTAAAGGAGCCTATGACATTGGTGCATTAATGTGGATTACGATAAAACCTTCTCATTTCGAAGCCAATGGAGAATTAGTTTTGGGCGAATGGAGTAGTATTTCAGAAACAGACCAAAGAGTCATTGGAAAGATTCTTACGCTTAATAAAAAACCTGTTCTAACACGTTTAAAAGCTTGTCAGCAAATCTTTCAAAACATTGAATTTGAGTTATTCTCTAAAGAATTAGGTTACAGAACGCGGGTCAACCATTTAATTGATGAGCTATTGATTACTGCGGTGAGACATTTGAGCAAACAGGATAACCTCAGGCGAGATTTCCCACAAACTTTTTTGAAATTGGAGCAAACTCTTAGAGAGAACTTATCACATTCGTGGTCGGTAGAAGAAATGGCTGGTTTAGTGGGTTTAGGAACAACCGCCTTTAGTGAAAAAGTAAAGGCATTTTCGGGTTTTTCTCCATTAAATTACCTTATCAATATCAGAATATCTGAAGCCATTAAATTATTAAGTCGAAAAGATTTAAGTTTGACTGATATTGCATTGGAAACAGGCTTTTATTCATCCCAGCATTTTTCATCGACATTCAAAAAACTAACTGGCTATACGCCACGGGAGTTTAGAAAAAATACTGATTAGCTTTTGAGCTTTGAGTGATGAGCTGTGAGCCTTGAGCTTTTTTGTTATTGTCCAACATAAACCTCAAAGCTTACGGCTCATCACTCAAAGCTAAAATTTTACCCAATTTTATAAACTTAAAAAAAGCTCACAGCTGATAGCTTACGGCTCATAGCTTACACATAACTATGGATTGTCTTATTACCATCGACATTAATACTTCTGCTGTTAAAGTTCATGCTTTTGATATGAATGGGCGACTGCTTTGTTGGAAAAAAGGTTCATACCCAACCTTTCATCCTCAACCAGATTATAGCGAACAAGACCCTGAGCAAATTTTCATTACTACACTTTATATTCTCAAAAATCTATTGAATGAATATGTTCATCCTAAAAAATATAAAGTAACTGCTATCTGTTTTAGCTCTTCGATGCACAGTGTATTGGCCGTTGATAAAAATGGGACGCCCCTCGGAAATGCTATTATTTGGGCAGACAATCGTGGTGTAAAAGAAGCAGAAGCCCTCAAGCAATCTCCTTATGGAGAAAGCATTTTTAACACAACGGGAACACCTATTCACCCTATGTCGCCGATTGTAAAGATTACTTGGATAAAAAATCATGACAAAGAGCGTTTTGCACAAACACATAAATTTATTTCGTTAAAAGAATACGTTATCAAACAGCTTACTGGCGAATATGTAGTCGACCATAGTATCGCTTCATCAACGGGTTTGTTTGATATCCATCAGCTTAAATGGAATCAAGATTCGTTGGATTTTGCAGGCATTACTGCTGACCGACTCTCTGAACCGCTGTCTGTATTCAACACCAATTTATTTTTGAAAAAAGAATACTGTTTTACCTTGGGCTTGCCTGCCAAAACTACCCTGATTGTTGGGGCTAGTGATGGCTGTTTGGCTACCTTGGGAGCAGGAATTGTTGGTTCAGGCAGAGCTACCATCACGATTGGTTCGAGTGGCGCTGTTCGGGTAGCTGGCAAAGAGGTACTTAAAGATGAAAAGAATCGCTTTTTTAATTATTTACTAGCAGATGGCTATTATGTTTCGGGTGGTCCAACGAATAATGGTGGAGTGGTTTTTGAATGGTTTGCTCGACAATTCGGTGATTTCTCTGGTGACTTAGACTTTGAGGATGTCGTCAATGATTTGTTCAAGGAGGCCGCCCAAGTAAAGGCTGGTGCTGATGGCTTATTGTTTTTACCTTATCTATTGGGAGAAAGAGCGCCACTTTGGAATGCTAATGCTCGCGGGATGTATTTTGGTTTGAATATCAGTCATGAACGAAAACATTTTGTACGTGCCACGCTAGAAGGTATCCTTTTTGAGATATATAGTATTGGTAAAATTCTTGAAACGCATAGAAATTTTGATAGCCTTTATATCAACGGAGCGTATGCGTCTTTACCTATATGGACTCAGATTCTGACAGACATGTATGGAAAAAACATCTATGTGAACGACCATCATGATAGTGTAGCGTTAGGAACAGCCTTGCTTGGACTGACACAACTAGGAGCTTATAGGAATCTGGAAGCGGCAGCAGCAACTGTAAAATCGAGCGAGATTTACCAACCAAACCTTAAAAATCATGAAACCTATATGAAGTACTTCGAGATTTTTGAAAATTTAAGTTATAAGCTAAAAAGTGAGTTTGAGCAAATAGTGACGTTACAACAAAGTCTTTAATCTAAAATCTCTCGTTCCAATTATTAAAACGAGAGATTTACATTTTTATTCAGCTTTTGTCAGATACTTATTAGTGACTAAGTCTGCTAAAAAAGCACCGTACGAAAGCGTACTAATTTTTGAACCATTTGATTTAAGATGTCTGTTAGCAAAACTAACCATAAATTCCAGCGTTGTTTGGTTAGCTGGAAACTCTAATCCATTACGAAATCCAACAATTATGTCAGGATAAGTCTCCCCTTCAAGCACCTCTCCATTTTGTGTTACATACTTCATCATAGCTAATTATTAAATTATGTTTTAGATATTGTAGGACAAACATAAGATTCTAAAGTCAGTGTGTCAAGTAAGGATTTATAAAATTTCAACAATTACCTTATTAAATATTCAATCCCCACCATAAAGTAGCCACAAATAGCTTATATTTTACTACCTCGATACCATTTTAAAACGTATTTTTGAATTCTAATAACATATCTTTCAATTCAAATTTTAAACACAAAACTATGAAATCAGTTAAACTGTTAATGTCCCTAATATTTACTTTAGGTGTCATGAATTTTGCCCAAGCTCAAACATCAATTGATGAAATTGTAAAAGAGTGGGAAAGAGCCAAAACTTATACCAAAGAATACCTTGATGCGATGCCTGAAACAGGATATGCCTTGAAACCAACGCCTGAAATGCGTTCATTCGCTGAACAAATGCTTCACTTTACTGATGCTAACTATGGTTTTACTGCTGCGGCTACTGGGGGAAAAAGTCCAATCGGGATGGGAGAATCAGAAAAGAGTACTGACAAATCAAAAGCAAACGTTACAAAATTAGTAATGGCAGGTTATGATTTTGTAATAAGTAGTGTAAAGAAAATGACTCCTGCTCAATTGAACGAAAACATAAAATTGTTCGGCAGATTTGAAATGACCAAAGGAATGGCATTAGCTAAGTGTTTCGAACACCAAACTCACCATAGAGGACAAACTACCGTTTATATCCGCTTGGCAGGTGCAAAACCACCACAAGAGAAATTGTTTTAATAATAAAGTATTAAACATGAGTCATCCTGAATTTTAAAATCATAAAAAAGCGGTCGAAAAACTAATTTCGACCGCTTTTTTATGATTGATGAACAACGAATTCCTACTGTTTGAGCGGAGCGAGTTTAGGAATTCTTGATTTTCTTTTGTTACTTTTCTTTCATCAAGGAAAGAAAAGTAAGGACTAGATAATAATAAGTAGAAAACCTCTCAAATTGTCTCCAAAACGCACAATTTTAGGAAAAATTCGGGATGACTCATGTTTAATATCAAAAATTACTACTTCAAAAGCTTGATTTTAATATCTTTAAAATAAGCAACGCTTTTAGGGTCGTGTCCTTGTAAAGCTATTGTGCCAGAACTAAGCTTTTTCAAGCCACGGTCTGCTGGAAGTGTTTCTGGCTCAGTATAATCAACAGCTACTTTATCGTCAATTTTGATGATAATTCTCTTGCCTTGTACAATAATATGATACTCATACCATTCATTATCTTTCGCTAAATTCTCTTTCACATCATTGATACCGTATAAACTACCTGTTTTACGCCAGTCGCCATGCGTTTGATTTACTTGCACTTCATAGCCTTTTTGTGGCCAGTCTGATGCTTGATATGCCGTATGGATAAAAATACCAGAATTAGAGCCAGGTAAAGTTTTTGCTTTTAATTTCAGTTCAAAATTCTTGAAATCATGGTTTCCAACAGCACCTTCATAAAATAGGTGAGCTCTTTCGCCTGCCACTTTTATTGTTCCATCTTCAATTGTAAATGTAGAAGGATGTTCTTCATTTACATGCCAACCCGCAAAAGTTTTACCATCAAACAGAGAAACCCAGCCTTTTTCTTTCTTTTGAGAGAACGCTAAATTAATTGATAATAAAAAACATAGTAATAATGATAGTTTTTTCATGATTGAATTAAGTTGAATTCCTTTTTGAGGAATGAATTTTATTTATAGTCGCTAATTTACGAATTCATTTGGTGAATAAACATTCAAAGTTACTGTATGAGTTTCTATAGGGTAAACATGTATTTATTGTGATTGGAAGTTTATACCCCAAATTTCTCTATTATTTTCATCCTTGTTTCGCTTATTAATCCCTAATATTCCTATATTTTCTTGGGTCTGTCAAACTTAATTTGCTATGCTGAAATCAGAGAGAAATTAGGCAAAAAAATACTTATATTTTTAGCGATTTTAAGGTAGAAATGATTCTTTAGGTCTTACTTTTGAGGAATCTTTTAATACATACAGCTTATGGAAAATGTAGAAATATTATCTCGGATTCAGTTCGCTTTCACTATCGCCTTTCATTATATCTATCCTCCTTTAAGTATTGGACTAGCCCTCGTGATGGTTTGTATGGAAGGCCTATATTTAAAAACAGGTGATAAAGTTTATGAGCAATTAACACGCTTTTGGATTAAAATTTTTGCCCTAATTTTTGGTATTGGAGTAGCCACAGGTATTGTAATGGAGTTTGAATTTGGTACAAACTGGGCTTCATATTCACGCTATGTTGGTGATATTTTTGGTTCAGCTTTGGCAGCAGAAGGTATTTTTGCTTTTGCCCTCGAGTCTGGCTTTTTAGGCATTTTAATTTTTGGATGGAATAGAGTAAGTCCAGCGGTACATTTTTTTGCCACTATCATGGTTACCTTAGGCTCAATGTTTTCAGCTGTTTGGATTGTGGTCGCTAACTCTTGGCAACAAACCCCAGCGGGTTATCACATTGTAGGTGAAGGGCTAAAAGCAAGAGCAGAAATTACAGATTTTTGGGCAATGGTTTTTAATCCGTCTTCTGTGGATAGATTATCACACGTCTGGATAGGTTCTTTCTTAGCAGGTTCGTTTTTAGTACTAAGTGTTCATGCATATTATATTTATAAAGAACGCCATGTAGCGCTTTCTAAAAAAGCCTTTAAAATTGCGCTGACAGTGTCCACTATTTCAGCATTAGCACAATTATTTACAGGACATCATTCGGCAGATGGGGTATCTAGAAACCAGCCTGCTAAATTAGCAGCTTTTGAAGGTCATTATGATAGTTCAGCCGTGGCAGACATGTATTTAATGGGTTATGTAGATACTAAAACCGAGCAAGTAACAGGGTTAAAAATCCCTAAAGGTTTAACTTTTTTACTTCATCAAGACTTCTCTACTCCCGTAAAAGGCTTACGGGCCTTCCCTAAACAAGACCGACCGACAGCTGTAAATTTTGTATTCCAGACTTATCATCTAATGGTTTCAATAGGAATGACTCTGATTGCTCTTACTTTATTAGCCTCGTTTTTTTGGTATAAGGGTACTTTATTCAAGCAAAAATGGTTGATGTTAGTCTTTTCTTTTTCGGTACTATTACCCCAAATTGCTAATCAAGTAGGATGGTATTCTGCTGAAGTAGGTCGCCAGCCGTGGGTAGTATATGGATTACTTAGAACCTCGGATGCCCTTTCAAAATCTGTTAAAGCTAATCAGGTATGGTTTTCGTTAATTATGTTTACTGTCATTTACGTTTTACTCTTCTGTTTGTTTATCTATCTTCTGAACAAAAAAATAAAGCACGGCCCTGTTGAACATCATCACACTGATGAGATAATTCATTCATCTAAGCGTAACAATCCTATTTTAGATTAAGGGTTTTCTACACCTCTTTTAAACTCAACAACTTTAAACTCAAAAAGCTTATGGCTACTTTTTTAGGAATAGATTTGCCCACTTGGTGGTTTGCCGTCATTGGGGCAGTTTTTACTGGATATGCTATTTTGGATGGCTTTGATTTAGGTGCTGGCGCTATTCATTTACTCTTTAAAAAAGAAGAAAGCAGAAGAATAGCCCTCAATGCCATTGGCCCTGTTTGGGATGGCAACGAAGTATGGCTAGTAATTGGTGGTGGTGCGTTGTTTGCAGGCTTTCCCGAAGTATATGCTACTTTATTTTCTGCATTCTATATTCCATTCATGCTGTTTCTGATGGTATTGATTCTTCGGGCTATTGCCATTGAATTTAGGAGTAAAGAAGCAATGCTTTGGTGGAGACAAATGTGGGATATTGTTTATTCTCTTGCCAGTACGATGATTGCCTTTTTGCTAGGTGTTGTATTGGGCAACCTTATTCAAGGTATTCCGATTGATGAAAATTTTGAATATCAAGGAGATTTTCTGCAGCTGCTAAATCCTTATGCTTTACTGACGGGTCTTACTACTTTGGCATCTTGTACGATGCACGGTTCTATTTATTTAGTGATGAAAACCGAAAGCAGACTTTATACAAAACTGTCTATTATGGTACGTGATACCAGTCGCTTTTTTGTGATTTGTTACATCATGCAAACAATGGTAACGTTGGTGTACTTCCCAAGCATGGCGGCTAAATTCAAAGCTCATCCTACGCTTTTTGCCGTACCTATGCTTACGGTTTTAATTATTATTAATACCCGTAGGTTATTAGAAAAAGGAAAATATATGTTGGCTTTTTTATCGTCTGCCTTTACGATGGCGTCACTTTTAGTAACAGTTGCTATCAACTTATTTCCTAAAATTATTCATTCGACTTTAGACCCAAAATACTCAATTACCATTTATAATGGAGCTTCTTCTGAAAAATCATTATCAATTATATTACTCTTTGCTGTCATTGGCGTACCCATCGTGGCAACCTATACATTTTTTGTATTCTGGACTTTTAAAGGAAAAGTAAAATTGGATGAGAGTTCTTATTAGTTATTGAGTGAGTTGTGAATGAGTGATTTAGTGAATATTTTACTTACTTCTTATAAACCCTACTCATGAGGTATATCGTAAAATATTAATTTGTCTAAATAATTTTAATTGTAGCAGTAATACTTGTGTTTAGCGCTACTGTTCGTTACAAAGTAATAAATTTTACACTTGTCATAGACAAACCACATAAATAATATGAAAAAAAATTTAATTGTAGTGATTTTATTATTTGGGATTACTATTTGTAATGGACAGGTTATTAGTAAAAAGGATAGTCTTTTAGTAATAAGAGCATTAGATAAAGTTTTCAAAAACTTTAAAAACCAAACTTTGTAGAATTCCAGAAAATATCAACAAGGGTAATCTCATGTATTATATGTGAAGATGCAAAAAATTCAAACCTTGGAATTTATGACATAAAGAGAAAAGATTTTTTCGATAACCATCTAAAAGCTATCAAGAACTCTGAAAGTTGGGAAAGAGCATCAAAGTCTAAAGAAATAATACTTCATAGACAAAATAGTAAGCGTGTTGACATAATTGCTTTTTTAACAACTTGGAAACCTAATGAGTATGCCCTTGGACATGAAGGAGCCCAGCTAGGTATTTACTTTTTAAAGGTTGACGAGGAATTTAAGTTTTCTGGTGTGGAAACTATTCCATAAACATAATATAATAGTTCAGCCCTCAACTACACAACTTTATAATACAATAGTCAAACCTGAAAATCGTATGAGAAACAATATGCTTATTGGCATTTTCTTTAGTATTTTGTTCGCTTCTTGTGATACAAATAAAGTAATAACTGGTCGGTATCGCTCTAATTTTGCTCAATGGGGATTTTTTAAGACTAATATTGTATTAAAGTCCGATAGCACGTTTCATTATCAATTGTCGGGTGACTTAGAAAATACTGAACTTGAAGGAATTTACAAAACTCATAAAGATAAGCTCTATTTACGATTTTATAAACTTAAAGATGAGCCAGCAGATGCAATCAAAATTGTTGGGAAAGATACTATTGTTGATTTTGAAAAACTTTATAATACACATCCCTATGAATTAAAAAGAGAAAATGAAATTGAATATCACTTAAAGTTTAAAATCTTAAAAAATAAGTTACAATCATATCGTATTGATAATAACAAACTTGTTAAAAGAATTAAAACTTATTCAAGTAGAAAATATATTCTTTTTTGGAAAAAGAATCATAGTAAGAAATATTTTTTAAAGAGAGTAGAAGTATAAAAATTCTTACATCGAAATTAAACTATTAGCAGAAATACCTAAATTTTGATGCAAATTTTTAATCATTTTAAGGCTTAGCTGTCTTTTACCATTCAATACTTCTGATACTCTATTTTCCCCTCCAAAATATTTAGCCACATCTTTTTGACTAAGCTGTAATTCAGCCATTCTGTATCTTATGGCTTCTATAGGATTTGGTTTGGGTAATGAATAGTTTTTCTTTTCATATTCACTTGCCAAAATAGTAACAGCCTCTAATATTTTTTCTTCTTCAGAACCTTCTGGACATTCTAATAGCAACTCAATAAGCTCATTTGCTTCAGCAAATTCTTGTTCATTAGTAATCGGCTTGATTTGAATTTTCGTTTCCATCATTTTATATATTTAAAATGTCTTTTATCTTGTCATATTCCTTATGAGTACCCAAAAATCTTACATAAACCGCAAAAAATTTGTACCTGACATAAGCAACTAACCTGTATTTGTTAAGAGCAATGTTAAAAACAATTCTCCCATTACCCACAATATCAGCGCCTTTGAAATCTTCTATTATTTGATTGGGGTTTTCATACGTGTTTTCCTCCATCTTCTCATACCAGATTTCCAATGAGGTTCTTGCATCAGGGTATTTATCCCAAAACTCTTTTAAGGTTTTATGTGAGTATATTCTCATAAGTACAAATATAACTAAATAGTTCCACAATTTGGGAAGTTTAAAGGTTTTTATGGCATGAAAATTACATATCACCCCATAAAAGTCTTCGTTAATTTCCTCACTTTATCATCGCTCGAATTTGTACTTCTAATTCTTGGGCTTTAACTTGTGCATCTTCCAAAGGCAAACCTTTATTCATTTCTGGGCGACGGTGTCCAATGCTTGTAAGCCATGCATCTTTCATGATATTTTGGCGTTGTGTAACTAGCTTCATAAAAGCCTCTGGCTCAGTAATATTAGTGAGCGTTGCTTGAACTGTTGGTGCTTTGGCAACGTCTAAAGCTCCTAAATGCATTAAAATACTTTTTGCCATAATCCAATGCCCTGCTTCGCCTGGATGAATGCCATCATTTGCCAAAGTAAAATAGCTTTCAATGCCTAATCGTTGGTCTAATCTTCGATGTGCCTCTAATACTCTTTGCATAGGATAATGCACGTCTATCACTTCCCATTTTTCTTTTTTTACTTGACTTAACAACCAGTCGGAATAGGTATCTAACACGTCAGCATAACCAATCTTTTTACCTCTTGCTTCATCATATATAGGTGGTGTAAGGTGAATTATTTGGGCCCCAGAAGCTACCACTTTATCATGCAACCATTGAACCCCATCTTTGAATTTTTGAAAACGGACTACATCCAACGGTAAGTAAATACCATCATTCATGCCATAAGAAGCAAATACTAAATCTGGCTTAGTCTGCGCTAATACCCTTGACAAACGTTCATGCAAGTCTGGACGAGGAAATCGACCATCTGCATGTCCATCTTCCGAGAGACCAGACACCGTCTCACTAGGTAAGCCAACATTGATAAATTCTATTTTCTGATTAGGGAAATGTGCTATACAATAAGCTTCAATATCATTTACATAAGAACCCGCATAGGTAATACTATTCCCTAAAAACAGCACTTTTTTTACTTCTGGTTTGAACAAAGGTGTTACTTGTGCAAAAGCTGTTGAACCTAATAAAATAAGGAATAAGAAGAAAACGCTTTTTTTCATAACTGAAATTATTTACTGAATCTCGAACTGATAACTTCCTGCTGTTAATGTGTTAATTTTTAATTGTTTATGGGTATCCGACACTACTTTTTCTTCAACTGTATAATGTTTTTGAATATGCTGAGCTTTGCTTACAGTAAGTAAAATCGTTGCTGAAGCATTCGCTGGAATTGTAATATCATACAAAATTTTTGTGCCTACTCTTTTCCATGAAGAAACTATTTTCCCTTGTGGTGCATCATGTGAAGCTTCAAATTGGTTAAGATTTTCTACAAAATTAGGTGCCAAGATAATATTCTTAAATCCTGCCTGCGAGGCATCAGGTTTAATCCCTCCAATGCCTTTATACAACCATGCCCCGATTTCGCCAAACATGATATGGTTCATTGAAATATCACTTTTAGCATCAATCGGCCAGTTTTCATAAAGGGTGGTTGCACCATTAGCAATCCACCAACCCCACGAAGGAAAGGTTTCTTGCGAGGCTACTTTATAGGCTACATCAGCATATCCGTTTTCACTTAAAGCATTTAAAATGGCTTTTGTACCCAACAATCCTACATCTAAATGATTATTGTCAGCTTCTACTCGCTTGGCTAAATTGGCTGCTACTTTCGCTTTCAATTCTTCTGGCACTAATCCCCAATATAGCGGAACACTCAATTCTGTTTGGACACCATTACCATAAATACCCGTTGCTTTATTTAAATATTTGTTGTTAAAAGCTGTTTTAATCTTATCCGCCAAGGCTGAATATCTTTCATAATCAGCGGTTTTCCCGAATAATTTTGCAGTTTTTGCTAAGATAGTAACATCTACAAAATAGTAAGCAGACGACGTTAATTCTACAGGTGTTTTAGATTTTACAGGCACCCAATCGCCCAAGCCCCAAGTCGTTAATCCAGTCGGACTGATAGATTCAATGTGATTGACATAGCGTTTGAGGTTTTCATAATTATCGGACAAAATCTTAGTATCACCATAAAACAAATAGATATTCCAAGGAATAATGGCGATAGTACTTGTCCAGTCTGGTCCATTTCCCCATTCATAACCCCAACCATCTGTAGGAATAATAGAAGGTAAAACGCCATTGGCTTGCTGCTCGTCTCGGTGGTCGGCGAGCCATTTTTCATAAATCGTGATACCATCAAAATTATACAAGCCTGTTTCGCTTGCAATGTGGGCATCTCCCGTCCAACCGTTTTTTTCTCTTTGTGGGCAGTCGGTTGGATAACCAAATAGATTTGATAAATAAGCGTTATTGGTAGCAGACCAAATTTTGTTAATCGTCGGGTTTGATGAATTTATCTTTCCCACCACTGGCACATCGCTATGCATAAAATATCCTACCAAACTTTCTTTTGTCAAGGCTATTGGCTGACTACTCGTTATTTCTACATATTGAAATCCTTTGTAATTAAAATGAGGCATAAAGCTTTCTTCACCTTTGCCCGATAACGTAATAATATCTACCTGAAAAGGGTCTTTATTATCAGTAGGGCGGTAATGAACATCAATATTCGACAAGTCGGCACGTCCATCAGGGTACAACCTTTCAGCATGTTTTAGACGTAAAACTGTTCCTACTTTTCCCGAAACCTTGATTTTACTTACTCCCGAAATGTTTCTGCCTAAATCAAAAACATAGGTGGTATCATTAATTTTATTCAAACTCTTAGTCGTAATTTCTTCTACATTTCTAATCGGTTGCAAGGCCTGAGCCACAATGTTATTAGAAGGTGCTGTTCTGAAAATAACATCTTTCCATTGTTTATCATCAAAATTAGCTTTGTTCCAATCTGGCTGTTCCAATCGGGCATCGTAATGTTCTGCGGTGTAAATACTATTGAAAATAATGGGACTCAAAGCTGTTTTCCAGTCTTTCCCCGAAGCTATTACTTCGCTAGTACCATCATCATATTTCACTCGAATATCCATGCAAAAGGTTGGTCGTCCACGCCAAGGGGCTTCGTGAAAATACCAAACTGCTGTAGATTGATGATTGTACCAACCATTACCCAAGAGTACACCAATAGCATTTTTACCCGACTGCAATTGCTTGGTTACATCATGAGTGACATACAGCGTGCGTCTATCAAACCGCGTGTACATAGGGTCTAAGCGGTGATTACTGATTTTTTCACCATTGATATATAACTCATACAAACCGGCTACGGCAATGTAGGCACGTGCCGAAACGATTTTCTTATTTGCATGAAAGGTCTTTCTAAAATAGGGAGCAGGTTTAGTATTTACATCCCTTGAATCGCTAATCCAAGCACCCTGCCAATTGCTCATATTCATCATACCCGTTTCAAAACTGGCGATTTCCGAACTGATTTGCTGACCGTCCTTATCCCATGCAATTACTCGCCAATAGTATTTTGTAAAGGCTTGTAGCGATTTACCTTGATAGCTTACTAACGTTTGTGAAGCACTCTTTTTGCCAGTATTCCAGTCTTTGCCAATGCCTTTTGTTAAAGCCAATGAATCAGTATTCACCAAGATTTGGTAAGCTGTCTGTTTTGCTCCTTGTCGGGCATCAGTCAACTGCCAAGTAAAGCGTGGTAAGGTGGCATCAATCCCCAATGGATTAACCAGATATTCACATTGTAATGCTGTGACTTTGCAAGGGGTACTAGCAAAAATAGATTGGTTAAACAGTAAGAAATTCAAGAAAAGGAATAGACGAAAAAGTATGAATTTGTGCCTCATGGTTTTGTTTAAGAATGCGTCTGAATTAAAGAGCGGAAATTACGGAGTAATTCTGGATAAACTATTCTCAGTTGTGGGTTAGGTTTCAACTTTGTTGAACATAGAAATTACCATTGGGTAATTATTTTTCAAAAAATAAAAATTGAGTTTTTTATTGAAAAATAAAGTGATACTTTAGTGGATTAGAAAATATATGTCTTTAATTCTAAGAAAAATTAACAAGTTGGCAAATATTCTTATAAAACGACACCACTAATATGAATAAAATACTATTATTAACTTTAATAGTTACATTTTCTTCAACCATACTTTGGGGGCAAACAACAATTGATGTTACAGAAACAACTTTAAAAATTAAGGCACTTGGTGGAGAAGAGATTTTTTATTATGGCTTTGCAGAGGGGGATAAGCTAATTTTCAATTTTCAAGAACTAAACGATAAAGAATTGAAAGAAATTGAAATTATAGAGCTACCCTCTTCTTCGAAATTTATGGACTATAAATCGAAAAAAATAGAGAATAAAATATTCAATATTACTAGAACAGGAATTTACAAGTTTAGACTTTACAACTCAGCTATTAGCGGACGTATTTGTAAGTTAAAAATTCAAAGAATTCCTGCATCAGATGTTACAAAATATTTTAATACTTCTGTTTACTGGCGAATAGTTCAAGATACAACTTATATACCGACTGAAGAAAAATATTTAGTAAAAAGCGACACAATAGTCCAAGAGATTTATTCAAGCAATCCTCAAATTTCTTCATCAACAGCATTGAATGGTAATAAAAATTCACAAATTATTGATTTCACTCTACCAGACAATACAATTTCTTGGAGTTTTTACGTAGGAACAGGCAAGGAAGGTAAATCAGAATACGATAATGCGAAAGTAAGATTTATTCAAAATATGACTACCTCAGTCTCAAAAATTCCTGGTTACGGACCTATGGCAGCCCTAGCTTTAACAGGGATTTCATATTTTAACCATATTCAAGGAGAAGACAATGTAAAATATTGGTTTTTGAGTGACCTGAATAGTGTTGCTCTTTTCAACTCCGGAAAACCATTTATGCAATATAAAATGGGAGACGTGATAAATGAGGCATCGCAAATGAAATTTCCATTAAAAGGTAAAATTTATCTTGCATTACTCAATGATAACATAATTGATCCAATCAGATTAACAATTAAAGTATCTACTATTCAAGTTAATCAACTATGGAATTCAAGAATAAGGCAAGTAATGAGTATAACTAATCGACAAGAAGCGTATTTAAAAAACATCAACTAATATTTACTTCCAACCTGTAGAAAATAATTCCAAGTCTTGTTTATTCTTCAACAATAAATATAATTTAGTCATGGAGTGCATCATATATTTACCTCGAAGTCTCAGTCTTTAAGAAGCTAAGAGAAAGGTTATACAAAACTGTACTTACTAATGGAATTTTTCAAGATAATTAAATCTAAATATTATATGAAAAAAATAATAACAATTACTTGTACGTTTTTATTCTCCTTTTTTGTGTGCTTTTCACAGAATTTGTTAGATAAATCAGAAGATTTTAAATCTGAACTTTATTTTTTAAATAAAGAATCAATTGAAAAGTTCATTTTTGCACTATTGAGTGCTTTATTAGGTTTCTTATTCAATTATTTATTAACGAAGAGAAAAGAAAAAAGAGACTCAAAACAATTGTCTTACGAGTTGACCATAAAAGATGTCATTACAAAAGAAGAAAGTCCAATTAAGGATAATATCTCCTTAACATATCGAAATAATACAGTCCCAAACATAACATTTATTTCATGTACAATAAAAAATACAGGGGAGCTTGTTGTTAAAAATCAAGAAATTCGTTTCGAATTTAAAAATACTGATAAGCTTTCTATTTTAGAAGATTATTTCGATCCTAAACCAGAGCCCGAGTTAGGTGTTATAAAAGAATCTAATACAGAAAAAGGATTATCAGAAAGAAAGTATAAAATAGGACATCTTGTAAAAGATAAAGAGGTTAAATTTAATTTTGTCGTGTCTGCAAGTAATCCCGTTTTAAAATTGCATGATTATAATCCAAGTGGAGATGTGATATTTAATGAAGTAAATATTAATAAAAGAAAAAGCGATAAAGAAATAATGAAAAGCTTTTTATATACTAATATCTTCCTCATAGTCTTCTACCCAATTGCACATTATCAATTTATCTCTTTAAGCTTAGAGATTCTGTGGTCTGTTGCTTTTTTAATATTTAATTTAAGCTTCGTAAAACCTATATCATATATCTTAGCTGAGTATAATTACCGTTTTAGTAAAGAAGATGATGTTTCTTCTTTGGAATTTGAAATATTAGGGGATCATAATTTTATAACAATTCATCAAAATGAAAATAAGGATAAACATATTAACACATAATTTTTTGCAAAAAAAGACACCTACTTCTCCACTGATAGTTGGTTCACCTACTATCCCAAACAGAAAAAGCGTACACTTAAACTTGGGCATGTAACATAAACATTTTGAGGGTAATAACTTCCAAAGTTATTAAAAGCATTTTATCTAAATTTTTAACAACATCACTCCATGAATTTTGAAAAATTAGTTCCTAATATTTTTTATGTTGACATTAATGATGGACTGACATTATTTGTCGACTGTTTAGGTTTTACTATAGGTTATAATGAAATAAAATCCATCAATCCATTTTGTGTATTAGAAAAAGATGGTTTACGCATAAATCTTTTTGAAAATGCTGAACTTGCAAAGGAACATAACCCTGAATTTAGATTAGTCACAAAGAATATTGAGGAAGTTTATGAGAAAGTTTCTAAGTCTCATCCTGAATTCCTTCATCCAAATCTGAAAGTTATTACGCTTCGCCCTTGGGGTGCTAAAGAATTTGCTTTGATGGATAAACAATTGGGGGTTATCATTCAAGAGTGGTAAAATAACTATATCATGTCTTATTTAACTTCAGACTAGATTTTGTAAAAGGTTCTTCCCTCAATGATGATTTGAAATGATGATTGAAAGAGACAAAATATCTTGATTTAGTTCATCAATTGTAGAACGCAACTGATTAATCATACTTTCAAGTTGTTGTAGGTCTTCTACTGTATATAGCCCCCCTTCTCCAAAAAACAGTTTCAAGTCTGCCTGATTTATTTCTCCATCATCCATTAAAATATGTTGCCATCTTGTTTTAATGTTGTAGGCCAAAGAGTTTGTTTTAGCATTACTCATTTGCTTATCAGTCAATAACTTCCAGATAAAAGGTGATAAATTTTTATCATTATTTGATTCCTCCCAAATGTTTTTAAGCAGGTTTCGATGATGATAAAATTCTACTTTTTTCCCTTTAGGGTTAATTGTGATAATACCTACACCAGCCCCTATTAAGCCAGCGCCAACGCTGATGGTTTTATTCAGATTATCAGATTCGATAAAAGAAGTAACTCCAGCACTTACTGCACCAAGAATTACAGAACCAACTAACAAACGATTTGTCCTTTTTGAGTTATAATCATCCAAATAATCAAGTATTTGATGACTTCGAACACTTTCACAAAGTAATTCAGAAGAAATAGCCTCTAAATCTAACCTTGCAAGCTGAATTTTAGCGTTTATCTGATCTTTCTTTTCTAATAAGGTAAGCCTTACGCCATCATTTGAAGTTTTTTTAATAGTAAGATAATCATGAAGATCATTTAAAATTCCTAGCGATTTAGCAACGGCATAATTGTTTTCAGTGAGATTAGAATTAATAAAATCCTGAGAGGTTAAATCTGATACCTCTTCAAAAATTGCATAGTTAATCTTATGATTGGGCGTACAAAAGCTATTCTTTAGGGCATTCACTTGAGGGTTCCTCAAAACTTTTGATGAGGAACAAGACCAAAAAAGTATAGAAGTTATTAGGAAGAAGGTACACTTTTTCATTTATATTCAGGAGCGGCTTCCCTTTAGTAATATAATTATTTGATTATCAATACATTATAAATAAAATAACCCCGAAAAAGTGTCAATATTGGCAATTTTCAGGGTTTTTCTGTATTTTGTTTCTGCTAAAAAA
>NZ_JAYFUL010000023.1:0-84251 GCF_034928825.1 Arcicella aquatica | reverse complement strand
AAAGTGGGTAAAAGTATATCAAACTTCTCAATACTTAGAGAGGTCAAAGATTTAAATTGCCGTGGGTTGTTGCGAGCTTTTTCGTAGGCTGTCATAGCTTTTTGTACAAAGTTCGCACGCACACACGACAATATAAATAATTAGTATTCAAAATGTCTAATAAATGGTTGAGAAATATCAAAGAAGTTTATTATAAACATGACAACGAGCTTAAAGCCATTGAAGATGAAGATGCTAAATTCAGACGTTTGGTAGAACTAAATGTTGAAGAACAAGTAAAAAACTTATCCAAAACAACTATTATACAACGTTCTTGGAAAAACTTCCAATTACCACATTTGCATGGATGGGTTTTTGATATGAAAACAGGTTTGATTAAAGAAGTATTAGAAATTGAGGCTTGCTCGGAGGTGGATCCAATTTTCAAATATGATTTTCATACGGATGAACTAATTAGCAATAGCTCAATTTATTAGGTTAAATCAGGATTATAAAATACTTATGTTACCTTAGCTTTCGGAAAAATAATTCCGAAAGCTTTTTTTTGTCTTAAGTAATCAGTTTACTAATGAAGCTGTTTAAACTTTCCGTTTCTGAGGTGAAAGTATTGTATTTTAGAATTGATTTTTTCAAAATTCACGAAGCATAGCATCGCTACGTTGAGTAAATTTTGGAACAAGCTATTCTAAAAGACTTAGTTTAACCCGAAAGGGAAAATTTATACAGCTTCAATTACTAATCACAACTTATTCTAAAACATGACTATGAAAAAAATACTATTGGCTGGATTAATTCTTTGCCAACTAAAAACATTTGCCCAAACGCCTGCTGAAAACTATCAGGACGACCCCGCTTCGATGGAACAAACGGGTGTTCCGAAGGGAGAAGTATTGAAATTTACTTTCGAGGATTCTAAAATTTTCCCCGGTACTTTCAGAGAATATTGGGTATATGTTCCTGCTCAGTATCGCCCCGAAAAACCTGCTTGTGTTTACGTAAATCAAGACGGAGTCCAGTGGAAAGCACCTACCGTTTTTGATAATTTAATTCATCAAAAAGCCATGCCTATCACTATCGGCATATTTGTGATGCATGGACGAGTAAAAGCGGACAATCCAGAAATGGCTAATGATCGTTTTAATAGAAGTTATGAATATGATGGCTTGGGGGATAATTATGCAAGATTTTTATTAGAAGAGCTTTTACCTGCTGTTGAAAAACAAAAGACGAGTGATGGTCGTGCGATTAGACTTTCAAAAAATGGGAATGACAGAGCCATCGGAGGGTCAAGCAGTGGGGCAGTATGTGCTTTTACGGCGGCTTGGGAAAGGCCAGATGCTTTTTCAAGAGTATTTAGTGCCATCGGAACCTATGTAGGTTTACGAGGAGGAGATTCGTATTCCACCTTAATTCGTAAACATGAACCTAAACCAATTAGAGTTTTCTTGCAAGATGGTGCTAATGACCTTAATATTTATGGTGGAGATTGGTGGAAAGCCAACGAAACCATTGAAAGAGCACTGACATTTTCAGGCTATGAAGTAAATCATGTGTGGGGCGAAGGAGGACATAATGGTAAACAAGGAACAGCTATTTTCCCTGAGGCGATGCGTTGGCTTTGGAAAGATTATCCTAAGCCAGTTTCCAAAGGACAGTCAAAAAATCAAGTGTTGAGCGATATTTTAATAGAAAATGAGAATTGGGAATTAGTAGGAGAGGGTTATACTTTTACAGAAGGCACTGCATCTAATCCAACAGGGGAGGTATTTTATCAAGATATTCCTAACTCAAAAACCTATAAAGTTGGTTTAGATGGGAAATTACAAACCTTGAACCTAGATGCTAAAAGAGGGAGTGGGACAACATTTGATTCCGATGGAAAACGCTATGTAGTAGCAGGGGGTACTAAACAAATTTTAGTGTATGATACTCAAGGAAAAGAATCTGTATTGGTGGATGACCAATCGGCGAATGATATTATTGTTGCCAAAAACGGTAATATTTATTTTACATCGCCCAACGGCATTGAAAAACCGAGTAAATTATTCTTGCTACGACCAAACGGCGAAAAAGTAGAATTGGATGAAGGTTTGAAATATGCCAATGGGCTTTGTCTTTCGCCAGACCAAACACTATTGTATGTTACAGAATCTACTTCGCATTGGCTATGGGTCTATCAAATTCAAGCAGATGGAAAATTGACATACAAACAAAAATATGGTTGGCTACATGTAAAAGATTCAGATAATAATGCTTGGGCAGATGGTTTGAAAACGGATAATCAAGGAAGAGTTTATGTGACTACCCGTGTAGGGATTCAAGTGCTTGACCAAACTGGTAGAGTAAACGCAATTATTCCAGTACCTACTGGTCAGCCTTCTAATATTTGTTTTGGTGGAGCATACTTTGATACGATATATGTAAGCTGTGTCGATAAAGTATATAGAAGAAAACTAAAAACACGTGGTGCAAATGCTTTTGAAAAGCCATTCAAGCCAGCACCACCAAGATTATAGCATCTTATAAGCCGTGGATTAATTAGTAATTATTCACGGCTTGTATCAACCTTCCTAATTTTTTAGGATCAAGTTTGCCATCAGTCCTTACGCCACTGCAAATATCAACTCCATAAGGCTTAACAAAGGCTATCGCTTCTCGGATATTCTCTGGATTCAATCCACCTGCTAAAAATACAGGAATAGATACTGTCTCTACAATGCGTTTACTAATATCCCAATCGTGTTTTCTGCCAGTTCCTCCTAATTCCTTAACCACTAAATTTGGGTTTCCCGAATCCAATAAAATTATATCAGCCAATGATTCATACATGCTAGCTTCAATAATTGATTCTTCACTTGTTACATGTATTACTTGTATAAGCTTGATATTGGGAAGATTCGCTCTTAAAACCCGATATGCCTCCACAGGCACAGCATCTACTAATTGAATACAATTAGTACCCGTAGCACGTTGATGTGCGATTATTTCGTAAGGGTCAGTTTTGGGCGTTAATAAGAAGCTATCAATGTGTGGAGGAATGATGGTAGCAATTTCTTGAATTAAATCATCGGCAATAGTGCCCGGCCCGCTTGGCATTTTTGCTACTAATCCCAACACATCAGCGCCCGAATCGAGGGCTATTTGTGCTTCTTGTTGGCTACTTATACAACATATTTTAATTTTTGTACCCATTATTCAAAAACCACTTTGTTTTCAATTTCTTCATTCATAAAAAGCAATTTTACTTCACTGTCGTATAGTGCATTAAAGGCAAAATGCTTCTTTTTTAAGATATAATCGTATATGAAAAAGTCTGTTTTAGGCGTTGGGAAACTATCAATGTCTTGAAAATTATGCCATTCTAAAATGCCTTCATTACAAAGGGCAGGCTCAAAGAAGTCAACTTCGGCTTCATAAATAAAGCTCATCCAATTATACTTTACTGGCGATGTTTCCACCAATGTGCCGCAAAATCTCATGGCGGGTACTTTTATGCCAGCTTCTTCCCAAACCTCACGAATGGCTGCATCATAAGGGTTTTCAAATGCATCTACTTTTCCACCTACAGGTACGTAAGTATCTTTATTTGGTTCATTGAAACGTTTTAGCAATAAAAAGTTAGCGCCATTTCTCAGCACACAAATTACAGCTACTCTTTTTAAACCTTCCATGTGCTATTCAGGTATTTTTGTGGTTAAAAAGCTTCCTAATAATCCTAAAATGATTAATGAAGCGAGGGCTATTTTCAAAGAGAAGAATTCAGAAAGATAACCTATCATTACTGGACCAATTAAAAAACCAGCAATACCCAACGTGGAAATGGCAGCTAATGCTACCCCAGCAGCCATTGTTTTTGAATGACCAGCTTCACTATAAATTAGCGGAACAATAGTAGAAAGCCCCAAGCCCGTAATACCAAAGCCGATAATAACTGTAAAGGGTGAAGGTATAAAAATAGCAATTGACATTCCGACAAATACTAGTAAGCAATTGATTAGAAGGGTTTTTCTAAGACCAAGGGCTTGTAGAATTTTATCACCAAATATTCTACCTACTACCATCAACACTGAGAATGCCGTAAACCCAGCCGTAGCAAAGCCATTCGAGTTATCCATAATTTGTTTGTAATAAAGCACACTCCAGTCGGCCATAGCTCCTTCGCACAACATTCCACAGAAGCAAATAATACCTAGAATGATTAAAGACTTATCTGGAATAGCGAAAAGGGGTTGATTTTCGTCCGACTTATGGTCGTTTTGTAATAAATACGAAAATGAAATAAGTCCAATCAGCAAGTCGATACTACCAATTGTTGCCAAATGTTGAAAAGTAGAAATACCCTGTTTCGCAATGATACCTCCTAAAGCCGCTCCAAGCATAAAACCTATGCTAAATACAGCATGAAAAGAGGACATAATAGAGCGTTTTTGTAGTTTTTCTACACCAACGGCTTGTACGTTCATGGCAATATTCAGTAAGTCGCTACCAAAACCAAAAATAAATAAAGAGATACCAAGGTTTATTGGATTAGCCGAAAGCCCAAGCAATGGGAGAGAAATAAAATAGAAAAAGACAGCAAATAAAGTGATTTTTTTACTGCCAAATTTATGGATAATCACTCCAGCCATAGGTAATGCCGTTAAGCTACCAATAGGCATGGCAAATAATACAGTTCCCAAAGCAGCATCACTTAAATGTAATAGTTCTTTCATATCTGGAATTCGTGATGCCCATGAGGCAAAACTAATTCCACATAGAAAGAATAAAGCATTGGTAGCAATGCGAGCATTTTTCCCAATGTTATGTTGAATAATAGTAGTTTCCAAAGCGTTAATGCGATTATTATGAACTTGCTGAAAAGCATAAAGAGGCATCTTACAACAAGATACTCTCAATTTCTTTCCAAGAATGTACCCTTGTAAATTCTTTTACGTGTTGATTATGAGCGGCATCAAATAATAAGCCTTTGCCTTCAAAATTAATGAGATTTTTTTCATGATCATCAATGATATAATCAGCTTTAATCATCCATTTATGACCACAAAAAACAGTATGCGACCAGCCAATGTATGGAAAATACTTATCCAACCATTCTAATTTCTCTTCCATGGATAAAGGAAACTCGGTAGCTGCTGATACAATAAATATTTCGTGTTTGGCATGAAGTTTTTGAACAACCTCTTGCGCACCCGGAATTAATGGAATATCTGCAAAAAAACCTTTTTCCCAAAGCATTCCACGTACCGTAGTGTATTGTGCATAATAAGCCTTATAAACTTCTGGTTGTGTTAAGATTTGCTCACGAGTAAAATTTGTTCCTAATTTTTTATTCGTTTCGTTTAATAATTTTAAACTTGTGTCTGCCAAGACATCATCCATGTCGATTAAGATTCTCATAAATAATAATATACGGTTTTAGTTTATACTGTAATTTCAATTCGGTTATTTTCAGGGTCAAGCACTACACTTTCGTAGTACCCATCGCCAGTTGTTCTTGGCTTACCAATAATCGTAAAGCCTTCGTTTACTAACGTTTCAGTTAGTTCATTTACTTTTTCTATACTGCCAACGGCTATTGCAAAATGTACCAATCCTTTTGTTTGAAGTAAAATATCTTTTGGAATATCCACTACTGTTGGCGAGTGCATAATTTCTAAACGCGCTCCTTTTGTAAAACTTAAAAAATAAGATTCAAACCCTGTTTTGATATTGACATATTTTTGATTGGCTGTTGCTCCGAAAAAACGACAATAAAATGACTTCATTTTTTCTAAGTCAATCGTCCAAATAGCGATGTGTTCAATGTTCATCATGCGGTTTTTAAAATATTTAGACAAATTTACCGCAATAAACCGCATATATCAAAATATAATTTATTAAATTTGTGTAATATTCCGAATAAAAACGAATTAAACCGCAAATATGCTCAGGGAAGAAAGATTACAGGTCATCTTGAAGATGTTAGAAACTAACCAAAGGGTTTCTTCTGTTCAATTGGCAGAAATACTTAATGTTTCTGATGATACCATTCGTCGTGACTTAAATGAATTAGCAGAAGACGGGTTGCTGAAAAAAGTACATGGCGGAGCTATCCCCAAAGCGACAAGCCCCTATAAGTTAAAAGAGAGGATTCATATTGACCATGAAGAAAAACTGATTTTAGCCAAAAAGGCTCAAAGTTTTTTTGCGAATGGACAAGTAATTATCCTTGATAATGGTTCTACTAATATGGAGGTAGCGAAATTAATGTCTCCTTCCTTAAAAGCCACCGTTTTTACAACCAGTATAGCCATCGCCCAAATCCTTTGTGAACACCCCAATATTGAATTATTTATGCTGGGGGGCAAGGTATTTAAAGATGCCCAAAATACGTATGGTTCAGAGGTAATAGAGCTACTAAGTAAAATCAGAGCTGATGTTTTATTGATTGGCGTTTGTGGAATTCATCCAGAAATAGGAGTGACTATTCCAGATTGGGGCGAATGCGTAGTAAAAAAGAAAATGGTTGAGGTATCGGCTAAAGTAATAGCCTTGATTACAGCCGAAAAACTAAATACGGCAGATAGTTTTGTGGTATGTCCTTATGCTGATATTGATGTAATGATTACTGATGAGATAATCACTGAAGAACAATTAGTAGCCTACAAAAGGCTTGGTACTGAAATCCAATAAGTAAATTGATAAAAAAATCCCTACAATTGAATCATTGACAATTGTAGGGATTTAAGTTTTGGTCTAAGGTTGTTTGTCCTTATGCATTTTTCCTTCGCCTTTATTTAGCCTATTGAACAACATAGCATTGAAAAGTTGCTCTGTTTTATATAATTCAGATACTTGTCGGACATTGATAACTTTCAGGAATTTCGACATATATTCTTTTTCTAAGTCAACATCCTTTTGTTTCAGGTTTAAAATTTCTTTTAAATCAGATAAGATTTTATCCTCAGAGCTAGTCGTATTTCTACTTTCGGCAGTAATCTGTCTGATACTTTTTCTGATTTCCCAACGCTTAGTATCGAATTCGTTATAAACAACCCAAAAGCCTTTGGCTTGGTCTTCCGTTAAATTTAAACGATTAGTAATTAAACCAACTTTAGCGGCTTTTATTTTTTCTTTGCCTTTTAATGGCTCGTCTTGTGCTTGCGCTTTAACATTTAATGACAAGACAAAGCAAATTAAACTGATAATAATGGCTGATTTTTTCATGCGTGATATTTGATTAAATATTCTCTTCTAAATTGTCTAAATCGATACTTTGTAAAATATCTTGTCTATTTATTTTTAAATTATCTAATAAATCAGAATCATTATTTGTTTCCTCTACCTCTACTTTATTATTTGTTTGAACATTTTCAAATTGTTCAGCAAGGTCGGTTTGGTTAATATTCTGTTGAATTAGATAATTAATGATTTCTTGATTTTGTACCTCAGCAAGGGCTTCATTGCCCAATGCATCTTGTTTTGGCATCCAAGTAAAGTATCCTAAGATAGCGATAGCAGCACAAGCGGCTACGCTTGCCCAAGTCCTTTTCATAGACCAAGTAACAAAAGGAACTGTTTTAGATTTGGCAGAAGTTTGCGATTGTATTAACATCGGAAGCTCGTCAAAGTAATTGTCAGGTACTTTGAAAATATTCTCACGTGGTAGTTTCTCTATGTCAAACTTATTATTTTCCATTGTTTTAATGATTATACTGCTTTGACTGTCTTGGTCTGTAATGGTTTAAAATGATTTTTATTTTTTTTAAAGATTGAAACCATTTTATTAAAGTATTGAATTTTTAAGGTACTCTTCTACTTTTTTCGCTGCTAAATGGTAGGATGCCTTTAAAGCACCCACCGAAGTGCCTGTAATTTCAGAGATTTCTTCATATTTTAGCTCATCATAATATTTCATATTGAATACCAAACGTTGTTTGTCGGGCAAGGTAAGTAAAGCTTTTTGAAGTTTAAGTTGTATTTCGTCTCCAGAAACTAAATCGCTATCTTCTAGTTTGTTAGATAGCTCTTCTGTAATATCATTGATAGGTAAAAAGAAGCGTCTTTTTTTCTTACTAAGATGATTCAAACATTCATTTGTTGCAATTCTATATAACCAAGTAAATAATTGTGAATCACCCTTAAAGTTTTCAAGACCTTTCCAAGCTTTGATAAAAGTATCTTGGGTGAGGTCATTGGCATCGTCATGGTCGATTACCATTTTACGGATATGCCAATATACTTTCTGCTGATATTGACGTACCAGTAAATTGAAAGCATAATTTCGGCTTTCGGGGTTAGCAAATTTTTCTAATAATTCTTTATCTGTCATTTTTAGGCATTTGGCTTAGAATGCTAAATGCAAAATAGGCACAAGTCACAAAATAAAAAAGGCAAAAGCCGAAAAGAATAGTAATTAGCTTATTAATTTCTTCTAATTACTTATACTTATTCGCCTTTTGCCTGATAATATGATAAATTGAAAAAATTAAGCTTGTTTGCGAGCAATCGCTTTCAATGCTTTTTCAACAATTGATGCTGCATTTAAACCATATTTTTCCATTAATTGAGCAGGAGTTCCTGATTCACCAAATGAATCCTCTACGCCAACATATTCTAATGGAGCAAGGTGTTGTTTAATTAATACTTGAGCGATAGAATCGCCTAAGCCACCTGCAATTTGGTGTTCTTCAGCTGAAACAGCACAACCAGTTTTGCGAACTGAAGCTAAGACAGCTTCTTCGTCTAAAGGTTTAATGGTATGGATATTAATAATTTCTGCATCAATACCTTTTTCAGCTAAAATCTCACCTGCTAAGATAGCTTCCCATACCAAGTGACCAGTAGCAAAAATACTTACATCCTTACCTTCGTTTACAGTCCAAGCTTTACCAATGATAAACTCTTGATTTGGATCAGTAAAGATTGGTACAACTGGACGACCGAAACGCAAATAAACTGGGCCTTCGTATTCAGCCACAGCGATAGTAGCAGCTTTCGTTTGGTTATAATCGCAAGGGTTGATTACTGTCATACCTGGAAGCATTTTCATCATACCCAAATCTTCAAGAATTTGGTGAGTAGCACCATCTTCACCTAATGTCAAACCAGCGTGTGAACAAGCGATTTTAACATTTTTGTTTGAATATGCCACCGACTGGCGGATTTGGTCATATACACGACCAGTACCGAAGTTAGCAAAAGTAGTAGCAAAAGGGATTTTTCCACCGATAGTTAAACCAGCAGCAATACAAATCATATTTGCCTCAGCAATACCAGTTTGGAAAAAACGCTCTGGATTTTCTTTGATAAAAGCATCCAATTTCAATGAGCCAATTAAGTCAGCACAAAGTGCTACAACATTTGGGTTGGTTTGTCCCAACACTTGCATTCCAGCACCAAAGCCAGAACGAGTATCTTTTTTTTCTGTGAAAGTATATTTTTTCATTTTTCTATTTTTACTCGACTGGATTTGTCGAGGCACATTGCTTTAATTTAGTTAAAAAATAATTAGCACTTGGGCAATTAGGATGATTTGCTGCATGTTCAATTGAAAAGCCTGAATTAATCATTTTCAAAGCCATGGGTATCTTTTTGGGAAGACCTCTACCTCGATACTTAATTAATAAAGCTCTTAGCGTATCAAAAGGAACATTTTCATTTTCAGGATAATCAAAACTGAAAGGTTCATTAAACAAATTTGATAATAAAAGACTGTCAGCTAAAAACCAAGATTCTATTTGTTTAATAGCTACAATAATAATCTGATTTTCTCTTTCGGTAATTCTTGCTTTCGTTTTAGTAATACATTGGTCTTCATCCAAATCTGTCAAAATCACGATTGTTTCGGCTCCCTTTTTGATTAAGTTAGACTGATGAATTAGAATGTTGTGAGGTAATAGATTTTTATTACCACCAGCATTAATTATTCCTACCGAAACTAAATTTAATTCATTAAGAATCGCTTTGAATTTGTCAGAATAGAGAATAAGAGCTTCAGTTTCACCTTCAACAATAAATCCAATCCTTACCATGGCAACCCACCTCCAAGGGTATTAGTTAACCATGCTTCATCCATACTTAATCCATGAAAATCTTCGCCCTTGAACTGTTTGATTTTTGTTTCACCTTTGATTTTGTCAACAGTAATAATTTCATCAGGAGTTAATTCAGACACTAAGGTTTGGGAATGAGTATTGAGCCAGATATAATGCCCTTTTTCTTCACAAGCATTTCTAAAAAAGCCCACTAGTTCTTTTATAACTCTCGGATTCAAACCATTTTCAGGTTCTTCAATACACAAAAATTGCGGTTCATCAGATTGAAATACTGCTGTTAAAAGAGCGAGAATATTATAGGTGCCGTCTGAGATAAGTTCTTTAGTAAAGTATTTATCAGAATATTTTTCTTTGATTACTAAAGTATCAGTACTACTTAATTCAGAAGATTCTATAAATACATCGTCAAATTCAGGAATAAATAATCGTAACCAATCAAGGATTTCCTCTTTTTTCCCTTCGTCTTTTAAAATTCTTTTAAGAACCTTTTCAAGATTATCAGTAATAAATGTGATTTTTTTATCATCTTGAAAGTTTAATTTGTTTCCTTTAGGGCTATTGATGAATAACCTAGAAAAATTAGAGACAAATTGGCGATAGTCAGCATTTTTTTTGAAATTATCTAGTTTTAAAGAAAATTGATGTTGATATATCTGATTGCCACTATCAGTTGATAAGGCAATTGCAGAACTATCAAGTATAACATCTTGAGGAAATTCAATAGACACGTCAGCACTTTGCTCCAAATGGTTAAAATGTAACATGTTGTTTTTACCTCCAAAAAGACTATTTAAATCAATCGAATAACCTTTGTAACCTAGACTCCAAAACTCCAAAGCCTCAAAAATATTACTTTTACCAGACCCATTTGGTCCTACAAAGACCGTGAATGGATTTGGTTCAATAATTTCTAAATCTGCAATAGATTTAAAATTTTTGATATGTAATTTTTTGATTTTCAATGCGATAGATTTTTATCCTAATTGCTTTAATTCACTAACTCACTCATTCACTCAATAATTAATAATCTCCCAAAGTTTCTGGTAACTGAGCTAATGCAGCAGCTAATTGCTCGTCGTTTGGAGCAACCCCATGCCATTTGTGTGAACCCATCATGAAATCAACACCAGCACCCATTTCTGTTGTCATCAAAATCATTGTAGGCTGTCCGTTTCCTGAAAATGCACGAGCTTCTGCTAATACTTTCACTACATCGGCCATATCATTACCATTCATTTTGATAACATTCCAACCAAAGGCAGTATATTTAGCACCTAAGTCACGGTTGTTCATTACTTTATCTGTAGGACCGTCTATTTGCTGACCATTATAGTCAATAATTGCGACCAAGTTATCTACTTTATGGTGTGGAGCATACATTGCTGCTTCCCAAACCTGACCTTCGTTTTGCTCTCCGTCACCCATTAGTACAAACACCAATGAATTATCTTTATTTAATTTTTTTGCTTGAGCCGCACCAATCGCAACAGACATACCTTGTCCTAATGAACCAGAAGCAATACGAATACCTTCTAAATGTTCGTGCGGAGTAGGGTGACCTTGAAGACGTGAATTTAATTTACGGAAAGTTGCTAATTCAGCCGCTGGGAAATAGCCAGCACGTGCTAATACTGAATAAAGTACTGGTGAAATATGTCCATTTGATAAGAAGAAAAGATCTTCACCAATTCCGTCCATATCGAAAACTTTGTTTCCAGCTTCATCTGATTTTAAAGTCATTTGGTCGAAGTAAAGACCTACCAATAAATCAGTACAGCCTAAAGAACCGCCTGGGTGTCCAGACTGACAAGCGTGCACTTGACGTACGATGTCACGACGTACTTGCGAAGCAACTTTTTGTAATTCAGTAATTTCCATTTGTGTTTGATTAATTTTTGTAATCTTTTATAGTCGTTTTTCTAGTTAATTATGCTTCAATAATTTGCGAGGTATGCTCTTTGGTCTTCACTTTTTCAATAATATCAGTAATGATTCCTTTTTCATCAATGACGAAAGTAGTTCTAGCAGTACCCATATAGGTTTTGCCATACATCGATTTTTCTACCCACACACCGTAAGCTTCTACTAACTGATGGTCTTCATCCGAAAGTAGCGTAAACTTTAAATCGTACTTTTTGATGAATTTCTGATGAGCCTTTTGTCCATCCACACTTACCCCAATAATCTCAAAACCTTTGGCACGCAAGGCTGGCAAATTTTCATTTAAATTACAAGCCTGAGCCGTACAACCTGGGGTATCATCTTTAGGATAAAAGTACAAAACTACTTTTTTACCTTCAAAATCTGAAAGCTTAACCAAATTACCATGTTGGTCTTTTTGTTCAAAATTTGGTGCTTTATCTCCGACTGCTAATTTCATTTCTATTTATTTTTATAAAGACAATTTTCAATGATTTGACTATAGTCTTAATGCTTTTTCTTTTTCTTTCCGCCTTTTTTTGCTTTCGCCTTAGGCTTGTGTTTAGTTTTCACGTGCTTTTCCTTCTTCGTCGCTACAACTTTTGTATGTTCGTCAACTTCAGTAACAAATGAACTTTTATTTCCTTGGTTATCTTCTAACTCCAAGCGGAGTTTCCCAATGAAATTTTGAGTAGAATCTGATTTAACTGTCCATAGTAAAGCTCTTTTAGCATCATAATCTGCTAATATATAAGTATCATTCAGATATGTTTTAAAGCTTTTGATACCCGAAAGATTATCATAGATTCTGATGGCTACATAATTCGGACTTTTACTTATAAAACTTGCTTTGGGCGGAATCGTATCAGTTAACAGTGTAAACTGACCTAGTAATCCAGCTTTAAATACAATCCTGTCCGAATTCCATTTGCCTCCTAAAAACCTTCTTTGATTTCGCGAAGTATAATACACGGATGTCTTTTCGGGCAAGCTTACTTTTATATCAGGCTGGAAACTTACATTGATTGAATTACGAAGCGGTATTGTAGGTTGTCCAATTTCTATACGATTAGCAATATTATTAGTTTCTAAATAAAGCGTATCATACAATGTTTTAGTATCAAAAATGATTGAAAGTTTATCTGAAACATAACTACTTGCTTGATTGGGAAGAATAGTTTTCTGTAAGTTTAGAGCCTTCTCTACACTATCAATGCGTATAGATTTAGGTAAGCCTTTCTTCAAGTCCCAAAGATACACAGCTTCATTGTTTTTTACATAACTTATTGCCAATTCTGTCGATGATTTTTCAAAATTTAAAATAGCTATCGAATTGACAGTCTTTAAGTTGCGTGCTTTAATGATTAAGGTATTATCATCAGTACTATAATTAATAATTACGGGCAATTTATTAGGACTAGCAGTAACTGAACTTTCAGGCTTTTCGCCCTTTATCGTAAAATTCAGCGTACTTCCATTTTCATAAGCATCCCATATCTTAATACTTACTTGATGTGTTTTACCATCTTCCAAGTTAAGTTTCCCTTTGCTCAAAATCGCTTTGTAAACTGGCAATTCCTCATTTCCATCATCTTGGAATAGTTTCTGGATTCTTTGGCCAATTGTTTTTTCATAGGCGTAATCAGTATGCACATTAATATCGTGCGATACTGCATTGGGGAACTGTTCAAGATGGAAGTAATGAATCTCTTGCCCATCTACTAGAAGCTCCGTACAAGTCAAGCCATTAGAATTATGGGTATCGTTCATTTTATCAACTGCCATCAACTCCAAACCGATTTCTCCTACTACCGAAATATTGCCATTAAGCGTATAGGTACCATCTGGTTTTTTGATAGGAGTAAAAGACTTTCTACCAAACTCACCATTCACTCTTGCATCTGTACTCAGCGTTTTGATATACAATTGCTGAAAAATAGGAGGGGTGTTGTCTTTTATTTCTGAAAACCCAAAATTCAAAGGATTCAGAATATTATTATTCGCATCCCTTATTTCAAAGTGTAAATGTGGCCCAGCCGACCCACCTGTATTGCCAGAATAGCCAATTACCTGCCCTTTTTTTACCACAAACTCGCTGGGTGCAGGCTTTAATTGAATCTCAAATGTCTGGCTTTCTAATCTTTTTTTCTTAACGTAAGTCGCTAATGGCTCTGCAAATTCTTTTAAATGCCCATACACAGAAACATATCCATTGGGGTGGGTTAAGAAAATAACATTTCCATAACCAGAAGTTTGTACCCTGATTTCAGAAACATAACCATCAGCCGTAGCCAGCACTGCTAAACCTTCTCTTCCTTGCGTTTTAATATCAATCCCCGCATGAAAATGGTCTGCACGCAAATCACCCATTCCACCTGCCAAATAGTTTTGTTGTTTGGGATTGATTGGAAAGAGAAAATAATCTTTCGGATAAAGAAGCTTCGTTTTTTGTGCTAAATTCTGAAATGAAAAAAGGCTACAAAACAGGAAGATTTTTAATTTCATAAATTGATGCAACTTAATTTTCAATAAGGACAATAATAATAAAAGATGAAAATTGAGTTACAGTTTACTTGATTTCAAAGGATAGCATTTCTTTTCCTTCAATAAATGCACTTAATTTATTGCCGATTTTTACTTTTCCTACACCCGCAGGAGTACCTGTAAAGATTAAATCGCCTGTTTTCAAGGTGAAATATTTTGAAATTTCCGCAATGATTTCGTCAAAATTCCAAAGCATCATCGAAGTGTTACCTGTCTGACGCGTTTCTCCATCGATTTCTAAATGGAAATTCAAGTTTTTCAAATCTGGAAATTCAGTTTTTGAAACAAACCCAGAAATAGGAGCAGAGCCATTAAAGGCTTTGGCTTTTTCCCAAGGCAATCCTTTTTCTTTTAGTTTAGCTTGAATATCTCTTGCTGTAAAATCGATTCCAATCCCTATTTCTTCATAATATTTATTAGCAAATTTAGCTTCAATATTTTTACCCATCTTATTGATTTTCAAGACGATTTCTACTTCATGGTGAATATCTTTTGAAAAATCAGGATGATAAAATGCCTCGTTGTCTTTTAGGATGGCTGTATCTGGTTTTATAAAAACTACAGGTTCAGACGGTCGCTCGTTATTTAATTCGGCAATATGTTCAGCGTAATTCCTACCAATGCACAAAATTTTCATTTCTCTTCGTTTTATGAATTTTTTTACAAAAATACCCTTAAAATATAGAAATTTAGAACCTTTTTTAGATTTTTACATCTTAATTCTAATTTGCTATATTATTTACGCTGTGTTGGTATGATTATTTAATAGTAATTTTACAGTAGAAAATAAGTATCTATTAATCCTTTTCAGAAAATGAAAAAAATCGTTTTGTATGGAGTAGTTCTCCTAACATCCATTTGGGCTTGTACAAAAGTGCCCATTTCAGGTCGTAGTCAATTATTATTAGTTTCAGATGATGAAATGAATGCCATGGCATTAACTAGCTATAAGCAGTTTTTAGATACCAATAAAGTAGTGGCTGCTAATACCCAGCAGGCTGCCATGGTTAAAAGAGTAGGTGACAAAATAGCTAAAGCTGCACAAAGTTATTTTGAGCAAAATAATGCTCCAGAATATTTAAAAAGCTACCAATGGCAAACGGAATTAGTACAAAGTAGCCAAATAAATGCTTGGTGTATGCCAGGGGGTAAGATGGTAGTGTACACAGGTATTTTGCCAATCACTCAGAATGAAACAGGATTAGCCGTGGTAATGGGTCATGAGGTTTCACACGCTATTGCCAAGCATGGTAGCGAGAGAATGAGCCAAGGAATGATAGCACAAGGTTTGTTGACGGCAGGACAAGCAGGCTTAGGAATTGCGATGCAAAATAAGCCTAGTGCAACACAGAACTTGTGGAATAGTGTATTTAGTGTAGCTGCACCAGCGGGCGCTCAAATAGGAATGTTGGCATTCGGACGTAATCAGGAATCAGAGGCTGATCATCTAGGATTAATATTCATGGCTATGGCCGGATATAATCCAGAAGAAGCTGTTGCTTTTTGGGGAAGAATGGCAGCACAATCTGGAAATGGCTCTAAGCCGCCAGTATTTTTGTCGACTCACCCTTCCGATCAACAACGTATCGCTGATATAAAAAGACTTTTACCTGAGGCCACACAATATTATAATGGTACCAAAGGTGGAGTGAAGAGAAACTAATATTTCACGGTATATGGAATAATAAAAAAGGCGAAGAATTAATATTCTTCGCCTTTTTTATTGACCTTCGGTATTACATTGCTGCTAATACTTCTTCAACTTTAGTAGCTGCATCTTTCAATAAAACAGCTGAGAATACTTTCAAACCTGAATCATCAATGATTTTAGCTCCTTCAGCAGCGTTAGTTCCTTGTAAACGAACAATGATTGGTACAGGAATATCACCGATAGCTTTGTAAGCTTCAACAACACCAGTAGCAACACGGTCGCAACGAACGATACCACCAAAAATATTAATCAAGATAGCTTTAACGTTTGGATCTTTCAAAATGATACGGAAACCAGCTTCTACCGTTTTAGCATTAGCTCCTCCCCCAACATCTAGGAAGTTGGCGGGCTCACCACCAGATAATTTAATGATGTCCATAGTAGCCATCGCTAAACCAGCTCCGTTTACCATACACCCCACGTTACCATCTAATTTTACGTAGTTCAAATCGTTTTTAGAAGCTTCAACTTCTAATGGATCTTCCTCTTCAACATCACGCAATGGAATAAAATCTGCATGGCGATACAAAGCATTGTCATCCAAATTTACTTTAGCGTCAACTGCTAAGATTTTGTTGTCAGAAGTTTTCAACACAGGGTTGATTTCAAACATCGAAGAATCAGTTTCAACATAAGCTTTATAAAGAGAATTGATGAATTTCACCATTTCTTTGAAAGCATCACCTGATAAACCTAAAGCAAAAGCAATTTTACGCGCTTGGAATGCTTGTAAACCTACTCTTGGATCAATCCATTCTTTAATAATTTTTTCAGGAGTATGTTCTGCTACCTCTTCAATGTCCATACCACCTTCTGTAGATGCCATGATTACATTGCAAGCTTTACCTCTATCCAACAAAATAGAAATATAGAACTCTTTTGGCTCAGATGGACCAGGATAATAAACGTCTTCTGCAATTAAGACCTTATTAACTTTTTTACCTTCTGGTCCTGTTTGGTGAGTAATCAATTGCATTCCCAAAATCTGTTCTGATTTTTGGCGAACTTCATCTAAATTTTTAGCAAGTTTTACTCCACCACCTTTTCCACGCCCACCGGCATGAATTTGGGCTTTAATTACGTGCCACTGTGTACCAGTTTTTGCCGACAACTCTCGGGCAGCTTCTACTGCCAGTGCTGGTGTATCGACTACGATGCCCTCTTGAATACGGACACCATAACTTTTCAAAATGTCTTTACCTTGATACTCGTGAATGTTCATTTGATACAGTTTTTTATGTCGAAATTAATTCGTTTGCTAAATTACTTACAAACAATTTAATTAATCGCTTTTATTTGGTAAATATTTATAGTTTATCAACTTTTTTGAACTCTTCATAACGTAATTATTCATGACAAATATAGTAATTCCACAATTTTTATCGTTGTTTTGTTTCAGCGAATATTCATTGAAAAAGAAAAAATGTTAGTAGTTAAAAATATCACAAAGACCTACGGAAACTTAAATGTTTTGAAAGGTATTGATTTACAGATTAATCAAGGAGAAGTAGTCTCTATCGTTGGGGCTTCTGGGGCAGGGAAAAGTACGCTGTTGCATATTGCGGGCACACTCGATAGACCTGATACAGGACAAGTATTTATTGATAATACAGAAATTACTAGCTTGAAAGATAGTGCTTTAGCTAAATTTAGAAATGAACGATTAGGCTTTATCTTTCAATTCCATAACCTCTTAGGTGAATTTACAGCCATTGAAAATGTTTGTATGCCTGCTTATATTGGTGGAAAAAGCAAAAACATTGAACAGAAGGCCGAAGAGCTTTTAGTATTGTTGGGCTTGAAGGATAGGATTCATAACTTGCCTTCGCAGATGTCTGGTGGAGAACAGCAACGAACTGCCGTAGCGCGTGCATTGATTAATGCACCATCAATTATTTTTGCGGATGAACCTTCAGGGAATTTAGATTCCAAAAATGCCCAAGAATTACATGAACTTTTTTTTAATCTCCGCGACCAATTCAATCAAACGTTCGTCATCGTTACCCATAATGAGGAACTAGCCAATATGGCGGATAGAAAATTAGTCATGCAGGATGGGTTACTATTGAGTTGAGTAATGAGGCCTATAAATCAGTTTTAAGCCTCATTTTATTGTGCTGGTTGAATACCTATGGTTTAATCATGGGTATTTTCATACAGCACTGGATTAATAGGAGTGTTGATTATTTCTCCAATTTTAGCACCTGGACACCATTTTTTCCAATCGGCTTCTTGATTTTTATTATCAGGTTGCTTCAGAACCATGTCTTTATCCATATAAATCATGGTCATTACTTCCCGCATTTTATCCGTTTGATTAGCACCCGCTCTATGAAAAAGCCAGCCTGAATGAAAACTCACTTCTCCTAATTCAAATGGTTCAATAATTTGTTGAAAGTCTCCCAACCTTAGTTTCTGCTGGATTTCTACCTCGCTATCGTCACTTATTGCTAGGTTTCTACCTTCTTGCATCAAATGGCTCTTAGCGCTGAACTCTAACGGACCCATATCTAATGGGGTTTCTTGTAATGGTATCCAAGCCGTAACGGTTTTATCACTTGCCAAAGGCCAATAGTATTGGTCGGCGTGCCAAGGCGTGAAGCCTCCATGAGGTTCTTTAAAAAGTGCTTGGTCATGGTATATCCTAACTCCTTCTACTTGCATTAAATCACTAGCAATCTTTGCAATTCTCTTACTGAATACAAATTCCTTAATGGTAGCACTATGAGTCCAAATATTCATGATTTGTAAGAAAGCTTTATTATAAATATCTCTTTCGTTAAGCGGCAAATGCATGGTATTTAGTTCACGTACTTTTTCTCTTATGACAAGATTATAAAGATCAATTATATTTTTATTAAATACATTTTTGAGTTTTATATAGCGGTATTCTTGGTAAAACTCAATTTGTTCTCGGCTTAAATTGTAAGGCTCATTAAGAGCATCCAAAACGGATGTGGCGGTTTCAAACATTACATTGTGGATTTGATATTCAGTAAAAGAATTAACTTACGAAGTTATTTATATTACAAAAAACTAGATGACACTAAAAATTCAAAATATAGCACTATGTTGAATTTTAAAGTTTGTAATATTACATTTAGGTAAAAAAATAGTGTTTATATGAAGGCAATACTGGAAGACTTGAGTATGGATGCTTATGTAAACTCCTTTAGGATTAACCAATACAGTATCCCACATTTTGAATATAAATGGCATTATCATCCTGAATTTGAGTTGACTCTCATCGAAAGTGGTGTAGGAGATAGATTTATAGGAGACTCTTTTGAGCGTTTTCAAAAAGGAGATTTAGTCTTGATTGGTCCAGATTTACCCCATACATGGATGAGTGATAAAGAAAAAAACAACCTTTCAGCAGCTGTAGTCATACAATTTTCTAGTCATTTTATTGAAAGGTTTTTAGCCTTGAATGAATTTAATCAATTGAAACAAATGTTGGCTATTTGTAGTCAGGGGTTATATTTTCCAAAGCCTTCTATTGAAATTATCCATAAGATGGCAAATATCAGCCAAACAAAGGGTATTTCAAGAATTAGCATTTTACTAGAAATATTTGATATGCTTACGGAATTGGAGTATCAAGTATTGGCATCGCCATTTTACCAACCTATTAAAAATGAAGAAAATGAATGGAGAATTAATACGGTTTTTGAATATATGTTAAGAAATTCATCGACTGCTATGTCATTAAAAGATGTTGCCGATTTAATTCATTTGTCAGAAAGTGCGTTTTGTAAATTCTTTAAAAGAATGACTGGCAAAACATATTCCGATTATTTAAACGAAATTAGGATAGGCAAGGCGTGTTCACTTTTAACTGAGTCGGACAAAACAATTGCTGAAATTGGTTTTCAAACTGGCTTTGAAAGTATAACTTATTTCAATAGAGTATTTTTAAAAAAGAAAGCTAGAACACCTAGTGAATTCAGAAAGATGAGTAGAAATAGGGTAGAAGTATTGGCATAAAAAAGCCGTCAGTTCCAAAGAAATGACGGCCCTAAATATTCTAAAGCAAGTATAGCTTGCTTATACGACAGCAAAACTTGACACATTTTTAGCTTCTAGTACAGACTGTCCCATCAAATAAATATCAGCAGCACGAGCGGCTTCTCTACCTTCTGAAATAGCCCACACTACTAATGATTGACCTCTGCGCATATCGCCCGCAGCAAATACTTTATCTATCGCTGTTTGATAATTATGGGCTTTTACATTGCCTCTTTCGTCAAATTCTAAGCCTTTTTCTTCTAATTGTGATAAGATACCCTCACGTTGCGGATGCAAGAAACCTGCTGCAATTAATGCTAATTCAACAGGAATTTCACGTTCGTTTGTATGAACTTGGTGTGCTTTACCATCAACAACCTCCATTACGATATCCGCAATTTTAAGTCCTTTTAAGTTGCCATTTTCGTCACCAACAAACTCTTTTACTGCGATTGACCAATGACGGTCAGCTCCTTCCTCATGCGAAGTAGAAGTACGCAACATCATCGGCCAGTTTGGCCAAGGGGTATGCGGCGCTCTTTCTTTAGGAGGCATCGGCATTACTTCAACCTGAGTAATAGATTTTGCTTTATGACGGTTTGAGGTACCAACACAGTCAGAGCCAGTATCACCACCACCAATTACTACTACGTTTTTGTCTGTAGCATACAGTTCCCCCATTGGATAAGGCATACCCATGTGGTTTACTTCACGTTCTATTCCAGACACCCTTTTGTTTTGCTGTGATAAGAATTCCATAGCTGGATAAATTCCTTTCAAATCAGCACCAGGGATTCCTAATGTTCTTGGTACAGTTGAACCACCTGAAAGAATAACTAAATCAAAATCTTCTAACAAATCGTCAGCCTTGATATCAACACCAACATTTGTATTAGTTTTGAAAATAATACCTTCTTGCTCCATTACCTCCACACGACGTTGTACAACCCATTTTTCTAATTTGAAATCAGGGATACCATAGCGTAAAAGTCCACCGATTCTGTCAGCACGTTCAAAAACGGTAACAGTATGCCCAGCTTTGTTTAGCTGTGCTGCTGAAGCCATTCCCGCAGGGCCTGACCCCACAACGGCCACTTTTTTGCCAGTGCGTTTTGTAGGAATATTTGGTTTTACTAAACCATTGCCAAAAGCGTATTCAATGATCGATTTTTCGATATACTCAATCGTTACAGGAGGTTTATTGATACCTAACACACAGGCAGATTCGCAAGGTGCTGGACAAATACGTCCTGTAAATTCTGGGAAATTGTTCGTAGAAGAAAGAATCTCGTACGCATATGCCCAGTTTTGATCATATACTGCATCGTTGAATTCAGGAATAATATTGCCAAGTGGACAACCACTGTGACAAAAAGGTACTCCACAATCCATACAACGACTTGCTTGAGCTTTTACTTTATCAGCAGTAAAATCAATATCTATTTCTTTATAGTCTGTTACACGTTCTGTAACGAGTCTTTTCTTTGGAGTTTCTCTAGTAACCTCTAAAAATCCTGTTGGTTTTCCCATTTCTTTAATTTGAAAATTTGAGGATTTGAAAATTTGAAATCAACCTTGTATAATTTTCTATTTAGTGATTGATTTTGGGATGCGTCAACTCAAATTGATTTGAATTGACGCATTTTCAAGTTTTCAAATGATATTAATGTGCAATTTCTACTTGAATATCTTTGTAAACAATATCCTTGTTTTCTAAAACTTCTGCCACACTGATATTGCGTGAAGCAAGGGCTTTTTTGAAATCTTGAGGCATTACTTTTAAAAACTGTGGTAACGTAGTAGCCCAATTATCAAGAATAGTTTTTGCAGTATCCGAATCTGTATATTGTAAATGTTGTTCTACATACATTTTCAATATATTTTCATCTTCAACGGTCAAATCTTCAATGGCTACCATTTCTGGGTTTAATTTAGGAGCAAAGTCTCCTTTTTTGTCCCAGATATAAGCTACCCCGCCAGACATACCCGCACCGAAGTTTCTACCAGTTTCGCCTAAGATAACTACTAAACCGCCCGTCATGTATTCACAACCGTGGTCGCCAATACCTTCTACAACAACTTTAGCACCCGAATTTCTTACACAGAAACGTTCACCAGCCATACCTCTTAAATATGCCTCGCCAGATGTCGCACCATAGAATGATACGTTACCAACTACAGCATTTTCAGATGGGTTGAATGTCGCTTTTTTACTAGGATATACAATTAGTTTAGCTCCGCAAAGTCCTTTTCCGATATAATCGTTAGAGTCACCTTCCAATTCAAATGTGATACCATTTACAGAGAATGCACCGAATGATTGGCCAGCAGTTCCATTAAATTTCACATGGATAGTGTCGCTAGGTAAACCTTTTGCCCCATATTTTTTCGTAATTTCGTTCGATAACATCGTTCCTATCGTACGATTCACGTTAATTACTTTTAATTCACCCGTTACTTTTTCTCCACTTTCAAGGGCTGGTTTGGCAATTTCCAACAATTTCCAGTCAATCTGGTCTTGCAAACCATGATCTTGATCTTCTTGTTTGTATAAAGCCACATCCAATGCCATTGGTTGTTTGTACAAGATGGGTGATAAGTCTAAATGTTTAAGCTTCCAATTACTTAGCGCTTCTTTCATTTCTAATCTATCTGCTTGTCCAACCATTTCGTTCACAGTTCTGAATCCTAACTCAGCCATGATTTCACGTAATTCAGTTGCCAAGAAAGTAAATAGATTTACTACATGGTCTGGATGTCCAGTGTATAATGCTCTCAAACGTGGGTCTTGTGTTGCTACCCCAACAGGGCAAGTATTCACATGACATTTACGCATCATGATACAACCTGCTGTCACTAGGGCTGCCGTAGCTACCCCGAATTCTTCAGCACCTAATAAAGCCGCTACTGCTAAGTCTTTACCTGTTCTGATTTGTCCATCCGTTTGAACAGTAACACGTCCACGCAATTTGTTTCTTACCAGTGTTTGGTGTGCCTCTGCCAAACCAAGTTCCCAAGGCAAACCAGCATGACGAATTGATGAAAGTGGAGAAGCTCCAGTTCCTCCATCGTGTCCAGCAATCAAAATATGGTCAGCATGTGCTTTTGCCACACCCGCTGCAATTGTTCCTACACCTGCTTCAGATACTAGTTTTACTGAAATTCTAGCCGCACGGTTGGCATTTTTCAAATCGAAAATTAATTGTGCTAAATCTTCGATAGAATAAATGTCGTGGTGAGGAGGAGGAGAAATCAAACCAACTCCTGGCGTAGAATGACGCGTCTTACCAATCCAATCATCTACTTTATGACCAGGTAACTGTCCACCTTCACCAGGTTTAGCACCCTGCGCCATTTTGATTTGTAATTCAGTAGCATTCGTTAAATAATTTGCTGTTACACCAAAACGTCCAGAAGCTACTTGTTTGATAGCAGAGTTCATAGAATCTCCATTCTCGAGAGGCGTAAAGCGGATAGGGTCTTCACCACCTTCACCCGAGTTAGATTTACCGCCGATGCGGTTCATCGCAATGGCCAAAGTAGTATGAGCTTCATACGAGATTGAACCAAATGACATCGCACCCGTAGCAAAACGTTTGAAAATACTTTCAATCGGTTCTACTTCGCTAATATCAATAGATTTACCTTTCTTGAATTTAAGCAAACCACGAAGGGTCATTGCTTTTTCAGATTGGTCATCAATTAATTTAGAATATTTTTTATACTGCTGATAGCTATTATTCTTAGTTGACTGTTGTAACAGGTGAATCGTTTCTGGATTAAACAAGTGGGCTTCACCACGTTGTTTCCATTGATAAATACCTCCAACTTCCAATTTAGGGTTAGCCACTGGCAATTCAGGATAACCGTTTTTGTGTTTGATTAAAGCTTCTTTAGCAATGCCTTCTAAATCGATACCACCGATTCTTGAGATAGCACCTGCAAAATAAGTATCAACAACCTCTTTCCCTAAACCAACGATTTCGAAAATCTGAGCTCCTTGGTATGATTGAAGTGTTGAAATACCCATTTTAGAGAATATCTTCAATAATTCACCATTAACAGCCTTGATATAATTAGTCTGTAGTTTTTCGTAAGGGTAATCTACTTGTAGAATACCTTTTTCCTTCATACCATTGATTGTCTCAAATGCCATGTAAGGGTTTACTGCCGAAGCACCAAAGCCAATCAGCGTAGCGAAATGATGTGTTTCCCAAACATCACCAGCTTCTACAATCAAACCTGTTTGAGCTCTTTTACCTTTTCTGATTAAATGGTGATGTACAGCACCTACCGCCAACAATGATGGAATAGGAGCGTGTGATGAATCAACACCACGGTCAGTTAATAAAATGATAGCATATCCATCATCAACAGCATCTTCCGCATATTGACAAATTCTGTCTAACGCTCTTTTTAATTGACCTTTTTCTCCCGTAGCACGGAAAGTAGTATGGATAGATTTCGTTTGGAAGTTTTTATGGTCTATCCAACGAATTTTTTCAATCTCACCGTTTGTTAAAACTGGCTGACGAATTTCAATCTGACGGCAATGCTCAGGAGATTCTTTCAACAAGTTTTTCAATCCACCGATGTCAGATAAAAGCGACATTACTGTACGCTCACGGATTGAGTCAATTGGTGGGTTGGTTACCTGTGCAAACAATTGCTTAAAGTAATACGATAAATGTTGAGCTTGGTCTGAAAGAATAGCCAATGGCGTATCTACACCCATTGAGCCTAATGCTTCTTTACCCGTTTCAACCATTTGTGAAAGAATTACTCTTAAGTCTTCAGTCGTGAATCCAAACACTTGTTGACGCAATAATAATTCACGTTCAAATGGTGTACGGTATTCAGCACCTGCGGCTGGTAAATCTTCTACTTTGATTTTATTTGTTTTCAACCATTCTCCGTAAGGATTCTGTTGACAGATTTTTTCTTTTAATTCTTCGTCAGGAATAATACGACCAGCTTCCATGTCTACTACGAACATTTTACCCGGTTGTAAACGACCTTTTGAAACAATTTTAGCAGGGTCAATATCCAATACACCCGCTTCAGAAGCCATGATTACGAAATCGTCATCAGTAACCCAATAACGAGATGGACGTAAACCATTTCTATCTAACGTAGCACCAATCATTTTTCCATCCGTGAAAGAAATCGAAGCAGGACCATCCCAAGGCTCCATCATGGCTGCATGATATTCATAGAAATCTTTCTTGTATTGCTCCATTTGCTCGTTGCCGTCCCAAGCTTCAGGAATCAACATCATCATCACATGTGGAAGCGAACGACCACTCATGTACAATAATTCGATAGCATTATCCAAAATGGCAGAGTCAGATTGTCCTAATTGACAAACTGGCAAAATCATGTCCATTTCTTCCTTCGTAAAGTGCTCTGATTCAAATAAAGCCGACTGAGCCTGCATCCAAGCAGCATTACCTTTTACAGTATTAATCTCGCCATTGTGACCGATAAAGCGGAATGGCTGCGCAAGTTTCCACTCAGGGAAAGTATTTGTTGAGAAACGTGAGTGAACAATTGCCAAAGCAGAAGTAAATTCTTCACGTTTTAAATCATCAAAATATCCTGGAACTTGCATTGTCGTTAACATACCTTTGTAAATGATAGTATGAGCAGACAATGAAGCAAAGTAAAATTTATTATCTAAACCTTTAACTGTTTCGTTGATGATACGAGCCGTGTACTGACGGAAAACATACAATTTCCTTTCAAACTCCATTTCATCCGTAATGGTGGCTGGACGTTTGATGAATAATTGCTCCATTTGTGGTTCTGTATTTCCAGATTCCGCACCTAGAATTTCAGAATTGTCACATGGAACTACACGATACCCCAAAATTTCCAAGCCTAAGCGTTTGGCCTTTCGGGTAATGATTTCCTTACATTCTTCACGAATCGTCTTATCTTTTGGAAAGAAAGTCATACCTACTCCGTATTCACGGGCAGCAGGTAAATCAATCCCTAAATTTGTACATTCTTCCAAAAAGAATTCATGAGGAATCTGTAATAAAATTCCTGCACCGTCACCTGAGTTAGGGTCACAGCCGCATGCACCACGGTGGTCCATTCGAATGAGCATCTGGATTGCATCCGTAACTACCTTATGAGACTTGCGTCCTTTCATGTTTGCTACGAAGCCGATTCCACAAGCATCATGCTCGAATTCTTTACGGTACAAACCTTTATTGTCGAAATTAGTCATGGTAATGGGTCTGTTTTAAATTTACTAACAGAGAACTTGAGATTATGTTAGTGGCAATTGTTTTGCTATAATATTGAAAAATTGTCAGTGAAATACAGTATAATTTGTAAATAGTAAAATTGAAGTAAGATATAATATTTACTAAAACTTTATGGAAAATGAAGAATGTATTGTTATCTGTTTCGCTATTACAAAGATATACAAGAAATTCTTTGGAAAAAATAGCATTTTGCCGAATAATCATCTGAATGATATAATTTCAAGAATTCGTAAAATTTAATCTTAGTTAGATGCAATTTTTAAAAAGCTTTCCTCAAAACATTATTTTTTGAATATGATTATTATTTTCATAAAAATAAGGCTTTTTTAATCTTAAATTTTATGTTTTTACAATTTTGAATCATTTATACGTTGAAATTTAATTGAAAATATATCAAAATTTCATTTTTGTTTAATTTATAAGTTTTTTGTAAAAAAAATTACTTTTTTATCCATTAATCACTCAAAAAGCTTCAAAAACTCAAAAAGTTGCATATTATATCCGAATATTTTGTCCTAATTGCTTGGCTATTAGCCTATTAATTCTATAGTGTTAAAATGATATAGAAATGTTTAAAACGATATAAAGATATTTAATTTTTAACCTATTTCCGAAGTGTCTTTTCTGTTTGTTTAGGCTTTTAATAATAAAAAGCTTTATTATGTATATATTTAAGGTAGCTATAATTCGTTTAGAAGTCATTGACAAACTTATTACAATAATATAACTGAATTTAACAAAAATTGAAGTGATTAAGAACAACCTTTAACACTTTAATGCTGTCAGTAGTATTATAAAATACTTTGTTAATCAATGATTTTGTAAACCTCCTGTTTAAAATAATATGAAAAAAACTATACTCTTAATTATAATTACGCTCTTCTCGTTTTTTCAAGTGCAAGCCACCCATATCGTTGGTGGCGAAGTAGATTTGCAGGTGATTAAAAACCAGCCTAATGTATCGCATAGGGTAAGCCTTAATTTGTATTTTGATGATATCAATGGCAATGCAGGAGCAAAAGACGCAACTATCATTTTAGGCTTTTTTAGAAAAAAAGATAACTTGTACATGGGACGTGCGGAATTATTTATTATCAGCGATAGTTTAATTAGCTATTCTAATCCAAGCTGCGTCGAGAATAATTCTGTCAGAACTCGCCTAATACGCTACAGTAATTTAATATATCTAGACCCTGATGTTTTTGATGATGCTGGGGGGTATTATGTTGCATGGGAGCGTTGTTGTAGGAATAATATTATCACGAATATTCAAAACCCTGAGGCTGCCGGTTCAGTATTCTATTTGGCTTTTCCTGCTCAGAAGCAAAATGGAAATGCATTCACTAATTCATCTCCCAAATTCGGAAAACTCACTGGTGATTATATTTGTAGAGGACGCCCCTTTGTTTTTGAATTTGGCGCTACTGATGCAGATGGAGACAGCCTAGTTTATTCTTTAGTGACGCCCTATAATGGCTATTCAAGCACATTGGCTCCTAAACCAGACTTGCCAACTCCTAGTAGCAATTATCCACTTGTGCGCTGGCAAACTGGTTTTGGTGTTAATAACATGATTCCAGGACCACAGCCTCTGCGAGTAAATGCCAGAACGGGACAACTGACAGTAACGACGGATTTATTAGGGCTATATGTGTTTTGTGTGCTAACAGAAGAATACAGAAATGGCAAGAAGATAGGAGAGGTGCGAAGGGACTTTCAACTAAAGGTAATCGATTGTCCTACGAATAACCCTCCGCAAAGTTTTTTAAGAGAAAAAGGGAAAGGTGTTTTTACAGATGTTACTCAGACCATCACTATTAAGGCAAACGAAAAAAAATGCCTAGATTTTTTAGTGACAGATTTAGATCCGAATCAGACATTAAACTTAAAGATTCAGCCGACTAATTTTACAGGGTCGTTTACATTATCCCCCACATCCATTCGTACAAGTACTTATAAAGATACGTTAAGGGCTGGATTATGTTTTGATGAATGTACAGCTAGTTTTGATGGCAAGCCATTACTCTTTGATGTAATAGCTTCAGATGATGGTTGTCCGCAGCCCCTAATAAGCACCTTAAAAGTAAAGGTAATTATTGAACCAGCTTTGAATAATAAACCCATTATTTCTACAGATTTATTAAATAGAAAGGGAGAAACTGTAGTTAATAGCCTAATGAAATTTAATTTATTTGGGAAAGATATTGATAATGACAATATCACGATTACCGCCAAAGGAAGAGGCTTTAATTTAGCAGATGTTGGAATGAATTTTGGTTCTATTTCTGGATTAGGAACAGTTAGTTCTCCTTTTACTTGGACACCCCCTTGTAGCACCGTTAGGACAACTGATTATATCGTAGATTTCTATATAATTGATAATAGGTGTGGTAGAAATTTAAAGGATAGTATCTCTGTTAATTTAAAGGCTTTACCAATTGATAGCCGACCACCCAACGTTGTGACTTCTTTAGCGAAAAATGAAATTGAAATTATATTGGATGGAACCGATGTTCAGCCTATTAATTTTGATGTTATTTCGCAAGACCCTGATGCTGACCCGATAAAATTGTATGCTGTAGGAAAAGGCTTTGATTTATCGAAAATAGGAGCGGTATGGACTGATAAAAATGGTGTAGCAAAAATAGTTAACCCCTTTGCATGGAAAATAGACTGTAGTTTATTGAATGGGAAAGATCAGGCAAGTTTTGTGATTAATTTTATTACAGAAGATAATTCTTGTAGCCCTAATAGATTTGATACGGTATCTGTGAATATAGTGTTGAAAAGTAAAATAGTTGATTACCAGACTTTTAAGCCAGTAAATGTCTTTACACCCAACGGTGATGGAAAGAATGAATACTTTACCCTGACAGATTTACCTGAGAATAATTGTTTTGAAAAATTTGAATACATCCAAATTTTTAATCGTTGGGGGACGATGATTTATGAATCTAAAGAGAGGGATTTCAAGTGGTCTGGTGGTGAGCACGCTTCCTCAGAATATTATTACCTATTAAAATTCACTAAACGAGAGTTCAAAGGATGGGTCAATCTAATTAGGTGATTATAATTTAATATCCCTTATTTTATGGGTTTCACCTTCTACTGCCAAATAGGTATTGACAAATACCTCACGAGCTTCTGCAAGATGGGTATCCAATTCTTTGTATCGTGAAGAATAATGACCGATAATAAGCTTGCCTACGTGTGCTTTTTGGGCAATCAAGGCAGCTTGTTTGGTCGTAGAATGATTGGTTTGGATGGCCCTCGGTAACAATTCATCAAGGAAAGTAGCTTCATGATACAACAAATCTACATTTTTAATGATGTCAATAATGGCTTCGTTATAAAGTGTATCAGAACAAAATGCATAACTACCACTTTTTAAAGAAGGGATCGTATAGTCTTCATTTTTATATTTTATACTACCATCATCATTCAAAATATCTTCGCCATCTTTCAATCTTTTGATTTGCTCAAAAGTTAAATCTGTGGGTCTGCTAGTCTTAATAATTTTTCTTTTTTTCCTTCTTTCTTGAAACAAGAAACCACAGCAAGGCACCCGATGGATTAAGGGGATAGTAGTAATTTTTACGTGTTCATTCGTAAAAAGTAAGTACGATTTTTCTGTTTGAGTTTCGGTAAAATGTATTTTGAAATTTAAGCGAGTATCAGAATACTTTAATTGGATAGTAATGATTTCTGCTAAGCCTTTCGGTGCAAAAATCCATAAATCTTCTATTCTACGATGCATATTTAGCGTAGATAAAAGTCCGATTAAACCAAAGAAATGATCACCGTGGAGATGGGTAATAAAAATATACTTGAGTTTTGTAGTCCTGATTTTATAGTGAAGTAGCTGATTTTGAGTGCCTTCTCCACAGTCAATCAAATAACCATCCTGCTCAATCTGTAAGTGATGAGCCGTTGGGTTTCTCGCTAAAACGGGTGTGGCAGAGCCTGTGCCTAAAATGGTTAGTTGAAAACTCAAATTATTTGCTGATTGTGTAAATATTGAAATCAATACTAGTTTTATAACTCCAACCTATTGATTTGTATGCAAGAGGTCATTCCTAGAAATGACCTCTTTTTTTTGATGTTAATAATCATCATCTGAACCGCCTTCACTGTATTCACCGTGATCGTATTCATCATCTTCGTCTGATTGGAAATCATTTTCCAATTCATTCAAATATACTGCATCGATTGCTTCTTGAACCGTAGGCATTACGGTTAATTCTTCAATTTTAGCGGCATCTAACTGGTCAATTATTTCATCATTCTTTGTTACGATAATTAATAAGCCTAATTCGTTCAGGCAGATTTTATTGGCTTTACGAATAACAGAAATACCATGACCGTCTAGCTCAATAATTTGATTAAATTCAATAATGATATTACCATAGCCTTCTCTGAAAAGCTGGCGAACGATGTTCTCTAAATCAGTATGATTTTCCTGCGTTAAAGCAGTTTCTTTAAGTTCGATTAGAGCATACTGCTCATTTTTTTCTACCTTAAATTCCATAAATTGTTGTAATTTCTTGTTTTACTTCCTACAAAGACTTTAAATAATTGTTCACATTTTCCTCAACTCTAACCAAAACATCTTCAGAGTCATCTTTAATGAATCTTTTGCCTGTTACTTGTTCAAAAAGTTCAATGTAGCGTTCTGAAACTTGATTTACCCATTCGTCCGTCATTTCAGGAATGACTTGACCATCTTTCCCTTGAAAACCATTCGCAATTAACCATTCACGTACAAATTCTTTAGAAAGTTGCTTTTGGGCTTCATTATTGTTTTGGCGTTCTTCGTAACCTTCGGCATAAAAATAGCGAGAAGAATCTGGTGTGTGAATCTCATCAATTAAAGTGATTTGATTATCCTTTTTCCCAAATTCATATTTAGTATCCACCAAAATTAATTTTTGTTCGGCTGCCATTGCTGTTCCTTTCGCAAACAGGGCAAGGGTATATTTTTCAAGCTGGCTATATTCTTCTTCGGACACTAAGCCTTGGGCTAAAATTTCCTCTCTTGAAATATCCTCATCGTGCCCTTCATGCGCTTTCGTAGTTGGCGTAATAATTGGCGTAGGTAGTTTGTCGTTTTCCTTCAAGCCTTCTGGCAAAGTAACACCGCATAAAGTACGTAAGCCTGATTTATAAGTACGCCAAGCATGACCAGCTAAGTAGCCTCTTACGACCATTTCTACAGGATAAGTTTCACACTTCAAGCCCACACTTACGTTAGGGTCAGGACTTGCCACTAGCCAATTTGGTACTACATCTCTGGTTGCATTCAAAAAGTGTTCTGCAATCTGATTAAGTACTTGTCCTTTAAATGGAATCGCTTTAGGTAAAACTACGTCAAAAGCTGAGATACGGTCTGAGGCAACCATTACCAACAAGTTTTCAAAAGAATATACATCACGTACTTTTCCTTTGTAGAAACCTGTTTGGTTCGGAAAATTAAAATTAGTGTTTTTAATTACTTTCATTATGTTGTTTTGCGTGTTTAATCACGCTTATTTAAAGTCTGTGTCGTTAAATAATTTTTTACAAAATTACCACAAACTTTTAGAGATTACATCCTTTCAATCACAATTGATGAAGCCCCACCGCCACCATTACAGATACCCGCGGCTCCGTATCGTGCATTTTTTTGTTTTAAAATCCAAATCAACGTAGTTACTATTCTGGCACCCGATGCTCCTAGCGGATGTCCTAACGATACAGCACCACCATTAATGTTTACTTTTTTGTGTGGAATATCCAATATTTTTTCGAATGCCAAAGGTACAACTGAAAAAGCTTCATTTACTTCAAAATAGTCAATTTCTTCTTTAATTAAATTAGCCATTTTGATAGCCTTTGGCAGTGCCACTGTTGGCGTAGTAGTAAAGAATTCAGGTTCTTGCTCTGCATCAGCCATTCCGATGATTTTTGCAATCGGTAATAAGCCCAGTTTGTCAGCTTTCTTTTTCGACATTAACACCAATGCCGATGCACCATCACTTAAATTTGAAGAACTCGCAGCCGTTACAGTACCTCTTTTTTCAAAAATAGGTTTTAAATCAGGGATTTTTTCAAATTTAACCTTTTTGTATTCTTCGTCTTCCGTAATAAAAATACTGCCTTGTTTTGTTTTTACTTCTACAGGAATGATTTCGTCTTTGAATAATCCATTTTCTGATGCTTGAGCGGAGCGTTTGTATGAGTCAATAGTGTATCCATCCTGAGCTTCACGACTTATGCCATATTTACGGGCAGTTCTATCTGCAAAAAATCCCATCGCACAGTTTTCATAAGCATCAGTCAATCCATCTTTTTCAAGACCATCTACCAATACTGATGAACCATATTTATAGCCAAATCTTGCATTGGGAACATAAAAAGGTGCATTTGACATACTTTCCATTCCTCCTGCTACTACAATATCAGCTTGCCCAAGCATAATACTTTGTGCAGCCAACATAATAGATTTTGTTCCTGAAGCACACACCTTGTTAATAGTAGTACATCTAGCCTGTGGCGATAAGCCCGCACCCAAAGCCGCTTGACGAGCAGGCGCTTGACCAATATTAGCAGAAACTACATTTCCCATTAATACTTCCTCCACGCTCTCGGGTTTAATCTTTGCTTTTTCAACAGCAGCCTTAATTGCGATACTTCCAAGTTGAGTAGCCGAGAGACTCGATAGTACTCCTCCAAAACTTCCAATCGGTGTTCTTACAGCCGACATAATGTAAACTTCTTGCGTATTCATAAAATTGGTTCTTACCAGTTTTGTTTTGTTATTAATTTATTAGGGTTTTTAGTATTTACTTGGCGTTGCTGAATATATTGGATTTCGCTACTTTTCATAGCATCCAATATGGCCTTAGCTTTATCAACAGTTAAGCCATAATTTTTCAATGTTTTCAGTAGTTCTTGTTGACTTTCATTTTTGGCGACTTCAACATTTTCCTGAGTAGGAGGTTTAGGAGGTATTTTTTGGGTACTTGGCGGCGGAGGCTTAGATGTTGACTCTTGTTTTGGCTTAAATCTTCTTTTCAATAATTCGTAATTAAACCTAGCGATATTATTTTCTGGCATCATCACTAAAGCTTTTTTAAAAAGAGTCAGTGCTTTGGCAGTGTCTTGCTGATTACAGAATATCAAACCCAATTGTACTAACGTAGTAGAAGTAAGTTTGGCTTCTTTTAAACCGCTTAATCGAGCATATATTTGACGCGCAGCTAGCGTGTCTTTAGCCTCAAAAAGAGCGTGTGCATAATTTAACGATACTTCAGGTGGTGTAAAAATAGATTGTTTAGATAAAATAAGATATTGATTTGCCGCTTCACGATAATCTTTTTTTCTAAATGCAATCATTGCTTCGACTTTTGCTCTATTTCTTGTATTTACTTTCGAGAATGAGCCATTGTCAAGTATCCAAAGAAAAATATATAAAACAAATTGATTTAACAAGGTTGATTGATTTTAATAATTTTATGTGATAATAATAGATTAAACTTAATTAATAGCATAAAGTATAATCGGCATTAGTTTTTTAAAAAAGGTATTAACAGAAAAATTATAATTGAAATGTTCTAACAGTAAAGAAAACGTCAATTCCTAGCAAAAATAATGCAATGATTAGAAAATAAAAATATTTATTTACAACAACATTAATTTGCTGATTATTTGAAAAAGTACTTTTTATTTGGCTGATTTCAGTAATTAATGCTGTCAAACTATTAGATATACTGCTTATTTCTAAGTATTTACCTTTGGCTTCATTGGTGATTTTTTTCAACGAAGTATTGTCTAATTTTGTAATAACTATATTCCCATCCTTATCTTTTTTGAAAGAATTTCCATCTTTTATCGTTGTCCCTTTGGTTGTACCGATGCCAACGGAAAAGAAATTGATACCATTTTGTTTAATTTGCCCAATAATGTTTCTGTCATATTCATCCGAAAACTCGCCATCACTCATCAACACTATTGTCTTTGATTTATTCTTTGATTTTGATTTTTGCAATCTATTAAAAGCCATTTCAAGGGCTGGATTAATCAACGAACCTCCACCCATCAATAAATTAGTATTGATTTTGGGTACAAATAGGCTTATTGCATTTTTATCAAAGGTAAGTGGTGATAATAAAAATGGTTCTTCTGAAAAAACAATAATGCCAATTCTGTCATAAGGGAATTGACTAATTACTCTGTTTATTTCAAATTTTGCTTTTTCAACTCTACTAGGTTGTATATCAGTTGCATCCATTGATTTGGAGACATCTACAACGAAAAATATTTCTCTGTTTTCTGCTTTTACGGCTTCATTCAACTCTCCAAATGAAGGATTAAGCAACGCAAGTATCATTAAACCGAAGTAGGCTGATCTTAAAAAAAACTTCAAAATACTTGAACGTGCTGTAGTTTTGAGTCGCCTTGCTATCCAAAAGACACGCCCTAAATAAATTAAGTACAATATAAAAAATATAGCGATAAACCAATATTCAGTTTTGCCTAGCCCTGTGTTTACATTCATTTTATAAGGAAGTAAAAAGATAATTGTCGTTTACCTCACTAGTAATTTTCTGATTAAAATTACAAATAAACCGAAAATACTGTACCAAGCAAAAAAAGGTAAAATCATTTTGGTTAATCCTAAACAAAGCAAACCACAAATTATTAATAATTGAAACCCCAGCCCTAGTAAAGAAAGCAAACTCATAAACCATTTTGGAAACTTCTTTACAGAAAGAGCAGGTTTGTCTAATACATAAACCAATGCATCAAAAACTAAATACAAACACAGAAATGCGATATGTAAAATATTTGTTAACCGCTGACTTTCATAATGATAACTAACAGGTTTCCTAAATTCAAGGATACGGCTAGTTTCATGGTTGTTCAAGCTTCTCCTCAAAATTACATAATAATAGTTATAAATCGAACATTGAAACTCAATCCCAAAGAAAGCCATTAGGAATATTACCTTAGAAGAACTTTCAATAGTAAGAATACTAATTAGAATAAGTAGATTAATAATAAAATCAAAAATTGAATCAAGATACCTACCAATAATGGATGGATGTTTGGTAATTCTAGCAATTTCACCGTCGACAGCATCCAAAATATTTTTGAGCATCAAGAAAATAGCTGCCAAAATATAATGATTGGTCTGGATACAATAAACACAAATGATACCAGCCAATAAGAAAACAAAAGTGACTTGAATTGCATTTACTTTTAAATTCGATAAATGATGAGCTAAAAACGTAGCAATGGGGCGTCCGTAGTCTGAGAAGTCAATAAATTTATCGTCAATCGAAAGCTTAGGCATAATTAATGGGAAAGTACTTATAAAACAATATGGGTAAAATACGCTATTGAATCAATAACTAATTTTTAAACTATTTGTTATAAAAAGTACTAATGCTATATTAGCAAATCCTCCAATAAATATACAAAAAAACTCCGATAATTAAAGCTTTGCTTCGATTTATGCTTTTTCGTAATATGCTAAAGTATTAGCGACATCACTCCATTCTTTGATCTTTTCTTTTTTTAAGTACTCTTCTATCTGAGCAGTTTTATCATTCAGAATAGCCAAAATAGCTTTTTTATCTTTTTTTGCTTTAGCCATCGTGCCATCTGCTTTCAAGATATAATAATAAGTATTATGTAAGAATTTCTTGGTTTTGGTAGCGGAATTATAAAGCTTTTCTTCATACATCACTGCATTTTTATAGCACAGTAATTTAACTTTACCATCATACAATACTTCATAAAAAGTGTTATTTGTTTGGCTATCAACAGCTGGAAATCCTTTTCTGAAAGTAACATTGAAAATGGTAAACTCATCAAATGCATTCGTCACTACAAAAGGTTGGTCATTTCTTAAAAACTCAAGGGCACCCGTAGCAGTATTTAACCTCAGTGCATTGTAGGTAACAGTAGCACCATTTTTTAGTTTTATACTACCAGCAGCCCATTCTTCAGGGAAATAAGGATTCCCTTCTATTTCAACAGAATTGTTTGATAAAACAGGTTTGCCATTAACATCTTGTAGGAAATTACCAGATGCATTTAGACCCTGAGCATTTACCGAAAGTACTTTACAGAGAATGAGTATTACAAAAAGTATTTTTTTCATTGTGTGGTGGAATTTTCAATTGAATAATTAAACTTAACTAAATTATCAATTTGATACAAATATTTAAAACCGACATTTGGGCAATACTTACAACGATAGCTAGATGCTATTATTAGAAATAAGCTCCTAATTTTTGTACCTTTGCAAAACCAAACGATATAGACTTTTGGAAAACAGTAAACAGTTTTAGAAGATGAAAGAAACGGATAGAAGAACAAATGAACGAAATCCAAAAGATACAAAAAAAACAGAACGCCATTTTGAGGTAAGTGAATCAGGAGAATTGTTGACTTTTTTGTTGGACAAGATGCCAAATAAAAGTCGTCATAATATAAAATCTTTTTTAAAAGACAAGCAAGTGTTGGTTGATAATAAAGCCGTAACACAATATAATTATGTACTGAAAGTAGGGCAAATTGTTAATATTAAAAGCTCTAAAGCACCAGAAATACAAAAGTATAAAGGCCTTACTATTATTTATGAAGACCAATATTTAATCATCATTGAAAAACAGGAAGGGTTCCTATCAATTGCCACTGAAAAGCAAAAGCTTTATAATGCTTATAGTACGCTGAGTGACCACGTAAAAAAACAAGACCCAGCGAATAGAATTTTTGTAGTACATCGCCTCGACCGCGAAACGTCTGGTTTGATGATGTTTGCTAAAAGTGAAAGAATACAAAAACTGTTACAAGAATCTTGGAATGAAACTATTCAACAACGTACATATTTAGCTGTTACAGAAGGGATTATTGAATATCCATTGGGTACTATTCGCTCGTATTTAGTAGAAAGCAAGGCATTGACGGTTTATTCTACTTCCAATCCAGCTATTGGAAAAGAAGCTGTTACACATTATGATACCATAAATACTAGTGAATTTAATACGCTAGTAAAAGTGAATTTAGAAACGGGCAGAAAAAATCAAATCAGGGTACACATGAAAGATATCGGGCATCCGATAGTAGGAGATGAAAAATATGGTGCTAAGACCGACCCAATTGGTCGTTTAGGGCTTCATGCTTGGGTATTATCATTTGTACATCCGATTACTGATGAAGAGATGTATTTTGAGACCGAAGTGCCTAAAAAGTTTTTGAGTTTGTTTTAGCGTTTGTATGCTATGGAATAATTGAACATACGAGCGTGAAACTCTTTACCATTTTGAGTATTTAGAGGGGAATTATTTATTTTAGAAAATAAGTAATTCCCCTCTTTTTTTGTTACCAGTATTACATTATGTTTGTGTAAAGCTAATACATGGTTTTGCACCAATAGATTTAACACCAAAAAACGCACTTCCTGATTTGCAATCCGCTATATAAGTTATCAAATAGTTAAACCTCATAAAAAATGAAAATTTCGACAATCACCACCACTCTTCTCGGCTGTCTAACGTTGCTGACTGCTTGCAACAATAGTAAGAATACATCTAATGCTGTTTTTGACAAGTTTGCTCCTACTACCATGGAATACAAAAATGAACTAGCATCAATAGTTAAATCAAATCCTGAAGAACTTCATTATACTTTTAATAAATTCATCGAAAAAGATGGTAAAGAATATCTTGATATTCAAATAAAAGGTGAGGCTTTTGAAGCAACAGGACTTGTATTAGTAAATAGCTGGAATAAGCTTGAAGAAATAAAAAGTACGAATGGACTAGGGTATGATGGAGCAGAATTAAAAGGACTTGAATTAGCTATTATTCCAAGTCCGTCTGGTGCATATTTAGTTTATAAAGACTTGGAGGAAATAGTTGATTAGTTCAGAGTACAAAACAATACGTCAAATAATTGAACAGCACCATTGAGAATAAATAAAATCCCCCCAAAATATTAAAATAGTTTCATGAAACATGTACTCCCAATTATAGTTTTTCTTCTTTTAGTGGTGGCTTGCACCTCTACTACCAAAGACAATAGTAATAGTAAAGTTAAGACCGATACGCTGGCTTCTATTAGCAACGAAATTGAGCTTCCCCAAGAAAAGGTAGATACTATTATTGATCTGAAAGATACAACTTTTCATTTTTCAACTTATAGCGTTAATGTAGAAACTGTTGATAGCTTAGAGATTCCTAATTTGTATAGTGATGCAGCTGTCCGAGAGAATATTTTGAATAATTATGATAATTCCTATAAGGCATTTAAAGGGGTAGAACAGTATCTTGAAAAAACGCAGTCAATGTATTTTAAGCGAAATGGAAAAACTCTGACGCTATCGCTAGCAAATGGGAAAACAAAAGAATTAAAAGATATTTCAAAGGATAATTACGATGATATTCTGTATACTTATGAGCATTTTTTTCCTAATATAAACACCTATTTGGTTAGAGGTCAATTTTATGAAGGCAACTGCTATATGATTATAAATAGAAATACTGGGGAAGAAAAATATACAATAGGCGAAATTTATGCAGACCCTCAAAATCAAAAATTTATTGCTATCAGTGAAGATATGGAAGCAGGATATTCAAGTAATGGTTTACAAATGTTTGAAATAAAGAATGAAAAGTTTATAAAAAAATTTACTATTGAAGGAGGAAGCTGGGGACCAATAGCACTTAAGTGGATTGATAATTCAAGTGTTATTATGAAGGTACATATATGGACAGATGAAGAGGATTATAGTTACCCCACTAAGTTCTTTAAGCTGACGTTTCAATAGTTTCTTCTACTACTGGTCGTAGGTGAACCTACGACCAGCGGCGGTTGTCTTAACTTAAGTTGACGATATTAAGCGTAATACTACATCAAGCTGACCGTAATTAACAAAGTTTAAGTTATGATGATATTTAAGAAAATACTGTTAATATTTATAATGGCTAGTTGCTCTAATGATGAAAAAAATCCAAATGATAATTTTCTTAAAAAGTTCAAAAATGACGATTTTACAAAATTTAGTGGAAATTCATTTTTTGTGAGAGGCTTTGATAAAGGGAACCCTATCGTCTTCGTTTATTCTGACGAGTGTAAACACCCCCTTGTAATAACTGTAAATAGCCAAACGAATACAATTTTAAAAACAAGTAAGCACCTACAAATAGATACTTGTAACATAAATACAACGCAAAAAGAAATGCTTACACTGAGTTTTTTAAAGTACAATATTAATTATTTAGAAGTAGATAAAAATTTAGATGTTTTTATAAATGTAATGTTTGAAGAAAATCCTCCGCAGTTAGCACGTATTACAAATCCAGAGAAGATAAAGGGTAATTGGAAAAAAATTATTGATAATTGGTATGAATTAAGAAAGTAACGAAAAAGGCTTTCCTCTAGTCGTAGGTTCACCTACGACTCCAAAGACAAAAGAGCGTCACGCTCGTCATATAAAAATACTTCACATTGAATTAATCATCCACAACGATTATCAGTTGTATTAATAGCCATCCTTGAATCAACTAAATTTTAGTAGGTATTCTTTCTCAAAACCCCTAAATTTGCACTTTCTTTAGTAATTCAGCTATTTTGTTATCACTTTTTGTGAAAATAGCTGACAAACAACTATCAATCTGCTATCACCATGATTCATTTCTTCGGGAGTCACTCCAGCACAGTTTATGCCGTGCAAACGTATGCCATTATTTCAGATGAGGATATTCAAAAACTCTTTTGGCTTTTCAATAGTAAAAAAGACCATGCTTTTACTGTAGTAAACCAAGAAAATGCTACTTTGGAAGCCGTTTTTGTAGGTCCACGTGCAGCAATGATTACGCCGTGGAGTACCAATGCTGTTGAAATTACTCAGAATATGGGTATCGAAGGGATTATCCGTATTGAAGAGTTTAAAGCAGTTGACGAAGATTTTACGGAATTCGACCCGATGTTGTCGCAAAAATATACGCAATTGCATCAGTCGATATATACGATTAATGTGCAGCCTGAGCCGATTATAGAAATTGATGATATTGCTGTCTATAACAAACAAGAAGGACTAGCTTTAAGCGAAGAAGAAGTAGGGTATCTGAATGGTTTAGCAGAACGTTTAGGTCGTAAATTAACAGACTCGGAAGTATTTGGATTCTCACAAGTAAACTCTGAACACTGTCGCCATAAAATATTCAACGGTACTTTTGTGATTGATGGAGAAGAAAAACCAACTTCGTTATTCAAATTAATTAAGAAAACATCTGAGACTAATCCGAACGACATCGTTTCGGCCTATAAAGATAACGTAGCCTTTATTAAAGGACCGCGTGTTACACAGTTCGCGCCAAAATCAGCGGATAAGCCTGATTTTTACGAAGAAAAAGAATTTGATTCTGTTATTTCTGTAAAAGCAGAAACACATAACTTCCCAACTACTGTAGAGCCTTTCAATGGGGCAGCAACAGGCTCAGGTGGTGAGATTCGTGACCGTTTGGCAGGTGGACAAGGTTCGTTGCCTTTGGCTGGTACAGCGGTTTATATGACTTCGTATTCTCGTTTAGACGAAAATCGTCCTTGGGAAAATGCGATGAACGAACGTGAATGGTTGTACCAAACACCAATGGATATTCTGATTAAAGCTTCAAATGGTGCGTCTGATTTTGGAAATAAATTCGGACAACCATTGATTACAGGTTCTGTGCTTACTTTTGAGCATGAAGAAGAAGCCCGCAAATTAGGCTTTGATAAAGTAATCATGTTGGCTGGTGGTATTGGTTATGGTAAAGAAAGCCAAGCGAAAAAACAAAAGCCAACAATAGGAGATAAAGTAGTGGTATTGGGTGGTGAAAACTACCGCATTGGTATGGGTGGTGCAGCAGTATCTTCAGCAGATACAGGTGCATTTGGCTCAGGTATCGAATTGAATGCTATCCAACGTTCAAACCCAGAAATGCAGAAACGTGCTGCCAATGCTATTAGAGGTTTAGTAGAATCAGAACATAATCCAATCGTTTCTATTCACGACCACGGTGCAGGTGGACACCTAAACTGTTTGTCGGAATTAGTAGAAGAAACAGGAGGATTGATTGACTTAGATAAATTACCAGTAGGCGACCCTACACTTTCGGCAAAAGAAATTATCGGAAACGAATCGCAAGAACGTATGGGCTTGGTGATTGGAGAGAAAGATTTAGAAATTCTTCAAAGAGTAGCCGACCGTGAGCGTTCGCCAATGTACACTGTTGGAGATATTACGGGCAATCATCGCTTTACTTTTGAATCGAAATCGACTGGTGCTAAACCAATGGATTTTGCGATTGATGATATGTTTGGTAGCTCGCCAAAAGTGGTGATGGCAGATAAAAACGTAATACGTAATTACGCAGATTTAGCTTATTCAGAAGCAGAAATTCCTGCTTATCTTGAGCAAGTGTTGCAATTAGAAGCTGTCGCTTGTAAAGATTGGTTGACCAACAAAGTTGACCGTTGTGTAGGCGGACGTGTGGCAAAACAACAATGTACAGGGCCTTTACAATTGCCTTTGAACAATGTTGGAGTAATGGCCTTAGATTTCAAAGGAAAAGAAGGTATTGCAACCACTATTGGTCATTCGCCAGTAACGGCTTTGATTGACCCTGTGGCTGGTTCTCGTAATGCCATCGCTGAGGCATTATCAAACATTGTCTTTGCTCCGTTGAAAGACGGTTTAAAATCAGTTTCGCTTTCGGCTAACTGGATGTGGGCTTGTAAAAACGCAGGGGAAGATGCACGTTTGTATGAAGCCGTAAAAGGTTGTTCTGATTTTGCTATCGAATTAGGAATCAATATTCCAACTGGGAAAGATTCACTTTCGATGAAACAAAAATATCCTAATGATGAAGTAATTGCACCGGGTACGGTGATTATCTCAGCAGGAGCAAATTGTTCAGATATTACCAAAATAGTTGAGCCAGTATTACAAAGAAATGGTGGTGCGATTTACTATTTGAACTTATCGAAAGATAGCTTTAAATTAGGAGGTAGCTCTTTTGGACAAATTTTGAATAAAATTGGTACTGATGTACCAACCATTCAAGATTCGGCTTATTTCAAAACAGCCTTTAATACTTTCCAAGACTTGATTAAAGCGGGTAAAATAGAAGCAGGTCATGATATTGGTAGCGGAGGGTTGATTACTACTTTATTAGAAATGTGTTTTGCAGATGTAAACCTTGGGGCAAATATCGACCTTTCTGGTTTAGGAGAAGCTGATACGGTAAAAACTTTGTTCAACGAAAATATTGCTTTGGTATTCCAAGCAGATGCTTCTGTGGAAGCTGTTTTTGCTGAAAACAATATCAATATCATTAAAATTGGTGAAGTAGTAGAAGGCAATACTTTGGCAGTGAAAAACAATGAAGTATCATTCGATTTCGCTGTGTCTGAATTAAGAGATGTTTGGTACAAAACCTCGTTCTTATTAGACTCAAAACAATCAAAAAATGGTACTGCTTTAGCACGTTATACAAATTACAAAAACCAACCACTAACGTATACGCTACCAACACAATTTACTGGAAAGTTAACTGATAATCGTACGCTTGCTACTCGCCCAAAAGCGGCAATCATTCGTGAGAAAGGTTCAAACTCTGAGCGTGAAATGGCCAATGCCATGTACTTAGCTGGTTTTGACGTAAAAGATGTACACATGACCGACTTAATTGCTGGTCGTGAGACATTAGAAGACATTCAGTTTATTGGTGCAGTAGGAGGGTTTTCTAACTCAGATGTATTAGGTTCTGCAAAAGGTTGGGCTGGTGCTTTCTTATATAACGAAAAAGCCAATACGGCTCTTAAGAAATTCTTTGCGCGAGAAGATACACTTTCAGTAGGGATTTGTAATGGTTGCCAGTTATTTATGGAATTGGAATTGATTAATCCAGACCATGAAGTACACGGCAAAATGCACCACAACGAATCGCATAAACACGAAAGTATTTTTACGTCGGTGACTATCCAGCAAAACAATTCTGTAATGCTTTCTACTTTAGAAGGAACTACTTTAGGCGTTTGGGTATCGCATGGAGAAGGGAAATATGTGTTACCTTACGGAGAAGAGCGTTATAACATAGTAGGTAAATATGGTTATGAAGCCTATCCAGCCAATCCAAACGGTTCAGATTTCAATACAGCCATGATGTGTGATGCCACAGGTCGTCACTTAGTAACCATGCCACACATTGAACGCTCAACTTTTCCTTGGAACTGGGCAAACTATCCAGCTAATCGTAAAAATGACGAAGTAAGCCCTTGGTTAGAGGCATTTGTAAATGCAAGGCTTTGGATTGATGCTAAGAATGAGGTGAAATAAGAATTTGAAATAGGTATAATAAAAAGGAGGCTTTCGGGCTTCCTTTTTTATTATACCTATTTCAGTTTCTTTACAATATGATTAACAATGGTTTTATCTCCTTTATTTAGTGTATTTTTAAAAGTATTAGGATCAATATAATTATTGCTAGAATGGGTTTAATGAGTTTTTTATATAGATTATGCTTATCTTATATATTCATAGCAAGTAAAATTTCATCATCAATTGAATCGAAATTTTGAACATAAGTTGCTAAATCTGTATCAATCCATTTTAGTAAATTATAAATCTCATTTTTTACCTGATTGGCTTCTGTAAAGTCAATATTTGTACCATTAAAGCAAATTGGTTCGTTGTGATAAATTCTATTCCTAAATTCTCTAATTTTAGTTAGTTTTTTAGTGATAATATTCCTATTTATATGTTTAGGTTTGTTATTAAATATCTGAATTACACATCCACCTATAAGTTTGAAGTGATGTGTTTCAAAAAGACTTGTCCAAAAACCAAAAGATTGTTCCGCTATTATTTTTCCTGATGTTACAGTTACTTTTTTATTTGTAATTGTTTTCTGTGCTTTTTCTATTGATTTTTTTAGGTAGAAATTAGATGCCATTAAACTTTTATCGCTCATAAAACCATTTTTTTGATTTATTATCCAATCAGAATCACCAAAATGAGTCGATATACTTATATCAATGCTGTTCCGTAATACTATTTCAAAGAGATTTAATACTGGATAAAAAGATTTTGCAACGTTTAAATTGGCTCCATATAATTCTTCAGCTTTCAGGGCTGAATGATTGGTCGCTTGTAGAAAACGATTGAATCTTGTCGGTGATAGATATTGTTCAAGTTTATTAATATTCATATTTCAAAGGTGGCTTGCATTTTTATAAAGTTAGTATTATATTTACAATGTAATGCTTAATCAAGCCTCTTTCTTAAAGTTAATATTAAGAAACGTAATTAAGTGAAAGACTTAAAGCCCGTCGGTTATCGATGGGCTTTTTTACGTTTAATAAATATATCAAATACTTTAATCACTTCATCACCACCCCACTAGACCCTTCCTCAGAAGGAAATAACTGAAATATATTTCTTGGAAAAAGCCCTTCTTCGGTGCGATGCGAAACGTATAGAATTGTCGTTTCACTTTCGTTGGCAAATTTGTTGATTAAGGAAATAACTAATGAAGCATTATGGTCATCTAAACCAGCGATGGCTTCATCCAAAATCAATAATGGTGGATGTTTTACCATGGCTCTAGCCACCAAAGCCATGCGTTGTTGACCCGCTGAAAGCATAAAGAAAGGTTTCTTCTTGAGCTTATCCATCTCAATCAATGTAAGCCATTGTTTAGCGAGCTTGATTTGCAAATCAGAAGGTTTATTATACAAACCAATCGAATCATAAAAGCCAGACATCAACATTTGTTCTAACGTATGACTAGCAGTAAACAAATCCGTCATGGCAGGAGTAACATAACCAATATTATTTTTAATAGACCAAACTGTTTCACCTGTGCCTTTTCTTCTACCAAAAAGGGTTAAGTCTTGCCCGTATCCTTTTGGATTATCACCCGTAATCATCGATAGCATGGTGGTTTTTCCAGAGCCATTGGGCCCAATTAAATGCCAAAATTCATTCTTATGGATTGTCCAAGTAATGTCTTTTAGGATATGTTTTTCGCCATAACTTACATCTACTTTATTGAACTTAATCAATTCAGGATTGGCTAAATCATAATGCTTGATAGGAGGAGGGATTTCTCCTGAAAAAGAATAAGTCTGTGTATTTCTATATGATTCAAGAAATGTTGGAAGGTGTTCGTGCAAAACCAATTGATTATTTTGCTCGATACTTACCACAGTTTTGATAAATGGTAATAAATCTCTTTCACGATTTACCAATTGTATCAAAGATGTATGGCTACTGATTTCACACAACATTGCTAATAAAGATGCTTGTGCTTCAACGTCTAAATTATCAAAAGGGTTATCTAAAATAAGGTAATCAGGTTTTTGAGAGACTAGAAAATTCAATAATGCTTTCTTCTGCTCACCACTAGACATCGACTTTAAACTTCTGTTCAAGTGTTTTGTCACCACCGTAAATCCATGCCTGTTTTCTTCATCAATGTATTCATTAACTGTAAGGCTTGAAAACAGCATCCCTTCTAATGAATTCAATTCAGCAAAAATATCCTTTGCTTTTTGAGATAATAACTGTTGAATAAATACTTGTTTATTGGCACTGTTTGATAAAAATATTGCCCAATGTTTGGTGATTCCCATAAAATAAACCGCTTGATTTTGAATATTCCTGCAATAAACAAAAACTCCCTCAAAACCATTGGTCTTGAAGGAGCTTTTTTAAGTGTGGGGTGTTGAGTTTCGAATGCGGAATGAAAATATATTATTGATATTTAATTCCATCTTCAAACTCAAATTTCCAAACTAATATTTTTGAGTGTTGAGTTAAAAGTTTAGAATGTAGCGTAAAATATTCAACTCCTCACTCTAAACTCTTAACTCAAAACTGATTTTACATCATTCCACCCATTCCGCCGCCACCACCGTGTGCGTGTGGAGCTTCAGCAGCTGGTTTGTCAGCAATAACACATTCAGTAGTCAATAATAAACCTGCGATAGAAGCAGCGTTTTCTAATGCTAAACGAGTTACTTTAGTAGGGTCGATGATACCCGCAGCAATCATGTCTTCGTATTTGTCTTCACGAGCGTTATAACCGAAGTCACCTTCGCCAGCTTTAACAGCGTTAACAACTACTGAACCTTCACCACCAGCGTTAGCAACGATAGTTCTCAATGGAGACTCAATTGCTTGACGGATAATGTTGATACCAGTTGTTTGGTCTTCGTTGTCACCAGTTAAACCGTCTAATGCTTTGATAGCGCGGATTAAAGCAACACCACCACCAGCTACGATACCTTCTTCAACAGCGGCACGAGTAGCGTGAAGAGCATCGTCAACACGGTCTTTCTTTTCTTTCATTTCTACTTCAGTAGCAGCACCGATGTAAAGAATAGCAACACCACCTGACAATTTAGCCAAACGTTCTTGCAATTTCTCACGGTCGTAATCAGAAGTAGTATTTTCGATTTGCGCTTTGATTTGGTTAACACGAGCTTCGATACCATCTTTCGCACCAACTCCGTTTACAACAGTAGTGTTGTCTTTGTCGATGATGATTTTTTCAGCTTGTCCTAAATATTCAATTGTAGCATTTTCTAATTTGAAACCACGTTCTTCAGAAATTACAGTACCACCTGTTAATACTGCGATATCTTCTAACATAGCCTTACGACGGTCACCGAAACCTGGCGCTTTAACAGCAGCAACTTTCAGCGCACCACGGATTTTGTTAACTACTAAAGTAGCTAAAGCTTCTCCGTCTACATCTTCAGCAATGATTAACAAAGGGCGACCAGTTTGAGCAACTCCTTCTAATACTGGTAATAATTCTTTCATTGAAGATACTTTCTTCTCAGAAATCAAGATGAACGGACGCTCTAATTCAGCTTCCATTTTCTCAGTATTAGTTACGAAATATGGAGATAAATATCCACGGTCGAACTGCATACCTTCTACTGTTTTAACTTCAGTTTCAGTACCACGAGCTTCTTCAACAGTAATAACACCTTCACGACCAACTTTGTCCATCGCGTCAGCAATCATTGTACCGATTGTAGCATCCGAGTTAGCAGAGATAGTAGCAACTTGAGCAATTTGTTGTGAAGTTTCGATTGCTTTTGATTGAGATTTCAACGAAGCAACAACAGCCGTAACAGCTTTGTCAACACCACGTTTCAAATCCATTGGGTTAGCACCCGCAGCAACGTTTTTTGAACCGATAGTGTAGATAGCTTGAGCCAATACAGTAGCAGTAGTAGTACCGTCACCAGCTTGATCAGCAGTTTTAGAAGCTACTTCTTTCACTAACTGAGCACCCATATTTTCAACGGCGTCTTCTAATTCGATTTCTTTCGCTACTGAAACACCATCTTTCGTGATTGAAGGTGAACCAAATTTCTTGTCAATGATTACGTTACGACCTTTTGGTCCTAAAGTTACTTTAACAGCGTTAGCTAAAGTATCGACGCCTCTTTTCAATTTATCTCTAGCGTCTGTGTCAAAAAATAATTCTTTTGCCATTTTTGTTTAGTTATTAGTGATTAGTGATTGGTGAATAGCTAAGAGGAAATTCACAATTACTAATCATAGTCTTTTTCAAAAAATATTTTAATAGTAAATTTTTGAGTTGAAATTGAGGATAAATGATGATAGTGTCTAATCACTAATCACTATTTATCAATCACTTTCTTACAAAATTGCGAAAATATCGCTTTCACGCATGATAAGGTAATCTTTACCTTCTACTGCAATTTCAGTTCCTGAGTATTTACCGTACAAAACAGTGTCGCCAACTGCAACTGTCAATGGCTCATCTTTTTTACCAGAACCTACTGCTACAACAATTCCTCTTTGTGGTTTTTCTTTAGCAGTGTCAGGAATGATAATTCCAAATGATGTTTTTTCTTCTGCGGCTGCTGGTTCTACCAGAACTCTGTCAGCCAAAGGCTTGATACTAACTGTTGACATTGTTTTTTTGATAAGTTATTTTTTGTATTTGATTTTTTAGGTAATTGTTGAAGTTAGATTTGATTTTCTGAGTACGTTAATGAACTCTTAATCAAACCAATTCGAGCTTCAACTTCTCAAATTTAATCATATTTTGTGCCATTGTCTGAAAAACGGTAAAATTGTCAGGTTTTGAGACTAAATAAGAATTTTTAGGATAGACGCATTACTATTTGACAGACTTTAAAATATTTTTCAGAAATCTTGGCATTTTCATGAAAACTATTAACTTTAAGTATTGAAGCTGTTTAAACTTTCCCTTTCGGATTAAACTAAGTCTTTTAGAATAGCTTGTTCCAAAATTTACTCAACGTAGCGATGCTATGCTTTGCAAATTTTGAAAAAATCAATTCAAAAATACAATACTTTCACCTCAGAAACGGAAAGTTTAAACAGCTTCATTCTAATAAAGTGCCGTCTGTATTTACTTTTTTAGAATATTGCTTAATTAATAATCCTTCACTAAATGATGTCGCCTATGAAAAGCTTAGAGAAAGATTGGCTAACCACTGGACTCATTGATTTTGAGTACAAAAAGTATGTTTTACTGGCATATTTGCAACAGGTTAAAAGTAATTTTAAAAGTAAGAAGTTATACCCTGACTTACGAGACTTACAGTATCATTACGATTATTCTATGTATTTCAAGGATGGTATCACTCAGATGAGCATTCAGTTCCCAAAGAGAATCAAGGGCGTTAATCCTGAAAATTTAAATTTGGAATATGAGTCATCTCACCAACCAGAGAGTGAGTATCTGTCCGAGATACAATCTATCATGGAATATGCCTTACCTCGCTTTAAAAATGCGTTAAGCGAAGGTGAAAAAATTGTAGAGGAAGTACAGAAGGATATTCAGATTGCTCCGATTGGAATATTGCCACTTTACAAAAATGATGGCTATTTGTTATTGCATGAGCCATGTATCAATGAAACACGGGTGTATCAATACAACCTAACCATTTTTGAAAACAAACACGAGCGTTTGAGAGGACTAAAAACTTTTTATGTAGAGACCATCAAAAAAAGTACGCTAAGTACTTTCGAGAACATCAAGCTAGATTTAGTGAAACGGTACAAACACCTTCCTAATCCTGCTACGTATTTAGTAGAATCAAAATATGTACTACCGCTGGAAGAAACCTTTTTGCCAATTGCTAAGAAGAAAGTAGTAGAAGTGGTTACGAACTAAAAAGGGGAAATTCAGCTGAATTTCCCCTTTTTAGTTCGTAACTATAATATTATTTTTTTGAAGTATCAGTTGGGTTTGTTCCTAATGCAGGTGCTGCTGCTGGAATACCTGCTTTTTTAGAAGCCGCTTCAGTGTTTACTGATTTATAAGCTTCAGTACTTTCTGTAGGAGTGATGAATTTTGTAGCTAAAACCAATAGTGCAATAGAAATGGCACCTCCCCAAGTAATTTGTTCCAAAAGGTCTCCTGTACGTTGAACACCAAACATCTGGCTTGCACCAGCAGTTCCGAATTCTCCAGATAAACCACCACCTTTAGGGTTTTGAACTAATACTACAAATACTAATAACACTGCAATGATGCAAATAACTACGATAATTGCTCCGAACATCTTTTATTTAATTTGAAAATTTGAAATTCTAAATATTGTTTTTATGCTTTTAAACGAGATTACAAGGCTTAAATGATTCCTGTAAATTTAAAATTCTGATAGCTCCTGAATTTTGGATGCAAAGTACGCCTTTTTTTCTGGGAATTTCAAAATTAATTTCTCATAAACTCCTATTGCTTTTTCTTTTCTACCTTGCATCGTCAGAATTTTTGCATAGCTCTCTGTAATTATGCCTTTATCTAGCTTTACACTATTCGATGATAAATCTTCTTGTTTACCCATTGCTTCTAATTGACTTTTACTTGATCTTATCAGCCCCGGGTCTTTCAATAAGAAGCTATCAATAATGCTGTTTTGTAATTGTTGTTTCTGGGCAATTTCATTTAGCAATATGTCTTCAGCAACGGTCGAATAGCTCAAAAATTCTTTGTCTGAAAGCACTTCTTGCTGATACTCTTGTTGTTTGCGTTTTTCCTCGTCTTCTTTTGCTTCAATAATATTTTCCAGTTTGCGGATATAATCTGAATCAAATTTAGTAATAGTAGGTACATTTGAATGGTTCACAAAAGTACCATTCATAATACGACGTAGGGCATTTCTGCTAATAGTATAAGCAGCAGCTTTTCTCAGTTTCGCTTGTTTCTCAACATCATTGTCGTCATAAGCTTTGGCTAATAATGTATAGGCAAGCTGGCAATAAGGATAATTCTTAATGGTTTCTTCAAGTCCATTAATTTCAAGTGCTGAAACCTCAGACGGATTGGCAACAAGATATGTAAAGGTTTCTTTGGTCATTTTTCTTTTTTAAGACTTTAGGGTTTTTAGACTTTAGGACTTTGGACTGTAGGACTTTAAGATTTTAGACGCTAGATGTTGTTAGACTTAAAGACACTATATTTTAGGACTTTAGGATTATTGGAATTTTGACTATAGGACTTTAAGTTTATATCAAGACTGGCTTATTATGACCCTACAATCAAAGAGTCAAAAAAAGCCTACAGTCGATAAATCTTATACCTAAAGCCTTTAAGTCTAACATCTAGCGTCTGAAGTCAAGTATCTAGCGTCTTAGAGTATAGCGTCTTTAAGTCCTACAGTCCAACAATCTTAAAGTCCTATAGTCCAAAGCCTAAACCTACCATTCCCCTGCGGTCTTATTAAAAATATCTAGTACAATCTGGTCAAGAATCTTTGGGATTAAAGTTCCCTGAACAGCCGTAATTGTTTGCGTTTGCGGAAAGTCTTGATAAAACGAAAACTCTTGGTCATAGTTTTTGTTTTCATCCTTTGCATTAGTAAACTTCACTTGAATTCTAATAGTCAATCTGTTTAATCCTCCTTTATCATTGGCAGTAGGTGCTTGTGCTTCTACTTCAAAGCCTGTGATAGCTCCTTCAAACATCAAGTCAGGATTAGCATTTGTCATTTTCAAAGAAGTATTTCGTTGAAAATACTCTTTGATTTTTTCGTTGAAAGTCAAACTCAAATTGGCAGGACCACCAGCCGTTTGAAAGGCAAAGTTTTGAATTTGAATCGTTTTTAAAGTAGCGTCAATACTGTTACCTTTAAAAGAATAACAACCACTCAGTAACACAATGTTTAATGATAAAAGTGCTACGATACTGATTTTCGAGAAGGCCTTTGAAAAATATAGTTTACTCTTCTTCGATGTCATATTGTTTGATTTTTCGGTACAATGTTCTTTCTGAAATTCCCAAATCTTGTGCGGCATATTTACGCTTGTTTTTATTTTTCTGTAAAGCCTTGATAATCATGTCTTTTTCTTGTTTTTCTAGGGAAAAAGATACCTCCTCGGCTTCATGGGTAACGTCTATGAACGCATTTTTATTCTCAGGATTGTTATTTCCTAAGTTAATAATTGTTAATTCGTTATCGGGCTGATTGTTCGAAAAATTATTGACCGATGGTAATGTTCTAGGCGTTGCAAAATCGGGCTGATAAGGGAAAGAACGCTCTTTGTCGATATTCTGAAAAAGGCTTTCATTTTGTTTTAGTATATCAGGACTCACTTCACCATTTTGAAGCACCTCTAAAAACATCTTTTTTAATTCAGTAACATCCTTACGCATATCAAAGAGAATCTTATACAACAACTCTCTTTCTGTGAAATTATCATTTTGTTGGGCTTCAAAATCTCGTCTAACCAAACCATTATTCCCCATCATCTTGCCGTTGTTCATCTGAAGATAATGCGATAACTTTTCACCATCCACCGTTCTATCATCTGTTTCAAGAATTGATATTTGTTCGGCAAGGTTTTTAAGTTGTCTGATATTCCCCGGGAAACGCTGAGTTAACAAAATTTGTTGCGCATCAGAGGTAAGTTGAATCGGTTTGATTCTATATTTTTCCGCAAAATCGCTACTGAATTTTCTGAACAACAATTCAATATCCATTCCTCTATCACGCAAGGGTGGTACAAAAATCGGAACAGTATTCAAACGATAGTACAAGTCTTCTCTGAATTTTCCACGCTCAACGGCAGTCATCAAATTAATGTTGGTAGCAGCTACTACACGTACATTCGTTTTCTGGACTTTAGATGAACCTACTCTGATAAACTCCCCGTTTTCAAGTACCCTTAGCAAGCGTGCTTGTGTCCCCAAGGGCATTTCAGCGATTTCATCCAAGAAAATAGTACCGCCATCAGTTACTTCAAAATATCCTTTTCGGGCATCTATAGCTCCAGTAAACGCTCCTTTTTCATGACCAAAAAGCTCTGAATCGATGGTGCCTTCTGGAATAGCCCCACAGTTTAAGGCGATAAATTGTCCATGTTTACGGGCAGATAAATTATGAATTATCTTAGAAAATGATTCCTTCCCAGAACCGCTCTCACCTGTAATCAGCACTGTCATATCGGTTGGTGCCACCTGCGACGCCACCTCTATAGCATGATTTAAAGCAGGCGAATTGCCGATAATACCAAATCGGGCTTTTATGGATTGTAGTTCGGATTGTATCATTACTTAGAATTAGAGAAAGTGTCTAATTCATTTAATATTTTTTTAAGAGAATCGTTGATTGGCTTTTGAACATTTGTTTCTGCTAAAAAGTAAAGTTCATAGAGTAACTTGTCCAATTTTTCTAGTGTCGATAAGTCTTTATCTTTTCCGAATGACGAAGGGAGCGTTTGTTCCACACGTTCAATTTCATCTCCAATTTCATTGAGAATTTTAAATGAATAAAATGGCTTATCACGAGAAGTTAAGTAAGTGTTTTTTTCAATTATAAATGCTCCGCTATTCATTTTTAACAAAAATTGATTAGTGCGGCTGGTAGCTTCCCATTTTACTTCACTTCTATCTGTTTTTGATATTAATTTGTTAATTAATTCAATGATATTATATAAGTCTATTGTAGCGTTCATAATCTTTATTGTTTTAATTTCTCATGTTTTGTTTTTTGTTCAAATTCAATAATCAACTCCAATAGTAATTCTAAATCTTGGTTTATAGCTTGCGTATCTATTTGTATATCAGACACCGTTTTACTGACAACATCAGAAATATTATTGATGTGTGTAGTTAAGCTTATCAACTTAGAATTGATTTTAGGCATAGAGATATTTTTTTTGAACCTTTCAGTAAGCTTAAAACTGATTAAATATTTCTTCAAATCCTTCATTCTCACAAGGGCTAAATCAAGCTTGTCTTCCCTTAGATATCTTTGAATTTCCTCTATTAAGTGTGATACATGAACTGAATCAGCTAATAATAAAACAAAGTTGATAGATTCTTTAGTTTCTGTAATGACCTCTTTGTTAGCTTCTGAAATGCTTTTTATCTCTTTTACTTGAATGTAAGTTATTGCTAACCCTACTAAAGAAGCTAGTGTTCCGGTAATGGAAAGAATATTAATTAGAGTTCTGTCACTTTTACCTAATAAACTAATAAAGCTTACAGCTCCAACTATTGCTAGAATACAGATTGAAAGACTTATTTTGTTTAATTTACTCATTGATATAGATTTTAGGTGTTTCTCTGTATAGCTTTTACTTTTTACACTACATCTCCAAACAAAGTAGCCGACGAACAAGAAGTGATTTTTACATGGACATAATCACCTTTTTTGTGATTGCCTTTTGGTAAAATCACCATTTTATTTTGGTCGTTGCGTCCCTGTAAGAAATCTTCTGAACGTTTCGAATCACCTTCAATCAATACTTTTTGAATAGTACCTACCGACATCTGGTTGCGTTCAAGTGAAATCTGACGTTGAAGAGCGATGATTTCAGCCAGACGTCTTTGTTTTACATCTTCTGAAATATCATCTACTAATTTTTTAGCAGCAGGCGTACCCGGACGCTCTGAATAAGAAAACATATAGCCGTAGTCATAACGAACGTATTCTATCAACGAAAGCGTTTCTTGGTGTTCCTCCTCTGTTTCCGAACAGAATCCTGCGATGATATCTTGTGAAATACCACATTCTTCTCCAAGTATTTCACGAATTTTGTCTACACGATTGATATACCAAGCACGGTCGTAGGTACGATTCATCAATTTCAATATTCTACTGCTGCCGCTTTGTGCTGGCAAGTGAATATAATTACAAACGTTTTCGTGTTTTTTGATGGTATAAAGTACTTCGTCGGTAATATCTTTTGGGTGTGAAGTCGAGAAACGAACTCTTAGCAATGGATTGATTAAGGCGACTCTTTCTAATAATTGAGCGAAGTTTACTGTTTCAGTGCCGTCTGCCGAAGCCCATTTGTATGAATCTACATTTTGTCCCAATAATGTTACTTCTTTATAACCATTGTCTAGCAAATCTTGACATTCTTTCAAGATAGAATACACATCACGTGAACGCTCGCGACCACGCGTAAAGGGTACCACACAGAAAGAACACATATTATCGCAACCACGCATGATAGAGACAAAGGCTGTTACTCCGTTTGAGTTCAAACGAACAGGCGATATATCAGCATAAGTTTCTTCTTTTGATAAGAAAACATTGATGGCTTTGTTGCCTTCTTCCACTTCTTCAAATAAATTGGGCAAATCACGATAAGAATCTGGACCAGCTACGATATCAACTATTTTTTCTTCTTCCAAAAACTTCGTTTTGAGGCGTTCAGCCATACAACCCAATACACCTACTACTAGGTTAGGGCGTTTTCTTTTGATGTGCGTAAAATTCTTTAAACGATTTCTTACTTTTTGCTCAGCATTTTCACGAATAGCACAAGTATTTACCAGAATTACATCCGCTTCTTCAAACTGAGAGGTAGTTGCATAACCATTTTCTTGTAGAATTGACGTTACAATTTCGCTATCTGAGAAATTCATTTGGCAACCGTAACTTTCAATATAAAGTTTTTTTTTGTTTTGTTTTCCTATTTCATCAATGGTAGTGCGTGGAAGATCTAGGGTTTCTTTATCTTCTTCAGTAAGTATTTCTAAATTTCTCATATCTTTTTGTTCACAAGCTTTGCTAAAAATGATTGAGCAAACGTGAATATTATTTTTGGACTAATGGAATCACAATCTGTGATGAAGGGCAAAATTACGAAGAAATATTGTTATGTCTGACAGAATGTCAGTAAATTGTTGTAATTAAAAAGGATAACCAATTCCAAAGTTTAAAACCAACGGATTTCGATACGTTGAAGGCAATTTTTCGCTTGGTTTAAACAAAACCCAACGATTGTTTTCTGGTAAAGATGGATCCAGCATTCTTACCGCCCAGTCTAGGCGTAATACAAAAAATGATAAATCCACACGGATACCAAAACCTGTACCTACTGCAATTTCTTTGTAAAATCTATTAAACTGAAAATCACTTCCTGAAACCCCTTCGGTATTTTGCCCTTTAAAGCGCCAAACGTTACCCGCATCCACAAAAAAAGCTCCATTGATATTGTAATCGCCATAAAATCTTAAAATTTTAAAGCGATATTCAGCACTGGCTTCTAACAAAATACTGCCAGGCTGATCAAAATTCCCCTGTGCCGACCCTGGCCCTAAACCTCTAGGTTTCCAAGCACGCAAGCTGTTTGGTCCACCCACAAAAAAGTTTTTTTCATAAGGAAGTCCCCTTTCAGTACCATAAGCATAGGCTAGCCCCGTGTTGATTTTATAAACGAAAATAGCGTTTCCTGTAGGATTAAGGGTGAAGTATTTACGATAATCGACGTTGATTTTCAAGAACCTGTAAAACTGCAAACTATCTCCAAAAATATCAGAAACAAAACCTATTTTGCCCTTTGGGAAAAAATTAAGTGTAGTTCCACCAGACTCTAACAATAGTCTTAGGTAATTACCTTTGGTAATTTGGCCATAAGGATTATCGGTATAAGTATAAGAAGCACTGATACTCGATACAAAAGATTTGTTAAAGCTTCGTCCTAAATTGTTTCCTGCATATCGTTGAAGGCTATCCAAAAAGTTTTTAAAATCCCGAGCCTGCTGATTATTCGGATACGAAGTAGAGAGTAAGTTTAAGTCAATCAGCGAAACCTGCCAAAACTTATTAGGCGAAGGTCGCCATAAATACGTTTCGTTGATTTTGAAATTTAGTCGGTTGTATTCTTGCCTTCCTACAAACTCTACACCACCCCCTAAACGAGTTTGTGGCGTATAGTCATTCAAACGTTGAGCTATAAAATTAGGGGCTAAAATTTTAGGAATAATAATGGATGAGTTAAACCCTAATTCCAGATTTCTACTTACAATATCAGGACGAATAAAACCAGCTTGCGCCTCAAATCCGAAACGAAAGTTGGTTTCTAATGAACTCGCACTTCCTCTAAGATTCCTTAGTTTGAATGATGTATTAAAGAATGGGCCTAACACCAGCTTATAGATACTTCCGCCCGTTTCTGCCGTAAACTGGTATTTATCCAATGGTTTGGCATAAATGGTGGCGTCCAATACGCCTTTTGTTGTATCAAAGTTTACTCTGGTAAACTGAAATTGGTCGAGTCCATATAATTTCTTCTGAGTCAATAATACCTTTTGAAGACTGTAGTGTTCATTCGGGCGAATGTCTATTTTGGTATCTAAAAGTTTTTCAGAGAATCTTTTATTTACAAACAGATACTTGATATTATTAAAAACGACGGTATCGACTTTTGAATTGGGAATATTCGGAGACGTACCATCTGAAATAAAAGTAACTTTATTTAAGAGATAAGATTTATTATAATTCAGATTTTGAGGAGGTCGGTCAGGATTTGGAATAAACGTAATAGCCGCTATTCCTTTGGTAATGGCCGTATCCAAATCATTGATTCTAATGCTTATATTATCTTTTGTGAAATGGTAATATCCATTATTTTTTAACAATTCCTCTATTCTGGCTTTTTCAGCGTTATAGGTTTCTACTTCAAGGCGATTCCCATTTTTCAACAGACTTTGTTTTTGATTTTCCTTCAAAATAGCATAAATCGCTTTGTCGGGTGTAATCAACGAATCTGTTTTATAAAAAGGATAATAGTTTCCTTCGTTTACCAGATAAGTAACCGCAATACTTCTTTTCTTAAAAAAAAGACTATCAGCCTTATAACTCACCGAATAGTTGAAAAAACCGTGGTTTTTGTAATAAGTTTTTACTTTTTCTACATTTTTTTTGGCGTCTTCTTCATAAAAATAAGAAGGAGGCTCGCCAAAAGTACGCATACCCCAGTTTCCTTCGTTGATTTTTTTAGTTAGTTTTTGTGCTTTACTTTCCTTCTTTTTTGATAATTGCAAAAACTCTACAGAATTATTATCTATCTTATTTGCCTCACGGTCGAATTCCTCGTTTAACTTTGTCAGTTCGTTTTGCCATTTTATCTTCTGTTTAGGGTAATTTTGAGCAAAAAGTTGATGAAAATACAGACCAAGGGTAAGGGGAGTTTTAAGGATTCTTTTGTTAGGTCTTTGTGGGAGTAAAGCTTCTAGTTTTTCGGTAGTAACAATTTTGTTTCCTTTAAAAGTCTGTGAATACAACAAAGGTTCGGTAAAAGTACCTTTGGGTGAACATCCTGATAAATAGATGATTAACGAAAATAATGAGATATGGAAAAGCGTTTTTTTCAAGGATAATAACGATAAATAGATTTTATAAATAATCAATAATTTTTAGACTGATGCTATCAAAAAATCAAATTAAATACATTAATTCTCTGCAACAAAAAAAGTTTAGACAAGAGCATCAATCTTTTATTGTAGAAGGAGCAAAAAGCGTACTCGAACTTATTCAATCTGATTTTGAAGTAGAATCACTTTTTGTTACCGATGATTTCTACAAAGAAAACGAAAGCCTTTTAGAGAAACAACCACTTCGGGCAGAAATTGTTAGTCAGGCCGAATTAGAGCGAGTAGGTTCGTTCAGCTCCAACAATGCCGCCTTGGCTACTGTCAAAACGAAGGGGAATCAAGAATTATTTGCCCAAGCAAATGAATATGTATTAATCTTGGATGATATCCGAGACCCCGGTAATCTCGGAACGATTGTCCGTGTGGCTGATTGGTATGGTATCACAAAGATTGTTTGCTCTAAAGAAACGGTTGATTTTTATGGTCCTAAGGTAATATCCTCAACGATGGGTTCATTTACAAGAGTAGGTATTTATTATACCGATTTGGTAAGTTATCTGAGTAATACCTCCCTGAAGGTATATGGTACTTTTTTGAATTCGGCTAACGTTCATACAATACAATTTGCGGAGGCTGGTTATATTATTATTGGCAACGAAGCTAATGGTATTTCGGCTGAAGTAGAACGCTTGGTAACTGATAAAATCACCATTCCACGCTTTGGGGGAGCGGAGTCTTTGAATGCAGGAATAGCAACCGCCGTTATTTGTGATAATCTTAGACGATAGAAATATTAAAATCAGAGGTTTTTTTATGAATTTATGTAGTTTAATCGGTTGATTTTCAATATTTTATTTAAATTTAAAGGATGATAGAATAGGTAACGATTTATTAATTATTTACTAACCACGAAAAAAATCATTTTTGTTTTTTTTGCATTTATATAAACTTTAAGGCTATGTTTTGGTACGAAGACGAAGTAAAAAGATTAGAGCAGGAGCGTTCGAAATTACCATATCAACCTAAAACGGCTTTTTATGGAAGCTCAACGATTACGCTATGGGAAAGTTTATATGAAGATTTCAAAGATTTTTCTCCTGTTAATTTAGGTTTCGGGGGGTCAACATTGGCTGCATGTGCTTGGTATTTTGAGAGAATCTTTGCTGAATTTAATGAAATTAATTCTGTTATTATTTATGCTGGTGATAATGATTTAAGTAATAATCGCCATCCTGAAGAAATATATCTTTTTCTTTTTCAATTATTTGATGTCATTCAAAAACGTTATGGAACGATTGATTGCACGTATGTATCGATTAAGCCTAGCCCACAACGTTGGTATTTGAATGATCAGGTAAAATATACCAATATGATTATTGAGAAAGAAATCAAAAAACGAGGAGACCAGCTTTACTACATAGATATTTACGACCAATATTTGGATGATGATCATCGCCCTGATTCAAAATTCTTTCAGTCAGATGGATTACATTTCAATAAGATGGGGCATGATATCCTCAGAGATAAGCTAGTTGAACATCTTTCAGCGCTTGTTTTACAATAAGAAAATAATGAATTCTGACCATCACATCATTTATTCCTTATGACTATCAATATATTATCATATAATCCTTCTGAATCAAATATAATTTCTAAACCTAAATTTTAGAAAATAATGAAAAGACAATATCATAAATGGTTTAGTAATTATTTACAAAAAGATATGGAAATGCTAGTCTTTGGTCATGCAGGGGCAAGGGTTTTGTTTTTTCCAACACGGGGTGCTCGTTTTTATGATTATGAAGATTGGCGTGTGATTGATGCTATTAAGGATAAAATTGAAGCAGGTTATTTACAAATCTTTTGTGTAGATAGTGTAGATGCTGAAAGTCTTTATAGTTCAGAAAGTTCGCCGAGTTATCGTATTCAAAGGCACATGCAATACGAAGACTACATCATTAAGGAAGTATTACCTTTTACACGGGAACTCAATCCAGACATGACCATGATTTCGGCAGGCTGTAGTTTAGGGGCTTATCATGCCATGAATGTGGCGACAAAATACCCTCAGTTTTTTACAAGGGTTGTTGGAATGAGTGGCCGTTTTGACCTTACATGGCAGGTGGGAGTTTTCAAAGATTTATTTGATGGCTATCACGACGAAAATATTTACTACAACAATCCTGTTCAATTTATTCCGAATCTGAATGATGAAAAAATACTCACTGAATTGAGACGAATGGAGTTTATTTTAGCCATTGGTCAAGATGATGCCTTTCTTGAAAACAACAAATACTTCAGCGATATTTTGTGGAGAAAAGGAATTGTGAACAAATTGTATATATGGGATGAGGAAGCACATAAAGCAAAATATTGGAGAAAAATGGTGCAGCTTTATTTATAGATGTAAGACTTGAAGACATAAGACTTTAGGTATTAGACGCTAGATGCTAGACTTTAGGATTATGGACTTTAAGACTTGAAGATGTTGGCATTCAACTAAAAGATATAGAACTATAAATATTAGATGTTAATTTATTAAATATTGGACTAAAGGAGATTGCTATATCGCTTAAATATCATTTAGTCCTGTATTTATCCAATATCCTTTAGTCCTACAGTCTTCTAGTCCTAAAGTCTTCAAGTAAAGCTATTCCTGATGTGCTGCTTGGTCTTGTAATCTATCCGTTAAATCATCTCCCAAGTATTTATCAATTAAAGTATGCGCTAGATAAATCAATGGGGTTAATAAAATAGCCACAATGAATTTATACAAATAGGTATTTAAAGAAGTAGAAAGCCATTGTTCTATAGTCCAGTTCCCAAACAATACAAAAGCGATACCGATTACTACAAAACTATCAATCAATTGAGATACCAGCGTTGAGCCTGTAGCACGGAGCCAGATTTTTTTGCCATCCGTTACTTTTCTAATCGCATGGAAAATATAAGCATCTAACAATTGACTAATCAAAAATGCCGTCAGCGAGCCAGTAATAATTCCTAGCCCTTGTCTGAAAATTTTCCCAAAGGCATAATCAATATTAAAATTATCGTTGCCTTTATTGACATCAAGCCAAAAAGGAGCAGGAGAGAGCAGCGTAGCTCCATAAATGATAATGAAACTATAGGCTATAAAACCAGCAGCCAGATATGATACACGCTTTACGCCTCTTTTCCCGAAATATTCATTGATAATATCAGAAGTAATAAAAACAAAAGGCCAGTTTAATGCGCCCGCTGTTTGATTAATATCCCATGTGCCCAAAAAGGTTTGTAAATGAAGTGGTTGAAAACCAAAAGTAGCTTCTACTGAAAATATTTTTACCCCTATAATTTCTGCTACGATAGCATTGGTCAAGAAGATACCAAAAAGGAAAATAAATAGTTTGTTTCTCTTAGAGCTAAGGACGGGTGTTTTAGAGTTCATTTTGATACGAATGAATATTTTTTTTAATATTGAAAGCCTTTAATGCAAAAAGAGGCTAGATGTTTGAAGCACCTAACCTCTTTACGAAGATAACAAATTATGTCAAAAATTGTTGGGAATCTACTTCTACATCATTACTTTTTACGGTGATTTTCAAAATGAAGTGCAATTTTGTTCATCGCTATTTCAAGTTGTTCCAAATGAGGTAAAAAGACAATGCGGAAATGGTCAGGTTCTTTAAAGTTAAAACCACGTCCACCTACTACCAAAATGCGTTGGTCTTCTAACAAACTCAATACGAAATCGCCATCATTTTTGAAATCGAATTGTTTCAAATCTATTTTAGGAAACAAATACATGGCTCCCTTCGGACGCACACAACTAATGCCTGGAATGGATACTAGTTTTTCATGTGCCAAATTCATTTGCTTGTATAACCTCCCTGTAGGAATCACCAAATCATTAATAGATTGATAGCCTCCTAAAGCAGTTTGAATACCATATTGCGTAATCACATTGGCACACAAACGCATAGAAGCCAAGAAGGTAAGCCCTTCCACATACGATTTTGCCTTATGTTTTGCCCCTGTCAGAATCATCCAACCTCCACGGAAACCCGCAGCACGGTAATTTTTAGACATTCCGCCCATTGTTACAATCAAAGTATCTTCAGACATCCCCGCAGTAGAATGATGGATAGTGCCATCAAAAAGGATTTTGTCGTAAATCTCATCAGCAAAAACAATAAGTTTATGTTTTTCTGCCAATCGAACAATTCCTTCGACAATTTCTTTGTCATAAACAGCTCCAGTCGGATTGTTCGGATTAATCAAAACAATTCCACGAGTCTTTTTAGTGATTTTGGATTCAATATCTTTTAAATCAGGATTCCAGTCTGACGCTTCATCACAAACATAATGCACAGGAGTACCCCCAGCAAGCCCTACAGAGGTTGTCCAAAGAGGATAATCAGGTGACGGTATCAATATTTCATCATTCGGATTCAACAGGGCAGTCATCACTAAACTAATCAGCTCGCTTACACCATTACCAATATATACATCTTCGATTTCAATACCTTTTACACCACGACTTTGATAATATTGCATAACGGCCTTTCTGGCGGCGAAAAGTCCTCGAGAATCGGCATAGCCTTGTGCGTTGCGAATATTCATGATAATGTCATGAATAATTTCCTCAGGGGTTTCAAAACCAAATGCCGCCGGATTGCCAATATTCAACGAAGTGATTTTATAGCCTTCACGTTGTAGTTGAAGAGCTTTTTCGTAAACTGGCCCACGAATATCGTAGCGTAGCGAATCAAGGCGACTACTTTTTAAGATTTCCATGCAATATTATTGTTTCATTGTTGATTGAAAACCATTCAATTAATTATTAAGGTTACAATTGTCTGGTTTCCAATTTTAAGTTTGCAAAGGTGATAAAAAATAAGCAAATACACTTACTTGAAAATCAAAAAAGGTTTATTGAAAGCTAAGTTGTTTCAATAAACCTTTATGAAAAGATGTTTTTTGTATTATTTTACCGTTTTTCAAACCATTGTTCAAACAAAAAGCTAAGGTTAGTTTTGTCAGAGGTATAATTGAGCTGAACAAATTTTGCTTGTGAGTTTGCTTCCAGAAATACTCCTCCTCTGATAGAAGTATGCGGTGCCAACGTAGTAGCTTTAAAGTTTTCGTTTATCCACGTATGCTGTTCATTACTCAGTTTGTCCATTCGTGAATAATAATGCTCGTGGTCTGCGATACGTTTAATTTGTGCTACCTGAACCATCGTTTCACCAATATTAGCAGATCGCCAAGCTCTTTCAGGAGTTTTATTAGAAGAACTTGCTATCATTGCTATAATTCCCCCAATAAATAAAACGGTATTGACTGTTTTAGCCCTTTTGATTTTTGTTTCCTCATAATTCATTTCCGCACGCACTTTCCCAAGTTCTTCTTCTGGTTCTACGGCTTGGTAGCTATAAGTATACTGTCCGTCGGTTGAAACAAGTTGTTGTTTATTTATATCAAGAGGCAGCGCAGTAAAGTCTTTTGGTGAAATTGTCAGGGGCTCGTCTGTATTATTAAATAGTTCGACATCAAAAACCATGTATTTCTGATAGCGGCCGTCATAAGAGGCTACTATTTTTACGCCATTATTTTCTTGTTTGACGATTTCTTTGCCTCCGTCAACAATACTTTCTTGTTCGATAGGACGCATTTTCATGATATTTACTGATGAACATGAAGTAAATAAACAGGCAGATAGTAGTATGATGAGGTATTTGTTCATTTTTAAAGCAAAATTTTAAATGTTATTTACAGAACATTGACAGACAAAATAAAGTTTTCCCCTATTGCCAAAGATGAGTTTTTATAGAAATGTTGTAGAGAGAGTAAGAAAATGAAAAAAATATTAAAATTTTTTAGACTTATAAGGGTGTAAATAACCTTCTGATTCTCAATTCTGTACCAGAAAGTTAGCATAAAAGGTTAAAATTATTTCAATTTTTTTTGCAAACAGGCTTGTTTTATTAAAAAAAATAGGCGTACCTTTGCATCACCTAAACACAACGACAGTATCACAAGCGATACAAAATGTGTTAAGGAGAGTTGCCTGAGAGGCCGAAAGGAGCCGTTTGCTAAACTGCCGTACCTCACAAGGGTACCGAGGGTTCGAATCCCTCACTCTCCGCTTAGAAATATTAATTTTAAGCAAGGGAATATTTTCGGGGTGTAGCGTAGCCCGGTATCGCGCTTGGTTTGGGACCAAGAGGTCGTAGGTTCGAATCCTGCCACCCCGACTTTTAAATGTGTTAGTTTGAAGATTTGAAAATTTGAAAATTACATTTCCTTGATTTTCAACTTTAAATAATCTCAGATTAACACATTTTTTTTCGGTTCCATAGCTCAGCTGGATAGAGCAACTGCCTTCTAAGCAGTAGGTCTCAGGTTCGAATCCTGATGGAATCACTTAATTACAAAAAAAAACCGCTTAGATTCGCTTTCTAAGCGGTTTTTTTTTGTTAAGAAATACTTTCGATAACGCAAATTAGTCCTATGATTCTTTATAAAAACCTACTGATTGTCGCTACAGTAATTTTGCTGTTATTTTCAATATTAAGTATTTATTACGGAATCATTTCTCCTCCGCCATTAGTCACTTATACTACCGACGAAAATTTCATTAGTGAATCAGGCGTTTTTCTTTGGTACGGTTGCACTCCCCGAACGTTAGAATGGGCAGGTATACCGAGTATCTTTATTGCCTACTTCTTATTTATTTTTCAGTGTATCATACACATTATTACCCATTTTTCAGAGATACATCAGCTTACCGATATTTTAAAAGTATTTGATGATAATGCGTACTACTATTTGAATCATCGTGAAGAATTTATCCTTTGGGAGCGTGCCGCACAAATAGTAATAGTAGGCATTATCTTTTTTAAGACTGTTCGCTTCATTATTAAGGCATCACATTTTTTATTAACCAAAGAAACCAAAATTGTCATCGTATTTTTATGCATCTGCATAGAAACAATCTGGGTTTCAATGGCTGTTATTCGCCCAGAGGCTATTTCAGGGAGCTTGTTTATTTACTTAATACTGAGAATTTTATTTACAGAAAAAATTACACCTCAAATTGCTACGACCATATTTATACTTTTTATTGCCACTGTGGCTCAGCGATTGATTTTTTTATTCATGACTCCGTTTATCATCGGAAGTTTAATCGTTCATTTACGTGCACAGAAAATCTCTTTTAGAACCTACCGCAACTATTTTTTAGTAATATTATTTGCTGTATTTACTTTAATACCCTTTATCATTACAGATACATTTGTAATATTGAAGTCATTTTTTGGGGTAATTTTCATCAAAATGCACCAAAGCCCGATGCAAACGTATTTTAATTATTCATTTATTATGGACTTTTTGTCAAGTCCTGTAAATGTGTTTTTTACTATCTGCACTATTATCGGAACATGGTTTTTATTAAAGGTTTATCCTTCTAAAATAATTATTCTTTTATACGTTGGTAATTTATTGTTGTTCCTATTCACCTCTTTAAAATCAGCACAACTATATTATTCTCATCTTTTCCCTGCCACCATGATGTCTGTAATTTTAATAGGCTTTGGTTTTATAGGTATTATTCACAAGCAAAAAGAAGCTATCAAAAACAAATTAGTGCTTATCTTTTGTATGTTATTAGTAATAAATTCAAGCTATGGCGTATATTACAATAACAAAAAGATGAATGCAGAAGAAAAAAACCTTTCTGATGCCATCAGTTGGGTAAAATCTTTAGATAACAACGAGACAATTGCGTTAGAATTAGATTTTGATGGATTTATTCCAAAAAATTTAGCCTGTTTAGAAAGAGAGAAAAAAGCGAATATTAGCGAAGCCTATAAAATTGATAAACTTAGCAAACTGTTGAAAGTATCTATTACTGATTCTTTGCAAAGAGTACAAGCCATGCCAGTTATAGCTCAGGCTTTTGCGAGCGAAGATGAAAAGTTGATGGATGTAGAATATCAAGTATTGTTGAAAAACATTCAATCTGATACTTCAAAGCGTTTTAATACATACTATTTTTTCGATACAAGCAGTATGATGAGCCACTGTATGCTCCGTGAAAAAGCATATCAGCAATTTGAACAAAACCAGTACCATTATATCATCACCACCAAAAAGTTGAATCAATACCAACCCATTAAAGCATTTGAAAAAGATGGAGGTGCAAAATATTGGGTGTATGAAAATAAAGGTTTTAAGAAAGTACTAGCTGAGTAACAGCTTAGATTTATTATTTTTGTAATATGAAAGAGTACTTCAATTTTAAATATAGTCGTCAATCTTTAGGTTTGTTCATAGTATTTATGGGAAACCCATTGATTTTCTTTTTTAAAGAATACTTAGGCTTTGGGGGTAGTTCTACTTTCACTATCGGGAGCTTATTTATAGGCTTAGTATTATTGATTTCCCCAGGCGACCTCTTTAGGAAATTTTATAAACCTAATATTCCTATTACGAGGGTCGCAATGTTTTTCCTAATCATCTCGTTGTTAGCGTGTTTATTCTATAATCCCTTTTTTGGATACGATAACGACCGTACTGCCTTTACCCGAGATATAGGAAACTTTATTTTTATTTTCGCTTTTTATTTCTTGATAGTAGGCGTATCTAATGAAGTAGCCAATTATTTTCTGCCTATAGCGCTGCTATTTACTTTTTTCGGAAGTGTTTGTTTAATCTATTCAATGGCTACCAACCCTTTATTTATTATTGGACAAAGAGCAACGGTAGTGTTTGGAGATGGAACAAGCACAGCCAGTGGAAACCCCCACGTGTATGCACGAAATGCTTTTGCAGGCGTGTTTGCTTCTTATTTCTTCTTAAAGTCTAAAAATATTCTGTGGAAGCTATTTGCTTTTTTTAACCTTATTCTTTCATTAGTAGTATTGATTCTAGCCCAAGCAAGATCTATTTTACTTGCTTTCTTATTTTCAGTAGCGTTATTTGTGTACTTCAATGTTGGGAAAGATACTGTTAAAGTATTTTTAAGGGCCTTATTCAAGCCGCTAAATTTAATTTATATCTGTCTGTTTTTTGCTGGATTGCTTTATTTTATCAGTACGCAACAGCGGATAATAGATATTATTGATTTATACTATAATACCTTCTTGGAGACTTTTTCAAAAGCATTACTAACAGCTTTTGGACTTGGGGGTGAAAAAAACGTCGATATGTCGGCGATGGGTAGGGTTAATAATATCGATTTAATTATTTTTCTCTTTTCCGAAATTCCCTATGCCTTTATTCTGGGTGGTGGGTTTAGGTTTTTTTATGTAGATGTACCTGTTATTGAAACCTTTGTAGATTTAGGAATTGCTGGCGTAGTATCATTTTGTTTGATGAACTATATGATTTTTAAAGAAGCTGTTTATACATTAAAAAGGAAAATAAATCCATTTGCTTGTTTTGTAGCCTATTTCTATATGACCTACTTCGTCGGGATTTTTACAGGTGGAGAACCCTACGGAACTTCCTATTGGTTTATATTCATTGTCGCCATTCGCTTCTTGGGAATAAAATACATAAAAGAAGAACCTGAAGACGACTTGAAAGAAAATGAGCTTGCTCCTTTAGAACCAGCCGTTAAGTAACATCATTAATTTCTATTAATAATCGCCAGCAAACAAGGCTTATAGCATCGTGGATGAGATTCATAAAGCTAATTTGCTTCTTAAAAAATGAAGGTTTTAATTGTTCATAATCAACTTTGGGCTCACTACAAAGCGATTATTTTTAATGAATTGCAATTAATTTCAAATCAGGAAAATGATTTTGAACTATTAGTTTTGCAGTTAGCTAAAATTGAAAAAAGCCGTTTGAAGTTTGATGATACTAGCTTGTTTAAGCATGAATATAATTATGAACTACTTCATGATGGCGTGCTTGAAGAATTGGGCTTAAAACAGCGAATAGTAGGCATTTTAAAGACAGTTAAGACTTTTAAGCCAGATATTGTCAACCTGACTGGTTATTATGATATAGCGTCGTGGTTTATCTTATTGTATTGCAAGTTAAAAGGTATCAAAACGGTGCTTTCAAATGAATCTACAGGAGGCGACCATCAGCGGAGTTTTTTGAAAGAATCGTTTAAATCGTTCATCATCAAACAATTTGATGGGTTCTTTAATTTTGGGCAATTATCAAAAGATTATATGTTAGCTTTAGGCGCTAAACCCGCACAAATGCTTGTGAATAGGAATTGTGTGGATAATCAATTGCTCCGAAAAATTTACCTAGAAAATCATAAAGACAGCGATAAACAAAAGACCATCTTAAATTTACCAAAGCACAACTTTATTTTTGTTGGGCGACTGATAGAATTTAAAAACTTATTCAAGCTATTAGATGCTTTTAAAGTTGCTATGGGAAATGCAGCAGACCAAGATTGGGGTTTAATAATACTAGGCGATGGTGACTTGAAATCTCCTTTACAACAATATGTACAAGAAGAAACCATTGATAAAGTTTTCTTTTTTGAAGGTGTAAATTGGCAAAAAGTACCCGCTTATCTAGCCCTGAGTGATGTATTAGTCCTGCCAAGTTATTCAGAGCCGTGGGGATTAGTAGTCAACGAAGCTATGGCTTGTGGTTTACCCGTAGCAGTTTCAAAGAAATGCGGTTGTGCTAATGAATTAGTAAAAGAATCTGTCAATGGATTTACCTTTAATCCAAGTAGTGTAAACGAAATATCTGAAACATTGATAAAGTTTATGAATACCGAACTGGATTTATTAAAAATGGGAGAGGCCTCTCAAGATATTATTCAGACGTATTCACCCAGTAATGTTGCCCAAGAAATGTTTCATGGATATAAAAGATTATGTCATCCAAAAAAGTAATTAATTCAATACAATTTTTAAGAGGTTTTGCGGCTTTTGTGGTAGTATTTTATCATATTGGAGGCTACATAAAAAAGAATTTTCCTGTTAGTTTTTTAGGAGATTTTTTTGGTTTTGGCTTTGCAGGTGTCGATTTATTCTTCGTAATAAGTGGTTTTATTATTCATTTCACGAGCAAACAATATTTAGACCAACCAGCCTACTTTACTGAATACTTAAAAAAGAGGTTTCTAAGAGTATTCCCGATTTACTGGGTTGTAATGACGGGGCTATTTTTATTAGGATGGCTCATCAGCAATGTTTTGAATAAAGATGTTTTTAGTACCGCTTATCCACATACATTTTCAGCCTATTTCCAAACCTATTTCCTCGTCCCTTTTCACTTTGCTATTAATCCTGTTACTTGGACACTCAGTTTCGAGCTTTTCTTTTACTTATGCTTTTCATTATTAATACTTTCTAAAAGGCTTTGGTTTATTCCAGTAGCTATTTTGCTGGGTTCTATCATCAATATGATAGTCGGTAATAACTTCGATAGTAGATATTTCAATTTTGTTTTTAGCAGTTATAACCTTGAATTTTTCTTTGGATTCTTGATTTGTGGATATTATGAAAGATTCAAATTGAATAATATTGTCTCAATATTTATTTTAATTTTCGCTCTTATCATAATCGTTAGCTTGGGTTTCGAAATTAGTGATTACGACTACTGGAAACGTGTTTTGGTATTTGGATTCCCCTCAGGGCTAATCCTGATAGCTTTGCTAAACTTGGAAGCTAATAAGGCTATCATAATCCCTAAATTTACTATTTTATTGGGCGATGCATCCTATGTTTTGTATCTGATACATTTTCCTATGTTACTTTTGTTGAATAAAATTCCATCAATTATTGGAAGCACTTTATCTGTCAACCAAACTGTTTATTATAATTATTTAATAGGCATCATGATTATCTTAGCGAGTATTGTGATGCATAAAATGATAGAAAAGCCACTTTCTAAATACTTGATGAATTTATCAAAATGATAAAACCTGTGAAGATTTTAAATATCTGTGCATATTCTTGGGACATCGGAGGCCCCCCAAAAATTATTTATGACCACGCCGTAGAACAAATAAAGCTAGGGGCAGAGGTAACAATTTTGACGCCATTTACCGAAGGACAAAAACTATATGAATTACCCGAGGGTGCTAAAATAGTAGTTTGTAAAAGACACTGGTTGGCTAAATTTTGGGCAGAGTTTTCTCCTGAATTGTTTTTTTGGATTAAAAAACATGGTAATGAATACGATGTTATCCATATTCATGGACTTTGGCATTTTGCAGGGCTAGCGCCTTATTTAGCAGGAGTTACTACCGCAAAATGTATTACGATTCATGGTTTATTAGACCGTTGGGCTTTGGCAAATGGCTATTGGAAGAAAAAGCTTTTTGGGGTACTTTTTCAAAAAAGAGTATTGGATAATACCGAACTGATTCAGATTAACAACCTAGATGAACAAGAAGATTTAAAAAACTTTTTAGGGCATACTCACCCAAATGTGAAAATTGTACCGAATGGGATGAATTTGAGTAATTTCAAAGAATTGCCAAAGAAAGGAGTTTTTAGAAAAAAGTATCAGCTTCAGCATGATAAAAAACTGATATTGTTTTTAAGCAGAATAAATATTAAAAAAGGGTTAGATTTGCTTCTGCCAGCTTTCAAAGAAGTTTTGGCTACAAGAAACGATTGTATATTAGTATTAGCGGGGCCAGACGACGGCTATTTGGCTGAAACACAAAAATTTATTGAAACAGAGTCTTTACAAGAAAATATAAAACTAGTAGGAATGCTAGTGGGCGACGATAAGTTGGCTGCTTTTGCTGATGCTGATATTTTTACGTTACCATCACATTCTGAAGGATTTTCGATTGCTACGCTCGAAGCTTTAGTTTCTGGCATTCCTTCGTTATTATCTGATAGAGTAGGCTTTGGAGAGAGTATTCGTGAAACAAATGCCGCTCATTTAGTAGAGCTCAATACCCGAAGTATTGTGGAGGGATTGAATAAGATGCTTGATGATGAAAAATATCGTGAGTATCTGGCCAATAATGGAAAAGCTTTGGTCAAAGAAAAATATGATATAGCATTGGTTGCTAAAAATTTATTTGAAGAGTTTAAGAAAATTGCTAACAAAAATTAATGCAAGATATTTCCGTCATCATCCTAACTTTTAATGAAGAAAAACACATCAAACGATGTGTAGAATCTTTGTTGGCATTTACAGATAAAATATTCATTGTAGATTCAGGGTCGACTGATAAAACTGTTGAGATTGCAGAATCACTAGGAGCGAAAGTAGTACAGCGTCCGTGGGTGAATTATGCTATTCAGTTCAATTATGGTATTCAGCATAATCCATACAATACTACGTGGTTGATGAGGATGGATGCTGACGAGTATGTGTTGCCGGCTTTGGCGGAGGAAATCAACCAAAAATTATCAGGGACTGCTCCAGAGATAGGAGGGATGTATATTAAAAGGAGGGTGATATTTTTTGATAAATGGATTCGTCATGGTGCATATTATCCTATCTGGTTACTGAGAATCTGGCGAAGCGGACAAGGGGCTTGTGAGGAAAGCTGGATGGATGAACACATTACGCTGACTAGCGGGAAAACTATTCAAATGGAAAATGATATTGTAGATCATAATTTGAATAACCTTACGTGGTGGACTCAAAAACATAATTTATATGCCATCAGAGAAGTAATTGACTTGTTAAATATCAAATACAATTTCCGCAACTTCGAATCGGTTGAACCTAAATTTTTTGGTTCTCAGGAACAAAGAACAAGATTCTTGAAAGTGAAGTATGCTTCTATTCCCCTGTTTATTCGCCCTATCATTTACTTTATCTATCGATACATTGTTAGATTTGGGTTTTTAGATGGCAAACAAGGATTTATTTGGCATTTTTTACAGGGGTTCTGGTATAGATTTTTAGTGGATGCTAAAGTGTACGAAGTGTATCATCGTGTCGGAAAAGATAAAAAAGCGATTGAAAAATTCTTTAAAGATGAGTTTAATAAAGATTTAACAAAATGAAAACAACCGACTTATCTAAGTACGATAATTCTTGGTACAAACCGGGCAATTTTTTACTAAGAACGCTCTGGCATATAGTAGGTTCAATACTCATTAATTCTAACATACCTTTTCCTGTATCGTTAAAGATTTCTGTCCTAAAATTGTTTGGAGCAAAAATTGGCAAAGGTGTAATGATAAAACCTCAGGTATGTATAAAATATCCTTGGTTTTTAGAAATTGGTGATTTTGTGTGGATTGGCGAAATGGTTTGGATTGATAATCTAACCAAAATAAGCTTAGGAAATCATGTTTGTTTGTCGCAAGGCTCCATGTTGTTAACAGGGAATCATGATTATACCAAGAGTACCTTTGATTTAAAAGTAGCTGAAATACATTTAGAAGATGGCGTTTGGATAGGAGCAAAATCTGTTGTATGTCCGGGTGTAGTAGCAAAATCGCATTCTGTTTTATCTGTAAACTCTGTTGCTACTAAAGAGATGCAACCTTATATGATATATCAGGGAAATCCTGCGAAAGAAATAAGACAACGACACATCAACGATTAAACCGTTTGGTGCTTTTGTATTTTAATTGTAATTTGACTGGCATTAAACCCTCCAACGTAGATTCTATTAGTATAACGCTTAATAGGCTTGAATAATTTTGAATGTATAATAGCAATGAATAATTCTTTTTGGACATTTTACAATAGTAACCTTTTTCATGTCATTGTTTCAACAGTGGTTGCTTGTGCTACATCAATTACAGCCATTCCTGTTATTATTAATATTTCGACACTTAAAAACTTAATGGCAAGTCCGATAGAAAGGAGTTCCCATCAACAAGCTACTCCTACTTTAGGAGGCGTAGCAGTATTTGCTTCGATGTTAATTAGTTACTTTCTATGGGAAAACCCTGACGAAGGTCAGTTAATACACCTCTCTATTTCTTCTATCGTTATTTTGTTCTTTTTAGGCGTAAAAGATGATATTCTGATTTTGGCTCCAAAGAAAAAGATGTATGTACAGATTGGTGCTTCGTTATTAGTAGTAGTGCTTGGAGATTTAAGAATAGAAAACCTTTTTGGTATTTTTGGCATTTACTCCGTTCCTTATATCATCAGTTTACCGCTTACAGTTTTTGTCTTTATTGCGTTGATTAATGCCGTAAACCTAATTGATGGTATCGATGGACTAATGGGGGGAATTGGTATGATAGCAGGGGGATTGTTTGGAATTTGGTTTTATTTAAATGAACATTATGCTTTGGCTTGTTTAGCAGCCTCAATGGCTGGGGCATTATTAGGGTTCTTAAGATTTAACTTTTCAAAGACATCCAAAATCTTTATGGGTGATACTGGCTCATTGATTGTAGGCTTTATTTTGGCTCTTTTCGCCGTGAGATTTATTCAGTTAAATGTTCAATATCGCTTCGACCCTAACAGTACTTTTGCAGCACCCATACTAGCAATTATCGTATTGGTAGTGCCAATTTTTGATACACTAAGAGTGTTCATTATTCGATTGAAAAATAAGAAATCTCCTTTTGTAGCGGACAGAAACCACCTTCACCACCTTTTGATTGATAGTGGTTTAAGTCATTTTCAAGCGTCGTTGGTACTTTGGTGTTTTACCATTATTTCTACGTTACTATTTGTTTTTATTAGCAAGAACGCCGAAAATACTACTTCCCTTTACTTGTTATGTTTATTGTTTGTAGTTTATATGACAGTAGCACATTTACTAAAAACAAATAACCAAAAGCGTTTATTGAAGCTACAAAAACAGACTAAATCGGAAGTTGAAACTGAAAAACCAGAGACAGAAGAAGCATTTAAAGCTTAGTCTTGATTTAGTTTTTTAGTGCTTTCTTTTATCTTTTGTCCAATTCTATCTAGCACTTTTTTACTATTCTCTAATTGATCACTCACTGACAAATCTCCGCTATTGTATTTGTCCTGTAAGTCTTTTCTGATAGCTGTCCATTTGTCTTTTTGTTCCAATAAAGCAGTGTAGTTATGTTGTTCTTTCGAATAACTGAAAGGCTGTGCTTTTGATTTGGAACCTTCAGTAGGCCCAGTACTTTTAGGCTCATCAAAGGTTGAAAAATCAGACTTTGATGTTTCTAATTTATTTGTGCTTTGTTTAGGATTTGATTCTTCAAAATTATTTGTCGAATTTTTAGCTGTTTCAGTTGGTTTATTATCTTCAAAATCATCAACTACAGCCTGATTGTTTTGGATAGGTTGCAATGAATCTTTGGGTGTTATATTAACAGTATCTTCAACAACTACTTTATTTTCTTGACGATTAAACATCATTGAAATATCAAAAGTGTTTTTCCTGCCATAAGAATAAGCTAACAGACTGGCTATTACTAAAACAATTGGAATAAATAAGTATTTATCATTTGATTTAGTAATGAATGGATTATTGTCATTAGTGATGACGGGCGTTACTACCTTTTTCTGATCTATTACTTCCAACACTATTACATTGTGTACATTATATACGCTATAAGGAGTATCGATATTAGCGATTTTCAATAAATTCAAACAAGAATCTTTAACACCTGTACTGTTATGAAGAATTTCGTCAATCTCATCCTCAGAGATTTTGTTAATCAGCGATTCTCCGCAGATTAATATTTTATCCCCTTCTTCTAAGTGAAAGGTAATCATTTCTAATTTAGCAGGTTTGGCTAAATATTGTAATTTTTGACCCCTGCGACTGATATAACAATTTGTATCACTAATCCAGTTAATGAGAGAAAGGTCTCCGAGTTCCCAGAAAGCTTGAAGTTCGTGGCTTGGATTTGACTTTTTGGCTAATTTATTAAGGGATCTCTGTATTTTTAAAATAGAGTTTTCCAAAGCCCGATAAGTTTTATCCGATTCATTTAATTCAGAAGGATTAGAAGGATTTGTCATGATTTTGTTATCCATTCAATAAAAACTTATAAAAAACTCAAAATATCTTTTTATAAAAGGGAACAGTGTTCAAAGCTGAAAATAATACGCTGATAAATTATATTGGTTGTCAGGAAATTTAAGCAAAAATAATGCCAATAAAGGTGTTTTGCAAACTACTTTCATCTAATATTCATATATAACTAAATTAAGTTTGTTATGTTAAGATTTTTTAAACTTAAATAATTCGTCCATTGCTTGAGGGACTATTTTTTGTAAAATTCGCTCGTTTAAAGAGGTAATATAATGAATCGTCATTTGCTCTCTGAATGATTTAACGTCTTTTGAATACTTATGGTCATGAATGATATAAGTAGGTTTGGCATTAATCGGGAAATACTCTAAACCCGTGCCTTCTTTAAACAAACATAGCGTAGTTGTTAAGGTGGAGGCAATATGAGCAGGGAAAGAATCTAGCGTAAGGGCGCCGATTGATTCTTTCAGCACAGGAATCATTTGTAAAATGGATAGTTTACCCACTGCATCAATAATTTTTTCAGGATATTTTTTTTCAAGTTCAACATTTAGCTTGCTAGAATATTCTGTAAGACCACATATCATAATTTGAACGTCTGGTCTTTTTTCAAGGATATAATCGCTGATTGTTATCCAAAATGCATTTGAAAACATTCTGTTTTTTGTGCCAGCTTCTGGGAAAATGATAAAATAATCTTTTTGGATGTCGAGTGTATTTTTCTCGTCAGCAGGCATTAATAAAATAGGTTCAATGTTTTTACCCGTTTGTGCAACTCCTAAGCTTCTTAAACTTTGAATCTGCTGATCAATCGAATGGAAGGGTGTAGGAAGCATATAATATTCAATATCTAGTAAACTACCCATTCCTCGTGTACCAAAGCCTATTTTCTGTTCAGCATTTAAAAATGGTAACAGTAAATTAGCATTATAACCAGAATACCTAAAGTCGAAAGAATGAGAATAATATAAATTTTTATGTTCAGCTAAAAATGTCTTGATATCATTTACATATAATTTGAATTTTGCGAAAATAGAAATGGCGCTTCTGTTGGTGCGGTAATGATTAATAAAAAATACTTTATCGTATAGAGGATTATTTACAATTAAATTTTTACACCAACTACCTGCTACTATGTGAATTTCAATATGTGGATGCTTATTCTTCAGCGCATTTATCATATAACTCATCATCAGCATATCGCCAAGGTGACCAAAATTAAAAAGTAAAATTTTGTTGGGTACTATATACTTATTATGTTTAGTTTTTCGGAAAATAAAAACAAAGAAATCAACAAATAAGTCTAATACTCTTAGTCTTAGCTTAGTTGGTCTATTTCCACAATACTCTCTTTTTAGCATAATGTTTTATGAACAGGGGTTAGATTACTACCGAATAGTACTTATTTGTCCGAATTGATTAATTCTACTACTTTCCTAAAAGGCAATTGTAATGCTTTTCGTACTCTTTTATAGCGTTTTACTTTTGGCGGTTTAATATAAAAGCAAGGAATCTTGATATAATAGTCATTAAAGTTTTCTTTTAATTTATGGGCATAGTCTTTAAAAAGAGGAACGATATCAGGTCTTTTTTCAAAAGTTGAACGATCCTGATATTTTGAAACACTATCGGGTTTACTTAATTGATAACCACTATAATGGAAAAAGATTAAAGGCTCATTGTTACTATAGAAATCGTCTTCATGTTTAGTAATTTGCCGCTCGTGAAGATTCCAATAAGCAACATTATAGCCAGGGTGTTTTTCAATCAATACAGCATTTTTATAATAAATAGGAACGAAATTTATCCAGAGTTGGTCTACAAACAAGCCATTGCACAAATCTATTCTACAGTCATTTGTAAGGCGCTCTTTCCACCAGTCAATCATCTCCAAACTTTCCTTGCTTCTAGCAACAGCAATAAAGCCTAAATTATAAATACCAGTGTTTAGATGTGCAATTTCTTTAGTATCATAATCGTCGAGAATCGGCGATGTGATGTGTGGAGTAACTACAATACTTTTTGTATGTAAGCTTTCTATTAATTTACTTAATTTTTGATAAACTATAATATCAGGGTCAAAGTAAATAACATTCTTGATATCTTTTCTATGCTTGAAAAAGTAGTCAAAGTAAAATGGTTTAACAGCAGTATTAAGTTCAGTAATGTCATAATTTTCGCACATAGCATCCAAACAATCAATACCAATCTTATCAATCTCTAGTAGCTGAAAAGGAGGAGTTTTTTCACTATCTAAATTTACTTGATCAAGCCTATCCACTAATCCAATTACATATTCTATATCAGGGTTAGTTTTTTGTAGAGACTGCCCCAGTGTTTGGGCTTGGGCAAGATAATTTATGGAACAAATTGTAAAGGCTAACGTCATAGTTTTTTTTTATTTAAGCTACTACTATGGTAATAAAGTTTAGGGTTAATTTAAAAGTAAGAATAAGTGTGTTTTTTGTGGAATAAACTTAATTTTTCTAATATTTTATCACAAATAACATTATAATGCTATTCAAAAAGATAATATTTTCGAAAATAAAGTTACAACATTATCATTAAACAGACTTGAAATATCTTTAAGATGGTCAATAAAATAACTTAGAACCAATCTTCGGGTCTATTTTTTGTTTCAATTTTTTGCTCTAAACTATCAGGCAGTTTCTCAAAAAAATCAATACCAGTTAATACTTCAATGGAATCAATACTGACAGAAAACGAATTGATAGATTTTACAGAACCCTCGTTTGGAATGACAAATGCAATGGCTTTTTCGTTGTAAGGGTCGTAAACTATTTTATAAAAATGTGTCGGAACAGCCACTAAATTGATTTTTCCAATTGTTTTGAGCCCTTTTTTCAATACTGGCCCTGTGATGATAATCAATTCATTTCTACGAATCACCCACTGACGAATTTTGCTTTCTAAATTACTCCAAATTCCTCGATTAAAATCGGGGGTTTGTGGGGACATGTTCGACATATAGAAAGTTTCGTCTTCCAATGCCTTATCATATTTAAAATCTGCCGCAGGGCATAAGTGCCCACGGTCGTAGCCAGAACGTGAATAATCTCGTGTCTGAGCCGAACCTGTTTCAACGAGGGGGTCTTCGATAAATTCATTAGAGCGTGTTGCGTTGCCATCCACAGCTTCTTTAATCAAACGATGTAAAACCCAAGAAGCTTGCTCATATTCTTCACGATAATTTAAAATAAAGGCTGTATGACGAACAATCTCTTGATTGAATTTTGAAGAAGGAATATAATCGTCTAAACTACCGCCGTCGCTATTTTGGGGCTTACTCTTATTGTCGCCAAAAAGCTTTTCTTTGATGGTTTCTAAGACCGAACTTTCTATTTTATCTTCTATTTTTTTAGATAAATTATCACTAATACCACCCGACTCTTTGTCTGTTTCTTCCTCAGTTTCCTCTGGTATGGATTTTTCTTTTTCGGATGATTTTTTTTGAGTGGTTATTTTCTCAAAATCTTTTTGTAGCGACTTTAAGGGGGCAGGCTTTCCTAGATAATATAAAACAATGCCAAGTAGGAGTAGGAAAAAAAGAAATTTGATTTTGCCCATGATTTTAGGTATTGTTAAGCACCGTTTTAGATTATTAATAGATTTTTGAAAACGCTCAAATGAAATTTACCATTACATTTTTAGTAATTTTGTTTTTCAAGGAAGTACATAAAGGTGGCTTCGATAAGAATCAATGTCAAAAAAAAATATAATAGTGATTGGGGCTGGTGCCGCAGGTTATTTCGGTGCAATCTCGGCCGCTGAAAGTAATCCTGATGCGAAAATAACACTTTTAGAAAAAAATAGGACTGTTTTAAATAAAGTTCGTATCTCTGGTGGTGGGCGTTGTAATGTTACACACGCTTGTTTTGATAATAAACAGCTCGCTAAGTTTTATCCGAGAGGAGGGAGCTTTCTGAAAAATTTGTTTACTCAGTTTAATGCTAAAAATACTGTTGAGTGGTTTGAAAAACAAGGTGTTACGCTAAAGACAGAGCCAGATGGTAGGATGTTTCCAGATACTGATAGTTCTGAAACAATTGCTAGTTGCTTGGAAGAAAAAGCTAAAAAGGTAGGTGTAAAAGTAATTACCTCTACAGGTGTGAAAGCTATATTAACAAATGAAAAAACAGTCACAGGTGTCGAATTGCTTAGTGGCGAAACATTGCCCTGTGAGGCACTATTGATAACTACGGGTGGAAATCCGCAAAAAACTGCTTATCAATGGCTAGCTGATTTAGGACATCAAATTATCGAACCTGTTCCTTCTTTATTCACTTTCAATGTCCCAGATTCTCTTTTTACTGAACTTTCGGGGGTGAGTGTTCAGAACGCATCTGTAAGAATAGCAGGAAAAAAGATGCAACAAGAAGGTGCTTTATTGATTACCCATTGGGGTTTTTCAGGGCCAGCTATTTTAAAACTTTCGGCATGGGGCGCTAGAGAATTAGCCGAAGCGAATTATGATTTTACAGTACTGATTAATTGGAATCCTGAGTTTTCAGAGAACCAAATGAGAGAAAACTTTTTATTACAAAAAAAGGTAAGTCCGAAGAAAATTATTCAATCGAACCCTCAGTTTTCAATACCATCACGCCTTTGGAAAAAACTTTGTGAGCTTTCCGATATTGATGAAACCCTTCGCTGGATAGATATTGCTAATAAATCAACCAATAAATTAATTGAATATTTGCTGAATTGCCCACAGAAGGTGAAAGGAAAAACGACTTTCAAAGAAGAATTTGTTACTTGTGGAGGAATAAATTTGGCAGAGGTTAATCAGCAGACGATGGAAAGTAAATACATCAAAAACCTATTCTTTGCTGGGGAAGTCTTGGATATTGATGCCGTAACAGGAGGCTTTAATTTTCAAGCTGCTTGGACGACGGGCTTTGTGGCAGGCAAAAATATGTAGGGAGGTCGATTGTAAAAGAATAAATACTTATTTCAAAATCAGCTAATTTATACCGAAATGTATTATCAACAAATAGTAAAAACTGCTGAATTTATTCAGCAACAAGTACCTGATTTTAATCCTGATTTTGGTATTATTCTTGGCACAGGTTTAGGGGCTTTGGTGAACGAGATAGACATCATAAAAAGCATTAACTATGCGGATATTCCACATTTTCCTGTATCAACAGTTGAGTTTCACCAAGGCAAATTGATTTTTGGTAAAATAGGCACGAAGCATGTAATTTGTATGCAAGGACGCTTTCATTTTTATGAGGGCTATTCTATGAAGGAAGTTACTTTGCCTGTGAGAATAATGCAACAATTGGGTGTACGTCAGCTAATCGTTTCAAATGCTTCGGGTGGAATGAATCCAGCCTTCAAAGTTGGCGACTTGATGATTATCCAAGACCATATCAGTTTGTTCATGCCTGAAAACCCTTTGACAGGCAAACATATCTCCACCTTTGGTGATCGTTTCCCTGATATGTGCGACCCATATGATTTATCTTTAATCAGCAAAGCCGAAGCTATCGCACAATCATTGAACATAACCGTTCAAAAGGGCGTTTATGTGATGGCTTCTGGACCACAACTAGAAACCCGTGCAGAATATAAATTACTGAGAATGTTAGGTGCCGATGCCGTGGGAATGTCAACCGTTCCTGAAATTATCGTGGCACATCAAATGGGTATAAAATGTTTTGGGATGTCTATTATCACAGACATGGGTATTCCTGAAACCTTACAAAAAGCAAGTTTAGATAAAATTATTGCTGCTGCTAGTAAATCAGAGCCGATGATGACTAAGATAATCAGTGCATTAATCAAAGAATCCTAAAACTAAATCTGTGGTCTTTGGCACACAGACCACGGATTTAGTTTAAAAGTCATGCCATGAATAATGGAATATTTCCGACCTTTTCTATTAGCGGGTGACTTAAGTCCTACTGATTACCCATAAGTTTATAAATTATTAATAATCAGATGATTATCTCTAGCGAGGGGCTTAAGCCCCTCGCTAGAGATGAGGGCTTCAACGCTTGGTTTTAAAGACTATTTATGTACATTTAAGCTAATTTGATCAATAATAACATTTCTATTTCAACTTTTTAAAAGATGTGGGTAATCAGTAGGACTTAAGTCACCCGCTAATAGAAAGTAAGCTATTTTCATTTTCAGACAATCTCTATTACATCTCTAATTCATCTAAAAATAACTGATAAGCCCCTTTCAATTCTTTCAAGGCTTTTTCATTACCTACTTTTTGAGCTAAGACTATCCCATCAGTATAAATCTTTTCAGCTAAATCCGTTTCTCCAAATTCAGAAAATAAAGCCCCTGCATGATAATAAGTAGGCAGGTAGTCTGGATGGTTTTTCAAGAGAAACAAATAAATATTACCTGCTTTTATAGCATCTGATTTCAACAATTCAGTTGCCAATGCATAGTGATTAAAAGGGTTTTCGGGTTCTTCTTCCAGAAACTGTTTTAGTAAAGCTAATCTGTTAAATGACATTTGATAAAATATTTATAAATAATAGTATGCTTGCATACTATTATTAAAACTTTTCGTTATTATTGTGATGAAATAAGGAATACTACAAATTAAACCTTTAAAAGTTAAATTTATCATGTAATTCTTGAAACAAAACTCAAAAGATTAACAAAATAAACGATATACAATGAAAATTTTAGTTTGTGTAACAAGTGTACCCGACACCACAGCGAAAATTTCGTTCACGGACGGAGATACAAAATTCAATAAAGCGGGCGTAACCTATATTACTGGACCCTATGACGATTATGCACTTTCGCGTGCAGTAGAATTAAAAGAACAACATGGAGGCACTGTAACCGTGCTGAATGTGGGCGAAGCAGATGCTGAGCCTGTAATCCGTAAATGTTTGGCAATTGGTGCAGATGATGCTATTCGTGTGAACAGCGAGGCTACTGATTCTTATTTTGTAGCGAGCCAAATTGCTAGTATTGCTGCTCAGGAAAAATACGATTTAATTTTGATGGGACGTGAATCAATCGACTTCAATAGCGGCGTAGTGCATGGACTGGTAGCAGAAATGTTAGGAATTCCTTCTTTATCACCTGTGATGAAACTCAATATTGAAGGTACTACTGCAAAAATCACCCGTGAAATAGAAGGAGGGAAAGAAGATTTAGAAGCTAGCTTGCCCTTAGTATTGGGCTGTCAGGAGCCTATTGCAGAATGGAAGATTCCGAACATGAGAGGTATCATGACGGCAAGAACCAAGCCTTTGAAAGTAGTAGAGCCAGTAGGTGAAGGCTTAACAAGTACAGATAAATATCAATTACCTGCACCAAAAGGAGCTTGCAAAATGATTCCTGCCGAAAATGCTGAAGAACTTATCACGCTATTGAAAACTGAAGCGAAGGTACTGTAAGCGATATTGTGCTTAGTGAATTTATCTTCTTATCATTAAAATCTGAAATAAAATGTCTGTTTTAATATTCACAGAATTAGATAATGGAGCGATAAAAAAATCTTCGCTCGAAGCCGTTTTTTATGGCTCAGAACTTGCTAAGTTGCAAGGCACTTCTGCTACGGTATTAGCCATTGGCGAAGCTTCTGAAAGCGAACTAGCGAAGGCTGGTAATTTTGGTGCAACCAAAGTGCTTCATGCTAGTGATGCTCGTTTAGCCGTTTCAAATATTCAAGCTTATGCCTCTGTATTGACTGAAGCTGTTAATACCGATGGTGCTGATATTGTTGTGCTGGCAAAATCATCGTTGGGAGATGCTGTTGCTGCTAGGGTAGCAGGCAAATTAAAGGCTTCAATCGTTTCTAATGTAACGGCGTTGCCAAATTTAACCAATGGTTTTGTGGTAACTAGGAGCATTTATACAGGTAAGGCTTTTGCTAGTGTGTCACTGAAAAGTGATAAAAAAATCATAGCGATTAAGAAAAATGCGGTGAGCCCTGTTGAAACAAATGATTCAGCTACCGTTGAAGTGTTCGCACCAGCATTAAATGATGCCGACTTTGGCGTGAAATTAATTGAAACTCATAAAGCATCAAGCACTATTTCTTTACCAGAGGCCGACTTAGTTGTATCGGCTGGACGCGGATTGAAAGGCCCAGAAAACTGGGGCATTGTCGAGGACTTAGCGAATGCTTTAGGGGCAGCTACGGCTTGTTCAAAACCAGTTTCTGATTTAGATTGGAGACCTCACCATGAGCACGTTGGACAGACGGGTATAAAGGTTTCTCCTAATTTGTACATTGCTGCTGGTATTTCTGGAGCTATCCAACATTTAGCAGGTGTTAACTCATCAAAAGTAATTGTGGTGATTAATAAAGACCCAGAAGCCCCTTTCTTCAAAGCAGCAGATTATGGTATCGTTGGAGATGTTTTTGATATTTTACCGAGACTGACCAAAGCTGTTTTGGCAGCGAAATAAGTAACTTTACAAAGATTATTTCAAAGACCTGTGAAATTTAAATGTCACAGGTCTTTTATTTTGAATGAATATCCAGAAAACTTTTTTAAATTTATCGGGGTTTATATGGCTCAAGCGGATTTTTTGGGGGATAAAAATTTCAAGCATATATTTTGGCTCAAGTCAAATATTTGGGGGCATCGAATAATTTCTTTTCTTTGCATTGTAAACCAATACTGATTTCCCTTGAATCCATCAGAACAAAGTCTCCTTAGTTTTTTCTTACCAGAAGGTATTCTGGAATATTTCGAATTGACCAAAGTTGAAAAGGTGCAGAAAGAACTTCAGATTTATCTTGAAGAAAAGAATACTGTACCCTCGGGTTATCAGAAAGAAGACCTTGAATCCAAGGGTTTCTTTCCAGAGGTAAGCATCCAAGACTTTCCAATCCGTGGGCAAAAAGTCGCTTTACGGATTAAGAGGCGTCGCTGGACAGTTAAGAAGACAGGTGATATCATCAGCAGGGACTGGGATTTAGTAATAAAAGGAGCTCGAATGACTACGGAATTCGGTCTTTTTTTAAAAGGGATATTTGGATAATTATCCCATCAGCTGTTATCATCTTGGTGAGTATTTCCAAGTTGATGGTAAACAGCTTCAACACCAGTACAAAGAACACATTAGTGATTATAGCGGATGGCCTCAAAAAGAACATGCAGAAGATTGGATGCTATTCTGTGATAATGTAGGTAGCCATTTGAGTATTGATGAAACAGCCTTGTCTAATGGAGAATTATACACTATTGTCACAAACAAACAGGC
>NZ_JAYFUL010000022.1:0-90568 GCF_034928825.1 Arcicella aquatica | reverse complement strand
TTCCAAAAGTTGATTAATTTCTAAAAACTCAATTGAGTTTGATATATCTTCTAAATTCATTGTATCAGATTTTGAAGACAAAATTAATAAAATAAATCAATAGCCTGACGGCTATGGTGTGCCACAGACCACGGTTTAAGAATATCTTTTGTGAATCATTTCTATTAGCGGGTGACTTAAGTCACCCGCTAATAGAAATGATTTTAAACAGTGTTTTATGGCCTACAGGCCACGATTTAGTTGATATATTTTAATATATCTATAATGTCTTTTTCAGTTAAGTTGGGATAAGGTGTCATTTGGGCTTGGTTAAATTTATAATATAGCTTATTCGCATATTTATCACCACTTTTAATAACTTTTTGAGGATTATGTACCCATTTTACAATCCATTTCAAAGGACGTCTTTCAGAAACATCCCTTAAGCCTGGTCCAACCAATATTTCATCAGAAATGCTATGACAAGCAGCACAATTATTCTTAAAAATACTTTCACCATTGTCATTATAGCCATTATTAACCTCTACATTATCAACGACTCCACAATAAAATATTGGTTGAATTTCAGGTTGAGCTTTTATCTCAAAGTAAAAATATATTACAAAGCCAAAAGTAAGTGTTAATACCAATAGTATCAATAAGCTAGTTTGTAGAGTATGTAATATAAATGTTTTCATCTGTAAATAGAACAATGAAAAAGACCTAAAAAGTTTATAAACCTTTTAGGTCTTACAGATTAATATTTGTCACACTTATTGTAGATGATTGATTTCCTGTTCAGAAAGCCCCGTAGCTTGAATAATCATTTCCATTGAAATACCTAGAGAAAGCATGTTCCTAGCTACTTTTAGAATCCCTTCCATTTCACCTTCCTCTCTTGCAGTATCCAAGGAATTCTTTAAGTCTCGGTAATACTTCAAGCTATCTTCATAAGATAATACTTGCTCTTGGGTAAACTTAGCTATTTCGGCAGTCTCAAATACTTTCTCAAAAATTTGTTCTCGCAAACTATCTGGGACTCTATCTAGCTTATTTAAATTACTAATGACATACAGCCATTTATCAAATCTCGTTTCTAATTCATCGATTGTTTTCTTGAATTTAGGCATTTCTAAGTAGATAAAAGTCAGCTTGTCATAAAATACTTTATTAGTTTCTGTGTCTTTTAACTTTATATCATACCTAAATTTATTGGGTTCATTTTTATCTGCATCGAAAACAAAATCAAGAATCGCAATGGTATAAACAGCCTTTAATTCATAATTCCAATCTGCTCGTTTAGCTTGCTCACGTATCGGAAAAGTTGAATAGTAAACTGTTCTATCTTTAAAGAAATTCTGTTTAGTCTTTTGCAATTCAACAATAAACTTCTCTCCACGTTCATTTTCACAGTACAAATCAAAAATAGCTTTTCTATCAGATTCTGTCAGACCAAGATTTTCCGTTTTCAGATAGTTCAATTCTTTAATTTGTCCTTGCTCTTCCTTTAATAATTCGTTCAGAAAATCCAATAGCAGGTCTTTGTTTAACTCTTCGCCAAACAATTTCTTGAATCCATAATCGGTAAAAGGATTAATATATTTTTCTACAAATTCTGCCATTTGTGTGTAATTTAAAACATCTGATTTAAATAAACGACAAATTTATGGGGTAATTTTCTGATTATTAACGAGTTACTTAAGTGGCTGTTTGCTGAAACAGCAAGGTTTCTTCTCACAGGTCTTTTATCTTATTAATTACTAGTCATTTTCAGGAAATAGAAAAAAAGCTCATAACTCAATACTTAAAGCTTATACCTAAACAGCACTTCTTCCTTTTTCAATAGCCTTCGCTAATCCTGATACATCAGAACCACCAGCCGTTGCAAAGAAAGGCTGACCACCGCCACCACCTTTTACTTCTTTAGCCATATCACGGATGATTTGCCCAGCGTTTAGTCCTTTCTCAGCTACTAAATTATCAGCAATCATGACCGCTAGTTGTGGTTTGCCTGCTACTTCCGACCCTAATACGCAATACAAATTATCAACCTTCGCTTTTAATTCATACGCCAATTGCTTCAAGGCATCGGCACTTGGTACTGAAATCACCTCCGCAATGACATTTACGTCACCAACTACTTGTACTTTCGTCAACAAGTTTTCCTTGATGGCTTGTAACTTTTCACCTTCAAAGGCTTCTATCTTTTTACTTAAAATAGCTTTCTCTTCTAACAAAGCTTTCACGGCTTTCACTACGTCTGATTGCCCTTTGAATAAACCTTTCAATTCATTCACAATCGTCAATTGTTCTTCAAACATTGCCAACGCATTTTGACCTGTATAAGCTTCTACACGACGAACACCTGCCGAAACAGAACTCTCTGCCACGAATTTAAACAAACCAATTTGCCCAGTTGCTGGCACGTGTGTACCACCACAAAGTTCTACCGAGAAATTAGGGTCAAATGTAATGACGCGGACAAAATCACCGTACTTTTCACCAAACGTAGCCGTTGCTCCTGCGGCAACTGCTTCTTTGATAGGTACATTGCGTTTTTCATCCAAAGCAATGTTCGCTCTGATTTTAGCATTTACAATGTCTTCTATCTTAGTCAATTCTTCATCCGTCACTTTCGAGAAATGCGAGAAGTCGAAACGAGTAAGGTCTTCGTTTTGAAACGATCCTTTTTGTGAAATATGCGAACCTAATACCTCACGCATGGCCGAAAGCATCAAGTGCGTAGCCGTATGGTTTGAAGTAATTTTACTTCTACGAGCGGTATCAATTTTGGCTACTAATTTTTTACCAGTAGCATATTGTTCAACAAATTTCTCGAAGTTTTTGTCCGTAGAAATATGGATAAACAAATCGTTTTCCTTTTTAGTATCCGAAATTTTTACTGTTAATAACTCCTCACTCGGCACTCCCAACTCCAATACTCCAGAGTCTCCCACTTGTCCACCCATTTCTGCGTAGAAAGGCGTTTTATCTAACACGATATGGTATTCGCTACCTGTTTTGGTTTTTACTTTACGGTATTTGATAAGGTTTGCTTCGGCTTCTGTTTCGTCATAACCTACAAATTCAAAGTCAAAATCTTCGTCTGAAACAATTGTCCAGTCGGTAGCTTCTTTCGATGAATCCTTACGAGAACGGTCTTTTTGTGCTTGTAGAGCTATTTTATAGCCTTCTTCGTCAACTGTCCAACCAATTTCTTTAGCCATTAGTTGAGTAAGGTCGAAAGGAAAACCAAATGTGTCATTAAGTTCAAAAGCGAAATTCCCAGCAACAATTTTTTTGCTTCGCTCTGTTATAAATGTGTTTTTTACATCATTTATATCAAGCATTTCTATCATTTCATCAAATTGATCGTTAGATGGACTCAACACCATTAAAGAAGAATCAGATGTGTAATTTTGAAATCTAATGATTCCTTTTGCTAAAGTACGCAAGAAAGAATTTTCTTCTTCTAAAATTACTCTTTCTACAAACTCTTGTTGAGCGATTAATTCAGGGAAAACGCCATCAAATTGTTCCGCCAACAATGGAATAATGCTGTGCATAAATGGCTCGCGGAAACCTAAATAAGTATAACCATAACGAACCGCACGACGCAAGATTCTACGGATTACATAACCCGCTTTGTTGTTTGAAGGCAACTGTCCGTCGGCAATCGCAAAAGCAATCGCACGGATATGGTCAGCAATTACTCTTAGTGCAATATCTTCCCACTTTGAATCACCATATTTTTTACCTGCTTTTGCTGCTACAAAATTGATGGTATTCGAGAACACGTCGGTATCATAGTTCGATTGTTTGCCTTGAATCGCCATACACAAACGCTCGAAGCCCATGCCTGTATCTACGTGTTTGGCAGGCAATGAAACCAAAGAGCCATCCGCCATGCGTTCAAACTGCATGAATACGTTGTTCCAGATTTCTACCACTTGTGGGTGGTCAGCATTGACTAATTCTTTTCCAGAAACTTTCGCTACTTCATCCGCATCACGTAAGTCGATGTGGATTTCAGAACATGGTCCACATGGACCAGTATCGCCCATTTCCCAGAAGTTATCTTTTTTGTTTCCTAAGATAATACGGTCTTCGCCCACCATTGATGCCCAAATGTCCCACGCTTCTTGGTCGAAAGGCACGCCGTCTTTTTCGTCACCTTGAAACACAGAAACATAAATTCTATCTTTTGGCAATTTGAATACTTCCGTTAATAATTCCCAAGACCACGCCAAGGCTTCTTTCTTGAAGTAATCACCAAACGACCAGTTTCCCAACATTTCAAACATGGTGTGGTGATAGGTATCAAACCCAACGTCTTCTAAATCATTGTGTTTACCAGACACACGTAAACATTTTTGTGTATCGGCAATACGCTTTGAAGGAGGCGTACCATTACCCAAGAAAAAGTCTTTGAACTGAGCCATCCCCGAGTTATTAAACATCAAGGTAGGGTCGTTTTTGGCAACAAGAGGAGCTGAAGGAACAATTAAGTGCCCTTTAGATTGAAAGAAGTCTAAAAACTGTTTGCGTATTTCTTTGGAAGTCATTATAAAATCGGAATTTGGTTTGTCAGAAGTAATGCTTCAGACAGTCTCTTTAAAATTAACCGCAAAATTAGTGAATAGTCTTGGAGAATGTTAGTAATTCAAGAGAAAATGAAATGATATGGAAAAAATGATGGTTTTTTAGGGGCTTGAATCCCTTAATTGTTTGTTTAGGTTCCTCAAAGTCTCTGACTTGGCTTTTTGCAAGATGATTTGAGCGACGGTACAAATAGCAAGATGTTGCTAATAGCAGGAAGAATTGGATGAATAGAGTCATGGTAAAAGGTGTATGATGATGGTTGAACTTGTTACTAAATTACATATTTTTCGGGAGAAATACAAGGCTTTTAGTAAGTCTTTTTTGGTAGTTTTTGATCATGGATTTATTGTCGTATAATGTAGGCGTTAGGAGGTTTGAGGCTAATTTTTAATAAAAAAACCTTTAGGGATAAGATTATTGAGGACTAATCCTTTCTATTAGCAGGTGACTTAAGTCACCTGCTAATAGAAAATTTTGTTACAATTACTCATGGCATGACTTTGCCAATTCTATGGTTGTTGACAAATATTTGGCAGTCATGCCATGAGTTCGCACAAACATTTTTCCTATTTTTACTGAATGCAATGCCTGTGTTAGGTCTATGGTTTTTATCAAGTATTTGGTAGTCGTGTCTTGAATTTTAAAGACACTTTTTTATAAGAAAACACCTTGATAACCTATTATTTTTTTGCTTTGGTAGTTGCTCCTGTCGTGCTGTGGTAAAAAATGCTACAGCACTGCAGGAGCAAATACCAAAGCACTGCAGAAGCAAAGCTAGTATAATAAAACAATAGAAAACTATTAAACCTTAAAAACAATAACAACAACAATAATAAAGAAAATTGATGTTGTTATTGTTTTTATTGATTGATGATAATGATTTTTTTACTGTAAAAATCTCTTAAAAAAATAAGGCAACAGTACTTTGTTTTTTAAGAAAAAAATGCTATTTTTATAAAAGTTTTACAAACTGGTGCCCCCCGAGTTTTTGCCAAAATTCACATTGTTTTTTTACGCTAGACAGTTGAACAAATTAACTACACCCCCATAAAAATGAAAAATTATATTGCCAACCTCATCTTGATATTTTCATGCTTGCTCATTCCATGCGGTGTTGCTTTTGTCGAAAAGCACTTGAAATACAAGTTATTACACAACATTTTGTCTTCATACAGTGAGGTTTATAAATGCCAATTGGCTGTTTATCAACGTCTAATTCTTTACAAGAAGGCTCTGTTTGTACTATATGTTAGCCCTAGCTTTATTGAAAATAAAAGACCTCCTAATGATTACCCTCAATTCATGGCTTGAAGTGCTACCATCAGTAATCAGAATCAAGCAAACTTTCTTTCTCAAATATAAATAAATCAATAAAATCTTGTTTTATATAAGTTTGTAACTGTACTTTTACGCCTAATGTAGATTGTCGAAAGGATATTGACAGTCGATTCCTTGGAAAATAGCCTAACTAACGCTTGCTTTAGCGTAACCACAAAACCTTATTTTATCGTTGGAAAATAGCGTATTAACAGATAACGAGCTCATTGATTTAATTAGAAATGAAGATTCCTCCGCATTCGAGGTATTGTATCGTAGATATTGGCAAAAGCTATTTGTTACCGCCCTCAACAAAACGCAGGATGATGATTTGTCTAAAGAAATCGTACAGGAAATTTTTGTAGACTTATGGGAACGAAGGGCTAGTCTTCAGATTACGAATGTGCCTGCCTATCTACAAACCGCTACCAGATTTAAAGTAATATCGGCTTATAAAGCGGAACTGCAAACGCAAATCGAGTTTTTAGAAATACCTACCAACCAAAGTACTAGCGACCAGCTAGACCTTGAAGATTTTGAAAGAGCCTTGTCTGCTGCGGTGCAATTACTGCCCGAAAAAACCAGAGACATCTTCGTATTGAACCGTTTGGAAAACAGAACGGTGAAAGAAATTGCTGCTACGCTCCAAATCCCTGAGCGTACTATCGAATACCATATTACCCAGTCGCTTCGCTTTTTACGCTTGCACCTGCAAGACTTTTTCCTTTCTCAAGGTATATGTATCCTTCAATTTTTATTGTACTATAAAAAGAACTTTTTTAATTAATGTGCCTTTTTATATAAATATTAGTAGAAAATAAATATTTAATTGCGGTTAAGTACCATTTTTCAGACTTATATATAACAGCCTCCTTCAAATGATGAAGCGAGGAAATATTCCTTACAAACAGATGAGCAAAATCCAATTTAAAGAAATCTTAGAAAGATACCTCAGCGGTACTTGTAGTGCTCAAGAGAAAAAGATTGTTGAACAGTGGTATGAACTGCTGGATGAGGATTATAGGGTCCTTTTCCCAAATATGGATATGGCTTCGTTGGAAGAGGTAATTTGGGAGAAAATAAAACCACAAATGGCTGAATCAGTTCCTGTGGTGGTAGTACGCAAAGTGTGGTATCAGTCACCCGTGAAATGGGCTTGGGCTGCTTCGTTGGTTTTGTTGGTTGGTATCGGTGCTTGGGTGTTGTTACAGTCGCCTATCATTTCGCCTAAAGATACACTGACGTCCTCAGCAACTTTGCCAAAGGGGGGCTTAGTACACGTTGATAACAAAGGGCATGCCCAAAAACTAGTGAAACTGCCAGATGGCACGATAGTAAAACTGAATGCTGGGGCATCTATTGATTATCCTAAACAATGGGCAAGCGATAAAAGAGAGCTTTTCCTGACAGGTACAGCATTTTTTGAAGTAGTGCGAAATCCAGAACAGCCGTTTTTGGTATATGCCAATGACATCGTCACGAAGGTATTGGGAACTAGCTTTTGGATCAATGCACAGTCGCCCGACAAAAAGGTAGAAATTGCAGTGGTAACGGGCAAGGTATCAGTATTTAAACGTGACTCAAAGGCTGATTATATTTCTGCCAATACCAAGAGTGGCGTAATTCTGACACCTAATCAACAAGTAGATTATTTTCCTGAAAATCAGGTGTTTGTTACTAGAATTGTAAAAGAGCCAGTATTGATATTACCAGATATACACCATAAGCAAGTAGCGATTATGCTTCCGACTTTTGTGTATGACGAGCAGTCGGTAGCAACTGTCTTGGATGAAATCGGCAAGGCATACGGCATTGAGATTATCCTAGAAAACGAACAAATTAATAATTGCCCTATTACTGCCGACCTTTCGGAGAGTAGCCTTTATACCAAATTAGATATTATTTGTGCCACCCTCAAAGCGAGTTATGAGATACGTGGAACGAAGATTCTGATTAGTGGGAAAGGATGTTAAAACAGAAAACTTAACCATTAAATATACAAATAGTGAATAGCACCTTTTATAAAATAGATGCCAAATTGATTACAAGCGTCTGAAGTAGTAAAGACTTTGGACAAAAAAAAGGCTACCCGTGCGCCAACACTGATAGCCAAAAGTGTTATGTCAAACCGTTCAAAATTTAACAAAACCAAAGTAAAAGTATGCAAAAAATTCAAAAAATTAAACCTCCCTTGCTAAGGATTATGAAATATTCTTTGCTACAGTTGTTTCTGGCATGTGTTTTCTCTTCGCTATCCGTAGCGAATGTCTATACACAGGAGCTTCTCAACCGTACAGTGAGCCTAAAAGTTGACAATGCAGCTTTCAAAAATGTATTGCTCAACCTTGAAAAAGAAGCAGATGTAAAGTTTGTTTATAGTTCTCGCTCGGTTCAGCTTGACCGAAAAATGAGTGTACACGTTACCGATAAAAGGCTTTCTGAAGTATTAGATATGGTGTTGCGTCCGTTGATGTTGAACTACCAAGTAGTTGGAGGACAGATAATTATCAATACGATAGATGAAGAAGACAAGGCTTTGTCGGAAGCAAATGTGGTAGTACAACCCATCAAAGACCAGACTGTAAAAGGGAAAGTAACAGACGAAACAGGTGCAGGATTACCGGGAGCTAATGTATTAATTAAAGGAACTAAAAAAGGTGTAAGCACCAACGGAAATGGAGAGTTCTCGATTAGCTTTCCCGATGGTAGCGATGTTGTTTTGGTGTTTAGTTCTGTTGGGTATATTACTCAGGAAACTGCGGTAGGTAGCCGTACATCTATCAATATCTCATTAGTACCCGACAACAAATCTTTGGCAGAAGTGGTAGTAGTAGGATATGGAACGCAAAAGAAAAGCGACGTAACAGGGGCGATTTCATCTATCAACGAAAAAGCCATCAAAGAAGTACCGACGTCTAACATTGGTTCTGCTTTGCAAGGACGAGTAGCAGGTTTAGAAATTCAGCGAGCAGGCTCAACACCAGGATCGGGCAATCAGATTCGTATCCGTGGTGAGCGTTCTATCAACGGTAGCAACGACCCGCTGATTGTATTAGACGGTATCCCGTTTGATGGAGGGTTGAATGATATTAATAACAACGACATTGCTTCAATAGATGTCTTAAAAGATGCCTCCGCAACGGCTATCTATGGTTCTAGGGGTGCGAATGGGGTTATCTTGATTACGACTAAAAGAGGAAAATCTGGTGAAACAAAAATTACTTATAATGGCTATTATGGGATAAGCAGTATTATCAATAAGTACCCTGTTTACAATGCCGAACAGTATCAAGCTACCCGTAATATCTCGGTATATTCTTCGGGCTATATGCCGGGGGAAATAGCCTCTATCGCTAGTGGCAAAACAACCGACTGGCAAGATTTGATGTATAAAAACGGCTATATCACCGACCAAAACATCAGCGTATCAGGCGGAAAAGATGAAAATCTATTCACCATTGGCGGAGGATATTTCAAAGAAAGTACTGTATTACCCGGTCAGGATTTTGAACGTTTTACTGTAAAAGGTTCAACAGATACTAAAATAGGACGTATTTTGAAATTCGGTATCAGCTCGCTTACGACGCTGACTACTACCAATGGCTCGCAGTTTGTAAACCCAATGTATCCGATTCTTACATTGAGTCCGTTGATGCAACCTTATGATGCCAACGGCAATATCGTGATTTCACCAGCGGGTAATAATGACGACGTAAACCAGTACAATCCTTTGTTGTTGTACAGAGATACCAATTCTTGGGTTGACAGAGTGCGTCGCTTGCGTACCTTCAATAGCTTGTATGCCGAAGCTCAGTTGGCAGAAGGATTAAAATATCGTGTAAATATTGGGGTTGATTTAAGTTTTCAAGAGAACGCTCAATTCCAAAAAGGAGATAGCTATTTCAGACCCAACGCTAATAGTTTGGGAAGCATGAATAATGCAAAGGCTTCGTCATTACTGATGGAACATTTATTATACTATGACAAAACAATCGCTAAAAAACATAAATTGAATTTCACAGGTTTGTGGAGTGTTCAAAAATCTCAATCATACAATACTTATATTAAAAGAGAAGGTATCGCTGCTGATTTTATCCAGTTCTATGACCTATCGCAAGTAACAGACGAAGCCAAAGCCAATACTGTTATCAGCGGTAGCGAGTCGTCAAGGGGGATGATTTCGATGATGGCGCGTATCAACTATGCTTATGATGACAAATATTTACTAACCCTTACGGGTAGGAGAGATGCCTCTTCGGTATTGGCAGATGGCCACAAAACGTTGTTTTACCCTGCGGTATCTGTAGGATGGAACATTGCTAACGAGGCGTTTATGAAAGAGATTCCTGTCATCGCCAGTCTGAAATTGCGTGCAGGTTGGGGAACTACTGCCAACCAGTCTATCGGACCATACTCTACTTTAGGGGGCGTAGTACCATATTTATACCAAGGCTCGCAATCAGTACCGATTAAATACAACTTCGGCTCAACCGTCGTATCTGGCTATAACATCAATACCTTGCCTGATCAAAACCTTACTTGGGAAAGCACAGAAGGTAAAAACGTAGGGGTTGATTTTGGGATTTTAGGCAACCGCATTACGGGTAGCGTAGAATGGTATCATCAATATACCAAAGGAATTTTATACGGTGTGACCTTGCCTGCGACAACAGGGGTAACGGGACAGTATTTGACCAACGTAGGAGAAATGAGTAACCACGGGATGGAATTCTCGGTATCGTCAGTGAATATAAAAACGGCACAAGGATTTACTTGGAATACAGATTTCAACCTTTCGTTCAACCGTAATAAATTAGAAAAACTAGATGGTTCTGTTACGCAAAACATTGCCAATGGTTTATATGTGGGGCATCCGTTGACTGCCATTTATGACTATACTAAATTGGGTATCTGGCAATTGAACGAAGCCGAGCAAGCGGCTAAATATGGCTCAGTGCCAGGGCAATTGAAATTGGCTGATTTGAACAATGACGGAAAAATTACGGATGTAGATAGAAGCGTAATCGGTAGCGGACAGGCAGATTTCCAAGGAGGTTTGACCAATCGTTTCTCTTATAAAGGCGTCGATTTGTCAATTGTTTTATTTACACGTGTAGGCGGAACGTTAGTGAGTACTATTCACCAGCCATTATCGAATTATTTAACCAACTTGGACGGACGTAGAAACCAATTAGCAGTAGATTATTGGACACCCGACAACCCGACTAATTCATTCCCAACACCAGCAGTGGCTAATCCAAGCCCAGTAGGTGCGGCATGGTCGACACTTGGTTATTTTGACGCTACTTTCTTGAAAGTAAGGAGCATAAATCTTGGGTATAATTTGCCAGCATCTTTGTTGAAAGTAATCAAAGCATCATCAGTAAAACTTTACCTTACTGCTAGCAATCCGTTTATTTTATTCTCGCCTTATATTCAGGCAGGAGGGATAGACCCAGAGCCAAGTGGACAAGGTTCTAGTGGTTTAGTGGGCGGTGGCCCAGGTAATATTTCAGGTAGAAACTTGAATATTCGCCTTACGACACCCTCTACGAAAAGCTTCATTTTTGGCATGAATGTGACGTTCTAAACGTAGGAAGGATTGATTGCTCAACAAATGATTTAACATTTTTTATTCGATACATAATGAAATTAAAACATACATTTTCAGCTTTTCTATTGGGCATAGCGGCATTTGCTTTTTCTGGGTGCCAATCGGTCTTGGATGAAACGCCAAGAACTGCCTTTACGATAGATTATTTCAAAACGCAAGACGGTCTGCAATCTGCTATCTATACCGCTTATGCAGGGTTAAGATATGACTTCGGACCCATCGGGGCGATGGTCTTGGGAAATGTGGGAACAGATGAATTTACCTATGGCGACCAAGGAGCTTCTGGGCAGACATTAGAATGTGGTATCTATAGCATTAGCCCGACCAACGGCGCTATTGGTACACCTTGGAACAGGAATTATTCCAACATTAACCTTTGTAATGCCGTGGTGGAATTTGCCCCAAATGTGACGATGGATGCTACTAACAAAAGCAAATTGTTAGGCGAAGCCCGTTACCTGAGAGCAATGTACTACCTATTATTGGTAGAAAACTTTGGAGCCGTTCCGTTGGATTTAGGTTCTGGTGATTTGAAATTCAATAGTACGCCTAGTTGTACTTTTAGAAGAAACGACCCAGATTTGTTGAAGAAAAACTTCCAGTCGATGATTGATGATTTATTGTTTGCGACTGAAAATCTTCCAGACCAGCGTCCTGCGGGGGAATATCGTTTGGCAAAAGGAGCAGCGTTACATTTATTAGCAAGAGTATATACATACCGTGCCTATTCGGCAGTAAAACAAGCAACCGACTTTCAGAGTGCCTACGACACCGCTAAAAAGTTGATTGATGGTAAAGCCAAATATGGTACAGATTTGTTGCAAGATTTTGGGGATATTCATAAAGAAGGAAACGACTATAATAAAGAAATTCTTTTTGCTGTAGAACGTTTGCCATTGAATAACATAGCCAACGAAGTAGTTAACCCAAGTTCGGACTTTGACCAAAAGGTGAATATTTCTTGTAATATGTTTGTATCAAACTATACTTCTGTTACCAAAAATGGCGTAACGCTTTTCCCAGTGCGTGTATTACAGTATGGTCGTCCGCTTCGTCAGTTTTGCCCAACCCGTTGGACATTGGATGTAGCTTTTGCTGACAAACTCAACGATAGCCGTTTTAATAATACATTCCGCGATGCTTATCCAATAGCTACTTTTTATACGGCTGGTTCATCTGACTACACCAAATATGTAGCTGATATGGCAGCGATAGGTTTTGCCTTGGGCGATACCGCCTTTTATATCGCTCCAACCGATGCGCTTGCCAAAACATTAAAAGCCGCTAATAAAAAGTATGTGATTTATTCACCTTCGGAAACATATAGCAACCAAAACAGGGCTAATAATATTTATCCTGCTTTGAGAAAATATGAGGCTGTCAACCGTAATTCTTACCAAGATATTTCGGGGCGTCCGTTTGTGGCAAGTAAGTTTTCAGAAGTGTATTTGTTAGCCGCAGAGGCAGCAATGGCGTTAGGGAAAAATGCAGAGGCGGCACAATACATCAACGTATTGCGTGATAGAGCAGCTTATCGCTCAGGACTTTCGGCAACAGAATTAGCCAATCGAAGAGCTAAAATACAGGTTTCAGCAAGTGATATTACCCTTGATTTTATCTTGGATGAACGTACACGAGAACTATGTGGAGAGAGCATTCGTTGGCCAGATTTAGCGATGCGTGGCAAATTGGTAGACAGGGCTAAGAAATACAATCCAGATGTTACTAATCTGCAAAGTTTCCATTTGTTACGCCCAATTCCACAGTCGCAATTAGATGCAACGTGCGAAACAGTTAAATCTCAATATCAAAATCCGGGGTATAATTAAGAGAAGAGTGTGTAGTAAGGATGAATCCTTGCTACACGATATTTAAAGGTAAATCATTGAACAACCTTGAATAGGAAGAGAGACAAGTGCTTTTTTCCTTCTTTCCACGATTGATGAACAGACAAAACATGAAAAGACATACATTATTATATAAGCTAGCACTAGTAGCCTTGATAGGCTTGCTGAGTGCTTGCGAAAAAGACCCTATCAACATTCTTAATGCTAATACTTACACGGCGGATGGTTCGTTGAAAACAGCTACAACGGCCTTCCCAGTAGGATTGAGTATTGATTATGATTTGTTTCTAAACAATGCTCAATACCGTTCGGTCGTAGCGGCGGATGCGCAAAGCACCACTTTCGGCTATCACATGAAGCACGGAGCATTGGTAAGAAACGACGGAACGATTGACTTTACCAAAGCGGATGCTTTGTATGATGCCTGTAAAACTGCTGGTATCGAAGTGTTCGGGCATACGTTGGGCTGGCACCAAAATCAGAATGCTACTTACTTGAAAACGATAACAGGCGGAGGCTCTGGGCCAACGGCTGTAAACTTGGTAGCTAATGGTAGTTTTGAAAGTGGCTCGGGGGATAATTTCAATAACTGGGGGAAATACAACGGAGGGACTTCTTTAGTGGCTACGTCTGTTACTTCGGAAGTACAAGCAGGCACCAAAGCCTTGAAGATAGTAGTAACTGCTGATGGTAACCCTTGGAATGTACAAATGGCTAGTGACGAATTTGCGACCACAGTAGGCAAAACGTATAACATGACATTTTTTATCAAATCGGCGGTTGCGGGTGGACAAATGCGTATATCTACAGGTGGTACGGGTTCTACGGCTCAGTATTCGGGGAACTACTCAACCTCGACAGACTGGGTACAAAAAACGTATTCTTTTACGGCTAACGGCCCCATGACACGTGTGTTGATTGACATCGGTAGCAAAGCCAATACCTATTTTATGGATAACGTCGTGGTCGTAGATGCCTCTGCATCTGTACCGCCAACGGGGGGAGCTTTGGTAACGGCAGTTGATAATGCCTTGAAAGATTTTATCACGCAAACGGTAACGCATTACAAAGGAAAAGTAAAAGCTTGGGACGTAGTGAACGAACCTGTATCGGAAAGTGGTACATTGCGTACGGATGCCAACACCACGGTTTCTGCCACAGCGACCGACTATTTCTTTTGGTCGAAATACTTAGGTCGAAACTGGGCATTGAAGGCTTTTCAATATGCAGCCGCTGCCGACCCAACGGCTGAATTGTACATCAATGATTATAACTTAGAGTCGAATAGTGTAAAGCTTGATTCTTTGATTGGCTACGTAGCAGAATTAAAAGGCAAAGGAGCGAAGATAACGGGTATTGGTACACAAATGCACGTGCTTTGGAATACACCTTATAGCGGTATCGATAATATGTTTAAAAAATTGGCTGCGACAGGCTTAAAAATTCGTATTTCAGAACTAGACGTTCGGATGAATCCTAACAAAAAAACTCAGTTTGTCTTAAACAAGCAATTTGAATCATATCAGGCTGATATGTATGCCTATATTGTTCGTTCTTATTTGACAAACGTTCCTGTAGCACAACAATCAGGGATTACGGTTTGGGGTATCACAGATAATACCAGTTGGTTGTATGAAAATGGCTTAGATTTCCCTTTATTGTATAATAAAGACTATTCTAAAAAAGCGGCATATTATGCTGTGTTGAAGACTTTGAAGGAGAAATAAAACAAACAAGTAGGGACGAATTGCATTCGTCCTTATTCCGTCCTATTTTTATATGTTGGGGGCGTATGCAATACGCCCCTACGTTTTATTGAAAGTTATCATAGAAACTAAAACCGTGTTCTGTGGCTCACAGAATACAATACGCGGACTGTTACGTTCTGTGAGCCATAGACTGCGGTTTAAGAAAGAAAAAAATAATTAATAAGAGCATTTATTCCTAGCGAGGGACTTAAGTCCCTCGCTAGGAATATGGATTGAAACTCGCTCTAAAACCACAGTTTTAGATTTTAAATCATTCATCCCACATTCCAACATTATAGCCTTACCTTATGCATATATTCAGAAAATCCTTCCTATTGTTTATCCTTACGGCTACTATTCAGCAAGTGAGTAGGGGACAAGCCACGCTTCCGCACCTCCAGAAAAAAGGTAAAACCACCGAATTAATCGTAAATGGAAAGCCTTTTATCATGCTTGGAGGAGAATTAGGCAATTCGTCTGCTTCGACCATCGAAAATATGAAGCCCATTTGGTCAAAACTGAATGCAATGCACCTGAATACCGTTTTGGTACCCGTGTATTGGGAATTATTGGAAAAAGAGAAAGGTCATTTTGATTATAATTTGCTAAAACAACTCATTACCGAAGCTCGTAAACACCAAACTAAAATTGTTTTTCTATGGTTTGGTTCATGGAAAAATAGTATGTCGAGTCATGCGCCATCATGGGTGAAACTGAACCAAGAGACCTATCCAAGAGCCAAAGACGATAAAAACCAGAGTCAGGAAATCTTAACGCCCTTTAGCGATAATAACCTACAGGCAGACTTGAAAGCCTTTGAAAAGCTAATGACCTTTATCAAGGCATTTGATAGGAATGAGCAAACAGTCATTATGATTCAGGTAGAAAATGAAATAGGGATGTTGCCCTCCGCTCGCGACTATCACCCTTTGGCTAACGAAGCTTTCAAGCAAGTAGTACCTGCTACATTGTTGAATTATCTATCGCAAAATCGTGAAGGTTTAGCCCCTGAATTGTTGGAAAGATGGAAAAAGAATGGATTTAAAACAACAGGTAATTGGGAGGATATTTTCGGGAAAAGCTTACAAACAGATGAAATTTTTATGGCTTGGTATTTTGCCAAATTTACCAATACGATTACCGAAGCAGGAAAAAAAATATATCCTTTGCCAATGTTTGTAAATGCCGCCCTAAACAGACCCGGAAAAGAACCGGGGAGTGGTTATCCGAGTGCAGGACCACTTCCACATATTATTGATGTGTGGAAAGCCGCCGCCCCTGCGATTGATTTATTATCTCCCGATTTTTACAATCCTGATTTCAAGCATTGGAACGATTTATACACCAGAAAAGGCGAAGCTTTATTTATACCCGAACATCGCTTCGATGCTACTGTCATGGCAAAATCATTGTATGCCATTGGGCATTATGAAGCCTTGGGTTTTTCTCCTTTCTCGATTGAGTCAACCGCTAAACCCAAAGAAGAACCGCTTGGTAAAAGCTATGAGATGATTAACAGCTTAATGCCGACGATTAGCCGTTATCACGGACAAGGGAAAATAGATGCCGTATTGTTGGATAAGGAAAATAGTGAGACGATAATAAACATGGGCAAATATGAGTTTACTTTCCGCCATGATTATACTTTAGGGTGGTCTCCAGAAGCAAAGTCAGCAGAATGGCCTACGACGAGCGCCATGATTATCCAGACAGGTGAAAATACCTTTTATGTAGCTGGGTCGGGCGTTGTAGTTACTTTTAAGCCAATAGAGAAAGAAGCTGGACACGTCGGCATCTTGAAAATAGATGAAGGAACTTTTGAAAATAAGACATGGAAAACATTACGCCACTTAAATGGTGACCAAACACACCAAGGTAGGCACTTGAGAATAGCAGTTGGAGATTATGAAATCCAGCAGCTTCAGCTTTATCTGTATAAATAAGGGTGAATAAAAGAGTATAAACATTTAGAGAACCTCAAGAATAGCTAAATTTGCTAGACCTTGAGGTTTTCTGTTTTTTTAACTTTTATCACATAAAGAGTCCCCACGCTATCATCATGAAAAGCTATGCTAAAAAAGCCTTTATCTTTCGAGATTCCGCTATTCAAGCAGAAATCAATGCGCTTGATGCTGTTAAAGATCATCAACGAATAGTGTATTTATTGACGGCTTATGAATTTACTTTTGATATGGTACGTGCCTTGGAATTAGCCTTGTTTCATACGTATGCTAGTCCGAGTATTTCGAGATTGTTGCAAATGACAGGGGAGTTTGAGCGAAGAGGACAAAAAAGATATGACGATACGGGCATCCTGATTGCCCAATTTATGCAAGCAGGCTATGATAGCGAATTAGGCAAGAGGGCAATAGCACAGATGAATAAAATTCACGGTCATTATCGCATTGCCAACGACGATTATCTATTGGTATTATCCACCTTTGTGTTTTATCCCATCAATTGGATGGAAACAAATGGTTGGCGAAAGATGACTAAGAATGAGCAGTTGGCATTGTTTCTATTTTTCAAAGAAGTAGCCAAGCGGATGAATTTAGTAAATATTCCTGAAGATTTAGACGCTTTAAAATTGTTTGCTGAAAAGTATGAAGAACAATATTTTTGTTATGCTAAAAGTAATGAAGTAATTGCAGATGCTACTATACAGATTGTTGCCAATTGGTTTCCAAGCTTTTTGAGATTTGCGGTAAAACCGATTTTTGCAGCCTTGATTAATGACAAACTACGAGAAGCCTTTGGTTACAAGAAACCCTCTGAGCTCTTCAGTGGATTGCTCCATGTCAGCTTTCAGCTAAGAAAACAATTTTTAAAATATATTACATTTAAAAAATACCCTACAGAAATATCCAATACTTATTATCGAACCTACCCAAAACACGAATTTACGATAGAAACCCTTGGCCCTGAATATTTAACGCGGAAGAAATAATTTGCAAAAGTCTTTTTTGTTCGATAAATTTACTTTGTTCGTTTATTTAGAACAATGTATTAAATCCGAACAAAATGGGGAATCAACAAGAAATAGCCTATTTGGCAATAGATACTTTGGGAGAAATAAGTCATTTAGAAGCGACATTTCAACCTAGCAAGGATGATAAAATAGATGGATTTTTAACAATAAAAGATAAAGAAAATAACCAAGAAATAAATTTATCAGTTGAGATAAAAACCAAACTACAAAATGCTCATATTGCAAAGATATTATTGCAGCATAATGAGCATGAGCATTTTATCGTAATTGCTGAAAGCATCATTCCTGATTTACGCAAAAAGTTAAGGGCATTGCATATTAATTACTTAGATATTACTGGGAATGCTTATATTAAATATCCGAATGTCTTTTATTTTGTTGAAAATAATAAAATAAATCCATCAAAACTTTATGAAAGGAATAGTCCTTCTGTAAAGAAAACATTGACAAAAAATGGTTTAAAACTTGTGTTTCATTTGCTTGAACATCCTGCTCTTTCACAGACAACTTATCGTAGAATGTCAGAGGTCGCTCAAGTTAGTCTTGACACAGTACATAAAACTATTCAAACCCTAAAAAACTTAGGATTTATTATTCCTCTTGATAATAAAAAGGATTATTTGTCAAATATTCCAAAGTTATTTGAACGTTGGGTGATTGAATATGATGCAAAACTTAAACCAACTTTGTATATTGGAAAATATAGAAGCTTAGCCAATGTAGCTTGGAAAGATATAGTATTAGATAATAAAAGTAAGTGGGGGGGAGAAGCTGCTGCCGAAATCTTGACAGACTATTTAAGTGCTACAAATCTTACACTTTATACAGAAGATGGAAGAAGTGAACTTATGAAAAAATATAGGCTCGTTCCTGATAATTTAGGAAATATTGACGTATTTCATTCATTTGCAAAAATGGATGAAAGTACTAATAATCAAACAGTAAGTCCTTTATTAGTCTATGCCGATTTAATAAATTCTACAGATTATAGAAATCAAGAAACTGCACAGAAAATCCATGAAAAATTCATTCAAAATAAGGTATGACGAAATAAGAACAACAACCTTAAGGAGTGTTTTGAAGCTTTTGAAAGAGCCTTTATTAATATCGGAATTGATTTTTATGTCATTGGGGCTTTGGCTTGAGATTATTGGTTTTCAAAACAAAACATAGAGACCAAAGGGACTAAAGATATTGATATAGCGATTCAAATTGCTGATAATTTAAAATTTGAAGCAATAAAAGAGTATTTAGTAGCATCAGAAGGCTTTACGATTCATAGCGAAAATCCTATTTTAGTATTTGATGCTCATGGTATTCAAATTGATTTGTTGCCATTTGGAGCGGTTGAACAGGATGGGAAAGTGTTTTTAAATAGTCGGGCTTTTCCTGAAATAGATGTGGTAGGAATTAAGGAGGTTTTTGAAAGAGGAGTCATTAAAGTGAATGAAAATGGATTGGTCTTTAAATTAGCAAAGTTAGAAGGAATTGTTATTTTAAAATTTATTGCTTTCAACGACCGTCCAGAAGATAGAGGAAAAGATATTGTGGATATTGGAATGATTTTAAAAAACTATTTCGATATAGCCAGTGATGACATCTATGATTTTCATCAAGATTTATTTGATGAGGATTTAGGAATAGAATATATTGCAGCAAGAGTATTAGGACGAGAAATGCGAAATATTTTGGCATTGTCTCAAGCACTTGATAGTAGGATACAAACAATTATTGAGTATGAAATTATGCTCAGCCAAGAAAGTTATATGGTGAGAATATTAGTTACACAAATACCCAATACCAATATTAATTTTTGGAAAGAAATTTTGGAACAACTTTTGAGGGGAATTAGAGAAATAAGTTAAACTTTTAGTTACTCCGTCAAGTGTTCTACAAAAGTTCTATCTTTGTAATGTTTATTAAATCCTTATTTTGTTTATTTGTTGATTAAATGGAAAGTATTGCCCTAACCAAAAGATATTATTCAATTTCGGAAGTCGCACAGATGTTTGATATGAATATCTCTAAACTTCGTTTTTGGGAAGAGCAATTTCCAACGCTTGAACCAAAACGTGACCGTTCGGGCGATAGAAAATATACGCAAGAGGATATCAAACATCTTGAAGAGATTGTGGATTTGGTTGAAAATCAGGGATATACGATTGAAGGGGCTAAAAGGGCACTAGAGCATCAGAAACGTAAAAAACAAGAGAACCAAGCAATTATCGATAAGTTAACAGAAATTAAAAAATTTATGAAGAGTCTCCGAGAAGCGATGGATGAACCAAACGAGGAGTCGGAAAAACTAGCTGATAGTTGACCATAATAGTTAAAGTGCATTAAAAGTTTATCAAATTCTACCTTATTAATATGTCTACAAAAGAAAATTTACCCTATCAGGTTGCACTAACCTTGATTCCTAAAATCGGTGATGTGCTTATTCGTCAACTTATTAGCTACTGTGGCTCTGCCGAACAAGTCTTTAAAACACCTGTTTCCAAACTACTTAAAATCCCGAATATTGGTAAAACATTAGCCCTGAATCTTCAAGATAAGTCTGTGCTAGACAAAGCATTTGCCATCATTGAAGAAGCAGATAGACAACAGGTTGATTTGCTGTTTTATACCGATAAAAACTACCCGAACCGCCTAAAACAGCTTTATGATGCGCCAGTATTATTGTATTATAAGGGGAATGCCAATTTGAACCATACCAAGACTGTAGCCATCGTAGGCACTCGGCAATGTACTGAATATGGCAGAAATGTTACGGAAGAATTAGTTGAAGATTTAAAAGATTTTAATCCTTTAGTAATCAGTGGATTGGCTTATGGGATAGACATCGTAGCCCATAAGGCTTGCTTGAAAAACGATGTTCCTACGTTGGGCGTAATGGCTAGTGGTATCGATTTTATTTATCCTTATCAGCATAAAAATACGTCTATTCAAATGCAGGAAACAGGCGGGATTCTTACTGAGCAGATGTTTGGCGTTCAACCTGACCCAAGATTTTTTCCGCAAAGAAATAGGATAATAGCTGGAATGTCAGACGTGACAATTGTCATTGAAGCCGCCGTAAAAGGAGGGGCTTTGATTACAGCCGAATATGCCAATAATTACCATCGTGATATTTTCGCAGTGCCGGGACAGCTAGGCAAATCTTTTTCAGAAGGTTGTAATAAGCTAATCAAAGAAAAAAAGGCAGAGATTTATACCAGTATCAAGGATGTCGTTGAAACGTTGAATTGGGATTTAGCAGGGCATGAGAAAAGCAATAGCTTCAAAAATACATTAGACTTGACCAATTTTACTGACGATGAAAGTCAGGTGATGGCATTGCTTCATAAAAATCAGGTAATGGAAATTGATGTATTGGCATGGCAGTCTCAGATTCACATTGCCAAATTATCGTCCTTATTGTTGAATTTGGAATTTCAAGGTGTACTGAAATCCTTACCGGGGAAGAAATATGCTATTTCTGTAAGGTAATTGGCTTTCGGATTTCAGCTTTCGGTTTTATTTAAATATTATAAGAGAATAAAACATGAATCATCTTGAATTTTCTTTAGAATAACAAGTTTTAGAAGTTTGATATTTATTATCGTTCTGTCCTTACTTTTCTTGTCTTGATACAAGAAAAGTAACAAAAGAAAATCAAGAATTCCTAAACTCGCTCCGCTCAAACAGTAGGAATTCGGTATCTCTCAATCATAAAAAAGCGGTGTAAATTAGTTTTAGACTGCTTTTTTATAATATAAAATTCAGGATGACTCATGTTTATGATTGATGCTTTCTGAATTCCTACTGTTTGAGCGAAGCGAGTTTAGGAATTCTTGATTTTTTTGCGACCGCCGCTGCGGTTACTTTTTGCATCAAGGCAAAAAGTAAGGACGAGAATAAATCCAAAAAATCAGAAATCCTCTAAACTATCCTATTTTAAGAGAAAATTCAAAATGACTCATATTTTGTATAAAATAAATGCCAGCTCGATAGAACATTACTATACTTTCCATTCCGAAGGATTATGTCTCCATTCTTGCAAAGTAATTTGCTGACTTTCAGAAACGTAGTTTTTAGCTACCGCTTCTTTGATAAGTGTTTCATAATTACTTAAAGTATAAACTTTCAAGTTTTTCTCAGCGAAATTTTTGTCCGCTATCTCAAAGCCATACGTAAAAATAGAAACCATTCCTAATACATTTGCTCCTGCTTCACGCAAAGCATCAACCGCTTTTAAAGAACTGCCACCTGTTGACACTAAGTCTTCAATTAAAACTACTTTTTGGCCAGCTTTAATTTTTCCTTCAATTTGGTTGCCCATGCCGTGTTTTTTAGGTTCAGGACGAACATAACAGAAAGGAAGGTCGAGCCAATCTGCTACTAATGCTCCTTGTGCAATACCTGCCGTAGCAACGCCAGCAATAATATCAACATCGCTCCAATAAGCTTTAACAGCCGATGCAAGCCCATTTTTGATAGCAGTACGCACTTTTGGATACGAAAGTGTGATTCTATTATCACAGTAAATAGGTGAGTTCCAGCCAGATGCCCATTTGAAAGGTTGGTCGGGGCTTAGTCGAACAGCCTTAACTTCAAGTAACATAGAAGCGACTGTTTCTGCAAGAGTACGTTGTGCCATTTTGGGGTTTTTGTTAAATCTATGTGCAAAATTAAAAACTCTCAGTAATGTTTCGTAACAAAAGTTTAATTTTACGATGAAATATAAATATTCATTTTAATTCACGAGCAAATCATTAGGGAACAATCAAACTAAAAATGATAATTTTCATTAACGAAAGACCTATCAAGGTCATTGGGAAAAAGAAAGCCCAAGCACTCACATCAACAGAATTTGACCACTTAATAGATGCTCAGCTAGAAGCCATTAAAGCCAATAGTCTTCAAGGACACGTATTGATTATCAATGTGCTTTCTCCGACGGTCTCTAGGTTATTTACTATTTTAAAAAATGAAGAGCTTCCTAACTTACAATCGATCACGTTAGTTTCAGAGAATAAAGATGCTACTGAAGACCAAATCAAATCTCAATACAAAGTTGTGCGAGCAGCAGGGGGCGTAGTGAGAAATGAGCATGGCAAAGTATTGATGATGTATCGTTTGAAAAAATGGGACTTGCCCAAAGGTAAACTCGATAAAGGCGAATCATTCAAAGTAGCTGCCGTGCGTGAAGTAGAAGAGGAATGTAATGTAAAAGCCAAATTAGATGAAAAAATCTGTACTACTTACCACACTTATACTTACAAAAACGAAGCTATTTTGAAACAAACAAAATGGTATTCAATGGAACTGATTGATGCTGGCAAAATGAAACCTCAGTTGGAGGAAGGTATTGAAAAACTAGAGTGGATGGATAGAAAACAAATCCATACCGCAATGATTAATTCCTATTATTCTATTCGCTTTGTATTGAAAAAATACTTTTACGAAGGAGAAGAAAAATAGCCTCAATCAAAAAAGTCTGTATGAAAATTCAATAGAAATACTTCATGGGTTGCACGGGTGACAGCCGTGTAAAGCCATCTGATGAAGTCTTCGTTGATATTTTCGTCAGTTAGGTAACCTTGCTCAACAAAGACTGCATTCCATTGTCCACCTTGCGACTTATGGCAGGTAAGGGCATAAGCAAATTTTACCTGTAGGGCATTGAGATAAGGGTCTTTCCTGATGTCTTCGTTTCTGTGTTTTTTACTGGCTATGTGGGCATAATCAGCCGAAACAGAATCATACAGGGCTTTGTTTTCATCTTTTGACATGGCAGACGTGTTGGTATAAAGTGTACTTAACATTACTTTGGCATCGATGGTCGGATGGTCTTCATAATCGAGCAGTCTGAGCGTAAGGGTAGCAAACCTAAAACCATGCATTTCTTCGATGCCCCTGATTCTCATCACCTCCACAAAATCGCCATTGGCTAAAAAGCCCGCAGGCGAATCCTCCGCAAGCCAATGATAATTATTTCGAACAATCATGAGTAAGTCGCCCGTCGATAATTCATCTTCCATCGAAAAGATTTGCTGACGGATATAACGGTTATACTGCACAGCCGTTTTGTTAGAGCGTGTCAGGATAATAGTATTTTCGCGACCAAACTTTCGGTAAGCATAATTCAAACCATCTTCCAGTTTCTCGCCCGTCATTTTAAAGAAATCCTTGAAACCTTTTGTATTAAAACTAATTTGAGGTTTTTCGTCTTTTAGAATATCACGCAAATTAGTAGCATTAAACAAAATGCCTGATTCTGCATCCTGACGCATTACTTCGGTCAATTCCTGTTCCATCACACCCACATGGAACTGACCTTCCATATAACCTTTTTCAAGGGCAGGAGACATCAATTTACCCACGGGCGGTAATTGGGCGGTATCGCCCACAAAAATCACTTTATTGAAATTATAATCTGTTTCAGGATGTGTAAAAATAAATTTCATCAAGTCAGTCAATAATCCTGGCGTACCAAATTCAGCATCATCCGAAATCATTGAGGCTTCATCAATGATAAAAATAGTTTTGGTCGCATAATTATTCTGTAATTGAAACTCCAAACTACCCGTATATTGATTAGCCACTTGTCTGTAAATCTTTTTATGTATCGTCAGGGCTTTGGTTTTAGAATAGTTGCCCATTACCTTAGCCGCTCGTCCCGTAGGAGCAAGGAGGATAGCTTTGTACCCAAATTTAGGCAACACCTTCATAATCGTACTTAGCACGGTAGTCTTACCCGTACCAGCATAACCCTTCAATAAAAAGCATAAAGGCCCAAAATCATCTTGATTAGGGATAAATTTATCCATTTTCAGGAAAAGGTCTAATTGCCCATTGGTAGGTTCAAAAGGGAACTTTTGGCGTAGTAAGAAAGAGGGGGTGGGTTTTTCTGTTGACATTTATTCAAAAATATAGGAGTTCTTCAATGAAATTTCGGTAATCGTAATCGTTAATATCAAATTCTTCTATTGGATTAGTCATTTCTCTCCTGAAATTCCGAATAGCTCTCAATCGCATTTTAATTATACTTTTATCGTTTAAATTAAAAACTTTTATAGTTTCTTTCGCTCGTTCTGTATGTACTATTCCATTTCTTTCATTTATTAATATTTCGCCTGAGCTTGTATCAAAAAGAAAATAATCACTTGGGTTATAATCGTCAGCATCTGGTCTTAAAATCAAATCGCTATATTGAGCCAACTTAGGTTTATTACACCCTCCACAAGCTAGAAATAGATTTGTCCAATCGTATGCTAGTCTTGTGAATTCAGGTTTACTAATAGGTTTGAAATGATCTATTTGAAGGTCTATTTTACCTCTTTCATCAAGCGGATATTTATCACAATATGAACAATGATTGTGTGTTAAGCTACCAAGAGCCTTTACAATTTCATCATGATAATTTGTAGCCCCTTTTCTCCAACTCAGTTTGTGTGTAGGATTTTGTTGTCTTTTTTCGAGAAATTTTTCAGTCCATTCTTTTGATTTCTCTTTTAGTATTTGAGGTTCTGATGCAGGACTTCTAGTTATTTTATACATTTGAAAACTAGGCGATAACTTGTTTACGAATTCTGTTAATTTGATGTATTTGCGGAGTAATGAGAGACATAATTTCGTCAGGTCTAGTTTGATTTTGAAAGATTAAAATAATTTGTTGCCATCTTTCTAACCTTGCTTCATTACCTTTTAAAATTTCTTTGGTGATTTCTCTAAATTCTTTGAGTAGTATTTCAATGTCTTTACCAAATCGCTCTTTAATACCAAAAACTTCTTCTAAAATAGTATCGTAACTCTCAGCGTCCTCTGTTAAAACAGGCTCGCCATCCAAAACGGCATAAGCGCCTACTTTCTTTAATTTATGCACCCAAGCACCATCTACAGAACCCACCACAAAAGGTGAATGCGTAGAAATAAAAATCTGTGCATTTTTAAAGAGTTCCTGAACTACAGGCAAAATTTTACGTTGCCAAGCAGGATGAAGATGTACTTCTATTTCGTCTAAGAAGAGAATGAAGTTTCGTTCGAAGATGGGAATGTCAAAAGCCCACCCAATTTGAGACATGCGCATTACTAAATCACCAATCCAGGAAATTAAACTTTTTAAACCGTCGGGCAAAGAAGTTAAAGCCAGTTTTTGTTTATTAATAATAATGTTCAAGTGCATCGTATCGGCATTAAGGTCGAAACTGACTTGCTCATTTGTTATTTCTTCAATAATTTCTTCTATTATCTTAACATAATTTCTATATTTTGATGCTCGTTGAGAATCTCCTTTTAAAATTGACAAGGCTTCTTGTGCAATAGCAGTACCTATCCATTGAGTCAATTTATCAGTATTTATAGAGTTGTCAAAATTTAATGCATCATTAAGAGCATCAGGAAATGAAAATCTTCCCTTATCAATGGAAATCATTTTTGACTGATTAATTCGTCGATAACCTGAATAGGCAAATAAAGCAAAATCAACCCCTAAGCGTTCATTCATCTTAGTCTGAATATCTTTACCAATCATATTTTTTGAACTACGATTTTGTACAATATCATCAAGCTCAAGATTAGTAGAATATTTTTTAGGATGTGTAATTACACTTATAACACTGTTTAAATCTAATTTATTTATAAGTCCAGTTTGTTCAGAGGTATCTATTTTATACTTCGCAATCTCTGCCAAAGCCTCCAAAATCGTCGTCTTCCCAGTCCCATTCTCACCAGTCAAAATATGGATTTCAGCTTTTTCAGGGTCAGTCTTTTTAGGAAAGTCCATTTTTAGATGCTCAAAAGCACCTATTTTATTGATTTCTAAACTTTCTATCCGAAAATTTTCCATGATATCTTTGGCTTGTTTTCTTAAAAATACTCAAAATATTGATGCAATTACTTATCAGGTCTAAATCAATAACATATTTTCAAAATGCTAAGTTTGTGTTTGAGTTGGTGTTTAGCTGTTGGGAAATAGTATTTTGCTTAGAGTATGTTTAAATTTTGAAAAGATTTATTACTTAAAGTTTTATCCTATTTAGGCGTTAGCATTTAGTGAAATTCCACTGTTTGAGCGATAGCGAGTTTGGAATTTCTTGACTTTCTTTTGTTACTTTTCTTGTGTCAAGACAAGAAAAGTAAGGACTTACGAAAGGAAATATTGCTTTTTGGATATAAACAAAATATAATTTTTTAACATGTTCTAAATACAAAAGTAAGAAAAGCCATTGATTGAAAGAAGACAGCAATAAAAAAGTGTCAAATATCAGGCATATTGACCATGAAATCTGACACTTTTATGATTATCCAATAACAAACACTTAAAATACTTTAAGTCCAATCGTCATTTGCCAAAGGTTTCCTTTTTGTGAATAGTTAATGCTTTTTGATAAATCGACTACATTTGAAATGTCTGAAAGGCTACCTTCATAGCGTAAATCTACTGATAATGAGCCTATGTCTAAACCAGCACCCGCCTGATAGCCATAAGAGGCATTTTTGAATGAATCGCCTATATTACTACCATAGTTTTTTAGGTCATCACTAATACTGTTTGATACTTTAAAGGATGCTACTGGGCCAGCGTTTAAACGAAGAGGACCTAGTTTATAGCCGATTAATAAAGGTACATCAAGACTTGTGTAATCAACATTTACTTTTTGTGAATTTAAATTCAAGCTTCCTCCTTTTGCCGAGAAAATTAATTCTGGCTGTAAAAATATCGTTTTCCCAATGCGGAAATATACGCCACCAACATAACCCGTTTTTGTATCTAAACTTTGCTGTAGATTTGCCCCAGCCGACTGATTTTTGAAATCAGTTTTTAATTGAGAAAAGTTTACACCACCTTTGATACCGAAGGTAAATTGAGCAAAAACACTACTGGTTTTTGTCAAACAAAATAGGACGAGGAGTAATAATATTTTTCTTTTCATGACAAGTAAGAGTTTGTTTAAACGACAATATAACGGGATATTTTAAACTAGAAGTACTTTATTCTTCGTTTTTTTTAATATAATTTAGTAAACGGTAGGTATTTTTGATTTTAAATAAGTAATTGACAAATAAATGTAAATATAATCCTAGCACTGGATTAAAGATAAAATTATAATTCTTGTTATCTGTTGATAATGAGTGTGTTAAACGTAAATATGGCAAAAGTAAAAACCTCATTTTTCTGTCAAAACTGTGGGAATCAGGCTCCTAAATGGCTGGGGAGATGCCCTGCTTGTGGCGAGTGGAATACCTTCGTGGAGGAAGTTGTACAGAAAGATGAACCCACAAAAGGCTCTTGGAAAGTTTCCACTTCGTTGAAAGTAGCTTCCAAACCTAGGGCTATTCAAGAGATTAATTATCAGGAACAAGACCGAATTTTAACAAAAGACAGAGAGTTAAATAGAGTATTAGGAGGAGGCATCGTATTAGGTTCTTTAATCCTGATTGGCGGTGAACCAGGCATTGGGAAGTCGACATTGATGCTCCAAATTGCCTTGATGCTTGATAACTACAAAGTATTATATGTTTCTGGTGAAGAATCAGAACATCAAATCAAGATGCGGGCAGAGCGGTTGGAAAACAAAAGTGATAATTGCTTTATCCTAACAGAAACCCAAACCCAGAATATCTTTAAGCAAGTAGAGACTTTTGAACCTGATATTCTGATTATCGATTCTATCCAGACGCTACAATCGTCTTTTATAGAGGCAGGTGCAGGGAGCGTATCACAAGTAAAAGAGTGTGCGGCTGAATTAATGAAATTTGCGAAAGAATCGGGCACGCCTGTGTTTATCATAGGACACATCACCAAAGACGGTTCATTGGCGGGTCCAAAGGTATTAGAACACATGGTAGATACCGTCCTTCAGTTTGAAGGCGACCGCCATTTGGCGTATAGGATTCTACGCACCACCAAAAACCGTTTCGGGAGCACGTCTGAACTAGGGATTTATGAAATGCTCAATTCGGGTTTAAGAGAGGTGTCTAACCCTTCCGAAATTTTGATTTCGCAAAGGGATGAAGATTTTTCGGGAATTACCATCGGAGCTATGCTAGAGGGGAATCGCCCATTGTTAATTGAAACACAGTCGCTAGTTTCTATCGCCACTTATGGCACACCACAACGAAGCTCGACAGGATTTGATGCCAAACGATTGAATATGCTATTGGCGGTATTGGAAAAAAGAGGAGGATTTAGGCTAGGCAATCAAGACGTTTTCTTGAACATTGCAGGAGGTTTAAAAGTAGAAGACCCTGCCATTGATTTGGCTGTTTGTGCGTCTATCGTGTCTTCTTATGAAGATATTTCTATTCCGAGTACCATCTGTTTTGCGGCAGAAGTAGGACTTGGGGGGGAAATTAGGGCGGTTAATCGCATCGAAAATCGTATTTCAGAAGCCGAAAAATTAGGCTTTAAAGAAATATGGATTTCAAAGTTTAATGCCAAAGGCTTGGATGTAAATAACTATAAAATCAAAGTCAGGATGGCTTCAAGATTGGATGAAGTGTTTATGCAGATTTTGAGGAAGTAATTTGAATATGAGTCATTCCAAATTTTCATTAGAATACAGAAGTTTAACAAAATAGCCTCGTAGAGGCGATAAATCGGTAGTAGCCTACTACCGATTTATCGTTCCTAACGGAACTATAAATTACTCATATTTTTATAACTCATACCCATGTATACTCAATGAAATTAAGGTATAAATGATATTCTGAGTCTTGACACTATTGAAAATTTCTTTTAAATGCTTCGTTAACGCTTCCTCTGTTTCTATGGCAGAAGAATATAAGTTTGAATCTAGGTATATGTTACAAGGATAAAAAAATAGCGATTTTTGTTCGATTGTTAATAGTGAATACCGATAGCCTTTTGAATTGAGGATTTTAGTATCGGGGGCTTCTATTTCAAAGATATACTTAATGATGCCACTATTGTTTTCAATCGTTTTCCTGATACTTGCTTTAATTGTTTGTTGGGTGATTTGTTCTAAAAAACTAGCTTGCTCCAATAAAACTACTTTGGGACTGCGTATGGGTTTATTCAGAGAAAATTCTGGCCAAAGGTTTTCTGATTTCATAATAAGGCGGATATTAAAGTATGAATTATGGTTAGTAAGCTATTATTAGACAGCATTCCAAATTAAAATTTCTATGGCATTTTATTGAAATAACAATATTTGTACGAATAATTTAATATACATTTTTGGTGTTTAAAATCAATGTTTAAGCGGTTTATTACTGATTTTAATCAAAATGTTATATATTTTTTAGGAATAAGAATATAATCTATTTAAGAAATATATTACTTATTAAATCCATTTCAATATAGCGTATATTTTCAATATTCTTCAATTCTTTTCCCACTTTTTAGAAGTCTTAACGGCAAGTTTGTATTTTTGTGAAAACATATACATTATTCATTTTTAATAGTTAATTTGATTTTCAATCATTGATGTTCAGCCTACTTTTTGAGCAAATAATACAGATTGAATTTTTTTAATAATCACATGGCAAGACCTTCTAAAAATACTGACGACACAACTAAACCCATCAAAAAAGCGAACGAAACACCCCTTGCCAAACAGTATAATCAAATAAAAGCGCGTTACCCGGGAGCATTACTATTATTCAGAGTAGGTGATTTTTACGAAACTTTTGGGGAAGACGCCGTGCGAGCTTCAAAGATTTTGGGTATTACGCTTACCCGTAGAAATAATGGAACTGCCGACGACCATCTGGCTGGTTTTCCACACCATTCCCTAGATACTTATTTACCACGTTTAGTCCGTGCGGGTGAACGTGTAGCTATTTGCGACCAACTAGAAGACCCTGCTACTGCCAAAGGCATTGTAAAAAGAGGCGTTACCGAATTGGTTACCCCTGGGGTTTCGTATAACGATAATGTACTTGATACCAAGCAAAACAACTACTTAGCGGCTATTAGTTTTTCCTCTTTTTCTTCGGAAATCATAGGGATTGCTTTCTTGGATATTTCTACGGGGGAATTTCTATGCTCACAAGGAAGTCCTGCTTATATCGAAAAACTTTTGCAAAGCTTTGGCCCTTCAGAGGTGCTTTTTTGTAAGAAGAACAGACAAGAATTTACAGCATTGTTTGGCGATAAGTTCAATACCTTTGGCATTGATGATTGGGCATTTACCCGTGATTTCACCTATCCATTGCTAACCAATCATTTTAAAACTAATTCATTAAAAGGTTTTGGGATAGAGTCTTTGGCAGAAGGTATCATTGCTGCGGGGGTAGTGATGCACTATTTGGCAGAAACAGAACATAAAGAGGTAAGCCATATTTCCAGAATCAATCGACTGGAAGAGGAAAAATATGTGTGGTTGGATAGGTTTACCATCCGCAATTTAGAATTGGTCTCTGCCCAACAAGAAGGGGGTATTTCATTGATTCAAATTCTTGATCAAACCATGACCCCGATGGGAGCGAGGTTACTCAGGAAATGGCTAGTGTTGCCTTTGAAAGAAAAATCTTTGATTCAAGAGCGTTTAGAAACGGTTTCGTTTTTCAAAGAAAATACCGATTTACGTGAGTTTATTGAGCAACAGCTGAAACCTATTGGAGATTTAGAACGCCTTATTTCCAAAGTAGCTGTTCGTAGAATCAATCCTCGTGAATTAGCGACGCTGAAAAGAGCCTTGTCACGGATAGAGCCTATCAGAGAGTTGTTGATAAATTCAGTGCATTCTGAAGACAAAACAAAATCGGCTCAGACTGCCAATGTAACGATGTTGCGGAAGTATGCCGACCAGTTGAATCCTTGTCAGTTTTTGTTAGATAAAATAGAAAATGAGTTACGTGATGAATCATTGCCGATTGTGACGAACCAAGGGGGTATGATTAAGGCTGGGGTAGATGAAGAATTAGACAGGCTTTTAGGGATTGCTCATACGGGGAAAGACTTTTTATTACAATTACAAAATCGTGAAATAGAGCGTACTGGGATTTCGTCATTAAAGGTTTCTTTCAATAAAGTATTTGGGTATTATCTGGAAGTGACCAATGCCCATAAAGACAAAGTGCCGAACGATTGGATTCGTAAGCAAACCTTGGTGAATGCCGAACGATATATTACCCCCGAATTGAAAGAATATGAAGAAACCATTTTGGGTGCAGAAGATAAAATTGCCGTTATTGAGTTTAGGATTTTTAATGAATTAGTGAATGTCGCCAATGATTATGTGCATCAGATTCAACAGAATGCTAAAATCATTGCTGTATTGGACGTATTGACCAATTTTGCGAAAATTGCTGAGAAAAACAATTATGCTAAACCACAAGTGTCTGATAGTAAAGAACTTGTTATTAAAGATGGTCGCCACCCAGTTATTGAACAGCAATTGCCTTTAGGGGAAAATTATGTGCCTAACGATTTGTTTCTGGATGATTCGAGCCAACAAATTATCATTATCACAGGACCAAACATGGCGGGTAAATCTGCCCTCTTGCGTCAGACGGCGCTGATTGTGTTAATGGCACAAATTGGCTGTTTTGTGCCTGCTAGTGAAGCTAAAATTGGGGTGGTCGATAAAGTATTTACCAGAGTAGGAGCAAGCGATAACCTTTCAAAAGGGGAATCGACTTTCATGGTGGAAATGACTGAAACGGCAAGTATTTTGAATAACCTTTCGGATAGAAGTCTTGTGTTGATGGATGAGATTGGTAGAGGAACAAGTACCTATGATGGCGTGTCTATCGCATGGGCAATTGCCGAACATTTGCATAATCATGCGAATTATCGCCCTAAAACACTTTTTGCGACCCACTATCATGAATTGAACGAACTAGCGAATGATTTTCCTCGCATTAAAAACTTTAATGTTTCAGTAAAGGAAATCAACGGCAAGGTGATTTTTATGAGGAAGCTAAAAGAAGGCGGTTCAGAACATAGTTTTGGGATTCATGTGGCACAGTTGGCAGGTATTCCACAGCCAGTGGTGTATCGGGCGAGTGAGATTTTGGTTGAACTAGAAAAAAATCGCTCAAAAGAACAGCACCGCCAGACAATTCGGGAAATGCCTAAACAGAATTTCCAAATGAATATTTTTGGAGGCGAAGCTAATCCTAAATTTGAGAAAATCGAAAAGCTATTAAAACACCTTGACATCAATGCGATGTCGCCAATCGAAGCACTTTTGAAATTGAATGAGGTGAAGAAAGCTATTGAATAAGTTCAGTTGAAAACCGTGGTGTGTGGCACACAGAATACGATTTGAGAACAGCAACAAAGTCAAACTCTTATCACTAGGGAGGGACTTAAGTCCCTCCCTAGTGATAAGAGTTTGCTGTTAACAATAGTCATAATATTGAACTATAAGATTATGTTTATAAATTTATAGTTCAATACACAAGATTATGTTATCGTGTAGTTGTCTAAATCAATGATATAATATTTATGAAAAAAGCTTTTATCCTATTTATAATAGTCTTGTGTGCTAATGTTGGGTTTTCTCAGCGTTTCTACGCTACTGTTTTTGATAACCTCCCTCAAAGCTATCAGCTTTATCCAAGAAATGAAAAGAACGAAGCCTCTGTCCCTATTTCTGGAAAAATAGAAATCGAAGGATGGTCATATTTTTCTCTCAAAGTATATCGCAACAAGCAATTAATTGCCTATCAAAGAGCACCCATTAGCTATAAAAATAGCCTTGGTACTTTTGCCTTTACGCCTGTAGTCATCAAAGCCGAAAAAGCGGAATACGACTTTAAAATATTTGCTGTAAAAGGAACAGATTCCTTGGATTTAGTTACTAGAGAAAATGTAGTCGCTGGCGATGTCTATGTACTTACGGGACAATCAAACTCTACCGCATTTTTTTCCGAGGCCAAGACCAATGAATTTTGTAGAACCTTTGGTAAAATAACGGGAACGTATAATATTGAAGATTATAATCCAGCCGATACGTTATGGGCGTTATCAAACCAAGAAGTATATTTCAAAAATGTAGGAACGCTTGGCTATCAATTCCAGAAATACATATTAGATAATTTTGGTATCCCTACTTGCTTGATTAATGCAGGTTTTCACTGGTCTTCTGCCCGTCAACATGCTAATCGCACGGCATCCAACCCCGCAGATTTGACCAATGGGTATGGCAGAATGTTATATCGTTTGCAAAAAGCAGGGGTAGATAAATACGTCAAAGCACTGATTTACAGACAAGGCGAAACGGAAGCGTATGGAGAAGGATCTGATTTTGGAGGTTACTTCGATATATTTTATAAGAACCTGAAACTAGATTTACCCTCTATTAAACAACTCTACGTCTATCAAATAGACATCATTAATCCCGCTGTGGGCGAAGCCCCCAAAGTGCGGGAAACGCAAAGAGCTTTAGCGGATAAATATCAAAATCTACAGGTGGTTGCTTCTGTAGGCACTGCGGGCTTTGATGGGCTGCATTATACTACAGAGGGCTATACCCAAAATGCTACTGAATTGGGCTGGTTGGCTGGTCGTGATTTTTATAATGTATCAAATACGGATAATATAGATGCTCCTAATGTCCGAAAGGCGTACTTTTCTCAAGCCGATAAAAGTGAAATAACAATCACTTTTCCAGTGGGACAGGAGCTTACTTGGAACGAGAAAACAAGGAATCTTTTGATGAAAGATTTCTTCTATTTGGATGGCGTCGCGGGCAATGTAGTGAGCGGTACGACCGTCGGGAATAAAGTAATCTTAACATTAAATACGAGTAGCTCGGCTACTAAAATCTCTTATTTACCTTCCTTTATAGAACCCACCAGTCCCGACTATCCATATACTGGTCCATACATTACGAATAAAAAAGGGCTTAGAGCACTTTCTTTTTATGAATTCAAACTAGAGGAAGTTCCTACTACTAAGCTAAGTGCTGTGGCCACTAATTTTGAAACCATCAAATTACAATGGGAGGCTATCACAGGAATTAATGGCTATATTATTGAAAGAAAAACGGCGTCAACTGCTTTTCAAGAGGTAGCTCAATTGAATGCCAATACGTTAGTTTATGAAGACAAATCTTTGAAAGGAGGAGAGCTTTATACCTATCGCATAAAGGCAGTGGGTAATTATTGGGAATCATTGTATGCGAATGCAGAAGCTAAAACGCTTGCTTATTTAGCCACGCCTGTATTGGCTGTGACCGTTGTTTATAACAATTCCCTGAGCCTTTCATGGCAAGCTGTTACCCTATCAACTGCTTATCAGATTGAAAGAAGAGTAGGTTCAGAAGATTTTAAACTATTGAGTACCCAACCTGCTAATCAGTTGACGTTAGTTGATAAAGATTTAACACCTAATACCGCCTATGCGTACAGGATTAAAGCCATCGGAAATCTGACAGAATCGTTGTACACGATTGTTGAAAGTAAAACTCCAGCACTATTAGCGACGCCTGTGTTACAAGCTGAATCAATAGCCTACAGTAATGCTAAAATTACATGGAAGAGTATTCCCAATGCGACCAGTTATGTGTTAGAAAGAAAAGTAACTGAATCAGGGAATTACGTAGAGTTAGCCAAATTGGATGCTACAAGAACTGATTTTTCGGATATGCCACTCACGGAAAAAACGAATTATTATTATCGTTTAAAGGCTTTTGGAGATAAAACCGAATCGCTGTATGCTGCTGCGTTGACAGTTACTACACAATCAGTTTTGGGGATTGAGGAGGAGCAAAATTGGGGTTTAAAATTATATCCTAATCCGAATAAAGGACTTCTGATAATTGACTTTCCGAAATCGGTAAATGGGCAAATTTCAATCGTTGATTTTAGAGGCGTAAAATTAGTAGAACAGCCAATCAAACAGAGCGATATTCATCAAATTGATTTAAGCCATTTAGGAAAGGGAAATTATATTGTCATTTTTAATAATGCGGATATAAGCATCTCTAAAAAACTTATCCTTGAGTAATTTTTGAGGTATTCAAGGATAAAAATATTCTTGAATACCTAACTTTTATTGAAGCCTGATTAATAATTAACTTCCATCAAAAATAGTCCTTGCGGAGGGGCAGCACCACCAGCCTTTTGGCGATTTTTAGACTGAATGATTTTCTCAAAGGCCTCAATACTGATTTTGCCCATTCCTACTTCAATCAGCGTTCCCACAATAGCCCTTACCATTCCTCTGAGGAATCGGTTTGATTTAATATGAAATACCAATATGCCGTTGTCTCTTTCTTCCCACCTTGCTTCCATGATGGTACAGTTGAAAGTAAATACTTGTGAGTGTAATTTGCTAAAGCATTCAAAGTCTATGTATTGAAAAAAGTACTTGCAAGCCTCGTTCATGGCGTCAATATTCAATTCAGGTGTGAATTGATAACATAAGTCTATCAAAAACGGACTTTTCTTTCTGGAGATATGATATTCGTATTTACGTGAACTTGCCTCGAATCTGGAATGATAGTCGTCTGCTACTTGAAAAATGTTTAAGATTGAAATATCAAAAGGAAGCATTTTGTTCATTCTGTAAACAATATTTGCTGGATTAGGAATGGCTTCTTCCAAATCAAAATGGGCAGTTTGGTGCTTGGCATGAACGCCCGTATCAGTTCTGCTACTTCCTATAATTTCAATCGGTTTTCTTAATAAAATAGACAGTACTTTTTCTATCTCTCCCTGAATCGTACGGGAGTTTTCCTGTGCTTGCCAACCACAATAATTTGTGCCTTTATATGAGCATTCTATAAAATATCGCATCTGCTTTTAAAAGGTAATGATTGTATGAAAGAAAAAAGCCAGAAAATTCTGGCTTTTCAATGAATGTATGAAGAAAGTCTATTTCATATTGTGATACACGTTCTGAACATCGTCATCTTCTTCCAAACGTTCGATTAGTTTTTCAACATCGGCCATTTGTTCTTCGCTTAGTTCTTTGGTATCATTCGGAATTCTTTCAAAATCAGCACCTAATAATTCAAAACCTTTTTCTTCTAAGAATTTTTGGATAGCTCCAAAGGCAGTGAATTCGCCATAGATGTTTACTTGATTGGTTTCTAAATCCAAGAAAATCTCGTCAGCACCGTAATCAATTAGTTCTAATTCTAATTCTTCAACGTCTATTTCAGCCGTTTTAGCAATTTTGAAAACAGATTTACGTTCGAAAATAAAATCTAACATCCCTGTTGTACCTACGCTACCTCCACATTTTGTAAAATGACTTCTGATATTGGCAATAGAACGATTGGTATTATCCGTAGTACATTCTACCAACACAGCAACACCATGCGCCGCATATCCTTCATACACAATCTCTTTATAGTCTTCTTGCTCTTTAGATGATGCTTTTTTGATAGCACGCTCCACATTGTCTTTCGGCATATTTACTGCCTTGGCATTCTGGATAATGGCCCGTAAACGTGAATTTGAATGAGGGTCTGGTCCACCCGATTTTACTGCAATGACAATATCTTTACCGATTTTGGTAAATGTTTTTGCCATTTGTCCCCATCGCTTAAATTTTCTTGCTTTACGAAATTCAAATGCTCTTCCCATTTCTATTTTTAATTGTGATTGCTACCTTTTCTTTTTGAGTTTGCAAAGTTAGGAATTATTAGGTTTTTACGCAAAGGTGAGTTTGTTTTAGCTTTCTCGATTGTATAAAAAAAGCCCATGAATTTCACGGGCTTCTCAAGAATTATATCATTGTTGGCTTACCAACCATCATCTGCTTTTGGTTTTACATTGGCAGAAGATGATTTTTTTACGGCTGGTTTGTTCGTAGTAGCTACTGGGCTTGCCGAAGCGGCAGTTCCTTTTACTTGCGTATCCAAATCTGTACGGCTGAAAACACGGCTAACAATTTTCCAATCGTTGCCAAATTTTAGCATACTCAATAAGTCAACATATTTAAAATCACCGAAACGCAATTCAACCGTTGCTAAAGCAGATACCCCAATGTATGAATATCCAACTAGTTTTGTCGAACCGCCTTTTGTTTCTATCCCTCCCGCAGGAGTCGTAGCAATAAATTTAGCTACAGGAATATCTTGCAAAGCACCTGTATTGGTATTTACAGTCCTGAGCATAGCCGTTGGGTGAAAAGCAAGGTTCAAGCGAGCAGCATCACCTTTTAAAACACCATCCAAATAATTATTTACACACGTTTTGATAGCATCGTCTTCACTCTGTGCTTTTACAGAAAATGAAAGACATAACAACAAGCAAAAGGAATGGAGGAGTAACTTTGAGATTCTCATGTTTCTTGTAATTTTCATAAAGGTTTTTGTCCCTCTAAAATTAGCTTTTTTTTTATGATTTAACGACTTTTTTAATACTTTATTATTGAGTAATTCTTACCAAATTATTCTATTTCTAATTCGCCAGGCATGTTTTCTCCACTCATAAAATACCATGCTTTATCTGGATATAAAATAGATTGCGCTACTTTTATTCTACCCAAGGCCCTGTTTGAAACATTCTGTAGAATAATGATGGATGAATTGTCTCTATTATTGTGCATATAATAATTTTTAAATCCATGCCACCAACCCGTATGGAAGGTCAGCCAAGTGCCATCATCCAATAGTTGAAGGCGCCAGCCATAGCCGTAGTTTTTGGTCAATAAGTTTTTAAAAGTATGCACAGGCAAGAATGCTTCGTTCAAGGTACTCATTTTTACTAATTTCTCGCTGTTCAAAGCCATGTCCCACTTATACAAGTCTTCCACGGTAGAATATACTCCTTTGTCGCCCACTACGCCATCTAGGTGGTCGAATGGTACTGGCCAGAAACCTCTGCGACGAGGGGTATAACCAATGGCGGCTGTAGCGTTCAATTCGGGCTTGCTAGGGTCATACACAAAACTTCTTGACATACCCGCAGGTGCAAATAAATTTCTTTTGGCATATTCCCTAAAGTTCATCCCCGAGAGCTTCTCGACAATATAAGCTAACAAAGCGTAGTTTGAATTGTTGTAATTGAATCTCGTATTAGGGTAATAATTGATACCGGGCTTATAACGAGCAAACAAATCGACTACCTGATTATTTGTCAAGGGTACTTTTTTATTGACAATTTTGTCTAAACAATACACATAATTGGGAATGCCCGAACTATGCGACAACAAGCTTTTAATGGTAATACTTGGGTCGTAAGGGAAATTCGGAATGTATTTATAAACGGGGTCATCATAATCAATCAATCCTTTTTCGTGTAATTGCATGATAGCAACTGCCGTAAATTGTTTTGATACCGAAGCTAACTGAAATTGCGTTTGGGTAGTATTGGTATCTTTGCTTGAAAAATTGGCATAGCCAAAGGCTTTTTTGTAAATAATTTTTCCGTATTGAGAAACCAACACGGCTCCATTGAATCCATTCAGTTTATGCAATTTTTTGAAAAAAGTATCTAGCTTACTCGCTTTTTTGACAGCTATTTGTGGGTCGAATAGCTTCGCAATGCTATCATTTCTGATGGAAACGTCAGTGGAGGTTTTTTTAGCTAATTGCTTGGATTGATGTGAGCAAGCTAATAAAACGATGCCTGAGATAAAACAACTTACAAAAATGTGTTTTGTGTATTTCAATATTATCACGATATGATTAAGGATTATATTTTCTATCGAGTGGTCGATTAATCAAGCAATTTACTGCTGGAATTTGAAAATTGCCAATCTCTTCTCTAAATTGAATTCAATTTTACTATTTTAAATCAAACGATTCTGATGCCAAAAAGATATATTATTCAAAATAAAAACTTAGGAACATCCCCTGGAACGCTTACTTATGTAGGGAAGGAAGTAAGTTTTGAAACTAAAATATGGTGGACTAGCTACAACTTCGATAAGTATGAAATTAGCGAAGTCCCTGATCTTGGCAACTTTAGTGTCGAGCTTGCTGAGGATAAAACCTATTGGATGAACGTAGATGGCATTCATGAACCTGCCGTAATAGCGAACATTGGCGATATGTTTAATTTACACCCCTTGGTACTAGAAGATATTTTGAATACTCACCAAAAGCCCAAGTTTGAATATTATAACGAAGACCAGCTTTTTGTGACCTTAAAGATGATTGAGTATAACCCCTATACTCGTGAAGCTGAAATAGAGCATCTGAGTTTTGTGATGGGTGAGGGGTATGTAATATCCTTTCAGGAAGAACGCTCCCGTGATATTTTTGAACCAATTCTTACCCGAATAAAAGCATCTGCGGGTAAAACCCGTAAAAATGGGGCTGATTATTTGCTGTATGCGTTGATAGACTTGGTCGTGGATAATTACTTTACGGTGCTGGATAAATTTTCTGAGAATATGGAACAGTTAGAGGAAGAAATTATCAAAAATCCTAATCCAAAAGCATTGAATGAACTCTATAGTATGAAACGAGAGCTTACGATAATGAGAAAAACTATCTTCCCACTTCGTGAAATGTTGGCAAGCCTTATCAGAGAAGAAGCTCCGTTAATCACCGCCAATACTAGTCTGTATTTAAGGGATGTATTAGACCATGTGATGCAGGTAATTGAAACAGTAGATTCTTACCGAGATTTGGGTGCATCATTGATGGATTTATACCTTTCGCAGGTAAGTAATAAGATGAATAACGTCATGAAAGTGCTGACAGTGATTTCTGTGATATTTATGCCCCTTACTTTTATCGCAGGGATATATGGAATGAATTTCGACAATATGCCCGAATTGCATTGGCGATATGGGTATTATGTGGTGTGGATTGTAATGGTCATATTGGTAATTGTGATGTTGATATGGTTTAAACGGAAAAACTGGCTGTAAACATAAAAATATTTTTTTTGCATTTACATGGCTGATTTTAAACCTGTTTTTATGAAATAAAGCACCTATTTGGTTGATTTATATGTTTTTTAAATGCCTTCTTTATAAAAAGAGTATTTTTTGAAAAATTGAGGTTATAAAACAAACCTTTGCAAGAAAAAGTACAATAAAAAAACTTTAAAATTCAATAAAATATTTTTTTTAGAGAAGTCCGTTTAAAAAATAAGTACTTGAAGCTTTAAAAATGGACTTTTTAGAAAAACAGCTTTCAAAAAGTAAATCGTTAAATAAAAAAAATAAAAATTTACAAAAATAAGCCTTTCACAAATCTTCTGAGTAGAATCCTCTATAAAGGTAACAGCTTGGTTTTTAATGAGTTTTGTATGAAATTTGTATAGAAGTATTAAGATTTATACTTCTATCGGTCAAAGAATCATTAAAATTTTGTGAATATGGAAAGCGCATTTAATTCAATTTTACTTATATCAGGCCCACACGGCACTTATGAAGGAGTACCACCATTAGTAATGGCTGGATTTATAATCGTAGCTGGGGCATTAATATTTTTAGGTATTTATTTAAGCAGAAAACGTCGTGAATGGCTTCAACATTCAGTATTGACAAACGGCGAAGTAGTAGAAGTAAGCAAACGTTATGAACGAAGTGATAAATTAGGTCAAAGCCCAATTTTCTTCCCTGTTGTATCATTTATCGTAAACGGAAGACAATTCAAAATTGAAGCCGACAAAGGAATGTCTATGCTTAGTCAAGTGGGACAAACGATGCAGGTAAGATATAATCCAGAGAATCCTTATGATTCGGCTTTAGGAGAAAGAAGTATCCCAGGTTTGAATCCATCAGTATTCTTGATTTTAGGAATCGTTTTATTATGTACTAGCGCATTATTAATGTTTTAGTGTAGCACGAGTTTTCAACTCGTAAGTTAAAGAGAAACATGAGTCATCCCGAATTTTCCAGTAAAATAGCAAGGTTTAGAAGTTTTGGGATTTATTCTCGTCCTTACTTTTTGTCTTGATACAAAAAGTAACCGCAACGGCGGACCGTAAAAAAATCAAGAATTCCTAAACTCGCTCCGCTCAAACAGTAGGAATTCGTTGCACATCAATCATAAAAAAGCGGTCGAAAAACTAATTTCGACCGCTTTTTTATGATTTTAAAATTCGGGATGACTCATGTTTATGATTGATGAACACCGAATTCCTACTGTTTGAGCGGAGCGAGTTTAGGAATTCTTGATTTTCTTTTGTTACTTTTCTTTCATCAAGGAAAGAAAAGTAAGGACTAGACAATAATAAGTAGAAAACCTCTCAAATTGTCTCTAAAACGCAAAATTTTAGGGGAAATTCGGGATGACTCATGTTTTTTGTAGCACGAGTTTTCAACTCGTATATTATTTATTCACGAGTTGAAAACTCGTGCTACTAAATCTGCAACCTTTTGCAAACAAAAGTTACAATATCTCAACATTTTTATTCCTAAAGCCAGATAGTAAATTATCGGTAGGCGATAAACTCGTGATTAAATAGTCAAGAGCCGTAAAATCACATACCTTATAATTCTCTTCTCTGTTAATTTTTTCCTCTATCACACAAGTAACGATTTTCCTTGAAATACTCATCATTTTTTGTTTTAATAACGATTCTTCATAGTGACGAATAGCCAAGCCTAATTCTGGATTGATGCTGTTTGTACCCATGAAATATATATCAGCATGGATGTGCTCTAAATCCTGAAATGTCTTTGAGCCAAGGGTTATTTGATAACGTTTATAAAAAGAACCACCTAACAAAATTATCTCAACCTTAGGATGCTCTGCTAAGGCTGTAGCCAAATGAGGATTGTTGGTTACAACGGTAATCTCCATGTTTTTAGGGAGTTGCTCGGCAATGTAGAAATTGGTTGTTCCTCCGTCCATCAAAATGATTTTGTGGTTTTCAATCAATTTCATCGCTTTTTTAGCAATCGTTACAAATTCTGTATTGACAATCCCCAGTCCTTTACTTGCCTTGATAGATAAGTATGAATTAGCGATAGCACCCCCATGTACTTTCTTTAGAAGCCCTCTGTCTTCGAGTTCGATAATGTCACGACGAACGCTGTCGTAAGATACATTTAGGATTTGTCCTAAATCAACTAAAGTTACCTTTTTGTCTGTACTTAGCTTATCTAAAATTATTTGTTGACGTTCTTCTTTTAACATGATACCAAATTAGGAGGGTGGATATTTTAATCTTGAAATTTTTTGCAATTTTTTGCAAATATATTTGTTTTTATATGAAAAGTTTGCATAAATTTGTATTACAAACATTAGCCATTTTTTAAAGAAATATTATAACCATTTTTATATCAAACAAATTAGACAGTCAATCGAAAGCATTTTACGCCAAATTGATTTTGATTGAATTATGTTTTAAAAGGTTGAAGGTTAAAAGTGCAAGAATTATTTCTTGCACTTTTTTTATAGCCTATAACTGATAGAAAACACGTTTTACTCTTTCGCTTACACTGGTTAATACTTCGTAAGGAATAGTATTTATTTTTTGAGATAATTCGGTAATAGTCAGTTCTTTATTAAAAATAATCACTTCGTCTCCTTCCTGCACATTTGGTACATCGGTAATATCCACCATCGTCATATCCATGCATACATTTCCGACTACTTTGCATCTATGTCCATTTACCAACACCTCGCCAACACCCCTGCCATATCCTCTATCAAAACCATCAGCGTATCCAATTGCTATGGTAGCAATTTTGGTATCCCTTTTCAATTCGCCTTTTCTGCCATAACCGACAGTCTCCGAAGACTTTATGTGCTTAATTTGCGAAATTACCGTTTTTAAAGTACCCACCGTCTGCAAATTTACTTGGTCTTCGGGTTTGGCAGCTACACCATACAGCCCGATACCAAGCCTTACCATATCCAGCCGCGCTTCGGGGAAACGGGCAATGCCAGCGGAATTAGCTAAATGGCGTGAGGGAATATAGCCCAAGGCTTCCGAGATTTCATTCGCCATTTCGGTAAACGTTTTGACTTGCTGTCTTGTAAAATCATCCAAATCAGCATCGTCAGCCGCTGCTAAATGACTGAAAATAGTTGACACCCATAAGTTGGGGTTCGACTGCAAACTTTTCAGTAATTCGGGCAAAGCCTCTTTTTCAAAGCCCAACCGATGCATCCCTGTATCAATTTTAAGGTGAATTTTCGAGCTTAAATTACGGCTATCAATGTATTCAGAAAACTCGTGGAGGATTCTCAAACTATATATTTCAGGCTCAAGAGAATAAGCCACCAATTGCTCAAAATCGTTAGGAGAGGGGTTCATCACCATAATCGGTAGATAAACGCCGTTTTGTCTGAGAGAAACCCCTTCATCCGTATAGGCAACGGCTAGGTAATCAACGCCATGAAATTGAAGCAAATTGGCTACCTCTGTGCTACCAGAGCCATAGGCAAATGCTTTTACCATTACCATCATCTTAATCTGTTGCCCAACTTTATCACGATAATAATTCAAATTATTGGTAATAGCATCCAGATTGATTTCAAGGATAGTTCCATGTGTTTTTTGAACAAGTCTATTCACAATCTGTTCAAAGCCATATTTCCTTGCACCCTTAATCAGAATGGTGGAGTTATGTAATGATTTGATGGCTTGGCTCTCCAGAAAATCCTTCGTGTTTTTATAAAACTGAATATTTGTATCAGTTTTGACCGAACTAGCCATAAAATGATTTTTATTGCGGGATATCACATCGCCGATACCAATAAACTGTTCTAAATGCCTTTCTTTTACTAAATGGGCTATCTGTTTATAAAGTTCTTTTTCAGGGACACCAGTCTCCAATAAATCACTCAGGATAAGTACTTTTTTCTGTTTTTGTTTTTGCTGGCTCAAAAAATTCAGTGCGATTGTCAAGCCTGCTAAATCATTGTTATAAGTATCATCTATCAAATAATTAGCATTCGTTCCTTGCTTCATTTCTAAGCGCATCGAAACAGGACGAAGGATTTGTAGCCTTGCCTGAATATCAGAGGTGCTATACCCCAAATACCAAAGCGTGAGGATGCAATGGATAGCGTTTTCGATAGAGGCTTCATCAGTGAAAGGAATATCAAGCGTGGTGCTGAATCTTTCAGTATTAGGCGAAATAGCGGTTAAGTCTAAAAAGACTTTCGTGTTTTCATTATATATTTCCCAAGACACACGCGCGCCAGTACTAGCCATTCTTGACCAATTGATGATTTTGCAATCAGGGTTTTCAACCATGAAATCCGTTTTAATAATCTCATCAATCGCTACATAATCGGCACAATATATCAAAGTACTAGCATGCTTGAAAAGCTTGATTTTTTCCTTAATCTTCTGTGAATTACTGCTAAAAAACTCGTTGTGTGCAGTGCCAATATTCGTGAAAATGCCAATGGAAGGTTTTACTACCTTCTCTAGCTTTTCCATTTCCTCCACCTTGGAAATACCCACTTCAAAGATACCTAAGTTATGACTTTCGTTGATTTGCCATACCGAAAGCGGCACACCAATCTGAGAATTATAACTTTTGGGGCTTTTTACAATTTTAAAACGGTTGCTCAATAATTGTGCTAACCATTCTTTAACGATGGTTTTGCCATTGCTACCAGTGATGCCAATAACAGGTAAATTAAATTGCTCGCGGTGACGCTGAGCCACCTCTTGCATGGCAGTGATGCTATCTTCCACTTGCCATATTTTGGCATCCGTAAATTTCTTTAATTCCCGTAGAATAGCAGGGCTGAGGGCATCGGTTTCTACCACAAACTCGCGTACGCCTTTTCGGTATAAATCATCTAAAAACAGGTGTCCGTCGTGATGTAAACCTTTAATAGCAAAGAAGATAGACCGCTGTGGGGATGACAACTGGCGACTATCATTCAAAAGATATTGTGCTGTAGTATTGATGGGTAATGCTTTAAATTCCACGATTGTTATATTATAATTGACTCAAAGATAAATACAAAAAGGCGATACAAAAATTGTATCGCCTTCAAATAATGCAGATTTTTATCAGTTATTGCAATGCAGCAACACCCGGTAATACTTTACCTTCCATGTATTCTAACAACGCACCTCCACCTGTTGAAACATAAGAAACCCTGTCACCATAACCAGCGTTGTTTACTGCTGAAGCAGAGTCACCACCACCGATTAATGAGAAAGCACCGTTTTCTTCTGTAGCTTTCACTACTGAATCAGCGATAGCATTTGTTCCAGCCGCAAAATTAGGGAATTCAAATACGCCCATCGGACCATTCCATAATACTGTTTTTGAAGCTTCAATTACTTTCTTGAAAATTTCAGCCGTTTCTGGACCAATGTCCAACCCTTGCCAGCCGTCTGGAATAGCACCAGAAGCAACCACTTGGCGTTCAGCATCGTTAGAGAACTTATCAGCACACAAGTTATCTACAGGCATATATACGTTAACACCTTTTTCTTTCGCTTTAATCAAAATTTCTTTTGCTAGCTCTACTTTATCTGGTTCAGAAATTGAATTTCCGATTTTGCCACCTTCAGCCAACACAAAAGTGTATGTCATACCACCACCAATAATCAAATTATCAACTTTATCTAAAAGACGCTCGATAATTAAGATTTTATCAGAAACCTTAGAACCACCCATAATGGCTGTAAATGGACGCTCTGAGTTTTCTAATACTCTTTGAGCATTCTCGATTTCAGCCTGCATTACATAACCACAAATTCTGTCTTCAAAAAACTGACCAATTACTGCTGTTGAAGCATGTGCACGGTGAGCTGTCCCGAAAGCATCATTTACCCAAACATCACCTAGCTTAGATAATTTTTCAGCAAACTCTACATTTCCTTTTTCTTCTTCTTTGTAAAAACGAAGGTTTTCTAACAATAAAATTTCTCCGCTTTGTAAACTAGCAGCCAAGTCAATAGCAGATTGACCGATACAATCATCTGCAAATTTCACTGGGCGACCAAATACTACTGAAAGAGGGGTTACAAGGTGTTTTAATGAGTATTTATCTGTAGGGCCATCTTTCGGGCGACCTAAGTGAGACATCAAAATCACCGAACCACCATCATTCAAAATTTTAGTGATTGTAGGAATTGTAGCTTTGATACGAGTATCATCAGTAATCTCAAAACGCTCGTTTAAAGGTACGTTAAAATCTACTCGGACTAAGGCACGTTTGCCAGCAAAATTGTAAGAATCGACAGTTTTCATGGATAATTAAATTATGTATTTTTTATTAATGGCAAAATAATATTTTGATAATATTAAGTATTTCAAAATATTTCTCTCTTTTATCAAGAAAGAAGACCTTTTGGATGTTTTTGTAAAATTCGGTCTAAAGGTTTTACTAACAAAACCGAATTCAGAAAACAAATATACATTTTTCATCATCATTCACGAAAAAAGTCAATAATTTGAGTATTTTTTCTTAGATAATCATTGAATGATTATATTTAATATTGCTATGTCAATATTCGCTTCCTGCGCCACCTCCGCCACTGCTTCCTCCGCCAAATTTGAAAGGCTTATCATGTGTATTTATTTTACTATTTACTACTTCAGCCAATAGAATAGTATCTAAATTAAATCCTTCGAGGTTGTTGTCAGGAGCATAAGTGAAGCCATATTTAGGTTGCTTTAAAAAGTTGATGGCTAAAGATGCCCCACCAATCATCAGCCCTCCACAAATTAACAAAGCAATCTCCGTAGGAATTACCCCGAAATAATGTCGATAAGTGAAAAAGGAAAAAGCCAAAGTTAGCAACCCTAACATCAGGAAGGTGCGGTCACGTTTTTTTAGACCTATATACACATACACGAATGGAATAACAGTAGTAAAGAAATAGAAAAGAGGAGCAAGTCCAATTTGAGGGGCTACACTTGTAAAGACTTTATTAATCATGGCGTTACCCTCGCGAACGATAAAATAATTAACACTGAGATAGAACGATGCAATGGATAAGGTTTTTAAAATATCCAATGATGTCTCATAATAAAGGTAATCTTTTCGCAGACTAAGTTTCATAACCAATCGATTCATACCCAGTGAAAAAAACAGCATTACGAAAGGCAAAAGAGTTTTGCCGATAGTAAATTCAAGACAAAAATCAACTAGCGTGATGATTAACAAAAAATAAATTCCACAGGCTACCAAAGCATCGGCATAGCGGATATAGGCGATAACGAAGAAGGGTAGAAAGAAAAAACATTCTAGCCAAGCAGGTAAATGAGAAGACTCTAACTGATAATATAAGAAAGTACAACAAGAACCAATTGAAAAATAGATTAAAGCGTTGTCGATACCCGCCTGAAAAACCTTTTTTTCTTTAATTAAAAACTCTAATAGAAGTACACTTAGTACTGCAAAGAATAAAGATAAAGTAGTGACACCTTTTAAGATACTATCTAGAGAGGAAGCTGAAAAAAGTAATAAAAATAAAGAACAAGCAAAAATACAGCACAACGCTGTAAAAAGGAATAAGGCTATTTTGATAAAGACGTTGGGCTGATAATAATCGAGGACAAACTGTTTTTTGATGTCATTGTTTTGCTGTTCAGTGAGCAAGCCTTTTTCAAACCAATTTTGAGCTTTGGCTTGTAGGTAGCTATAATCAATCCATTGTTGTTGATATGCTTTCATAAGGTTTAATTTGAGGTTTTAAGAATTTTCTTGAGGTTGAACAACAAGTATATAACCCCAATGCCAGAGGCAATAAAGTAAAATGCTGTAAACCAACCCCTCAGAAAGTCATCAGGGAAAGTATCAAAAATAACATCGGTTAGGGCGATGTAGGCAAAGACAACTCCCGTCAATAGAAATACATAAGACTGTTTTATTTTAGCATAATAGCACAAACCCGCGCTTATTGCTAATACTATCAAGCAATAAATGTACTTGATGTGTTCTTCAAAAATACCTGCAGTGCCTGCTACTAAAGCCAAATTGCTCCCTAACAAAAGATAAGTAAATGAAAAATGTTTTTTAAATTGCTTATACTCTGCAAGCAAGCCAATTACCACATAAAAAAGCCCTAGACCAATTGAAGTGAAAATAAAATAAGGGGCAGAGAAATCATTTTTAGAGAATACCGATAAAGGCGAAATAGAAACACCTACCCACGAAGCAAAGGCAGTAATAGCCATAGAAAGCACTCCTCGATGGTCAAACACATAAGCCGCCAAAAAGAAAACGACAGCAGGGATAAAAGTGATTAGCCCATATTTTTCTCCGAACAAATTGTATTGATATTGTAGGTAGCTTTCTAACGTTAGAAAACACAAGCAACCTAATACCAAAACAAAGTCGGCAAAAGGATTGTCTTGTTCTACTGCTTGCCAACTAAAGGCTTTTCTTTTCCAAAACGAAAACCCAAAACATAACAAGACCAACACACTAATAAAGACAACGATAGCGGTATGCCCAATAGAATCCAGATTTTGATAGATAACTATCCCCAAGCCACTACTGAATAAAAATATACCAACATATAATATTAGTTTTAATTCGTAATGTAGGGAAAATGGTTTGCTATCTTCAAAATCAGTAATATGTTGCCCTGTCTGTGCAGAAATAATAGCTTTCTCTAGAAATATTTCAAGGACTTTTTGGTTTGTCATACCTAAATAGGATTATTTATCTTTGTAAATTACGAAAAAAATATTTGATGGCTCCCGAACGAATAGAACTTCCTCCAAAATATTACTTAGAATACTTTCAATATTTATTGACTTTTGTCCAGAAAAAGTACCAACATATTCTGAACGAAAGTGAACAGCAATTCTTGTCTCAATTTGATGCATTAACAGAAGACGAGCAATGTTTGTACATACGCTTTGTAAATAGAACAGGTTCTTTTTTTAGGGTTGAAAAGCTGAAATATGCTGAAATTGAAAATATTCCAGCGGTACTGAACAGTTTGATTATTAAGAATTTTGTAGAACCACTTGGAATAAAGCATCTTCAATATGCGTATGAAGTACTAGATATTTTTAATAAAACCGAGCTGATTTTTTTAGCCAAGATGCTCAACCTACCCACCAAGGGCAAATCATCTTTAAAAAAAGAAGAAGTGCTTGATTGGCTTTTAGAGGTGGGAGATTGGGAAGAAATACTGTTTTTATTAGATGAAAAAGATTTCTCAAAAATTCATGCCATCGAGCACTCTGTCGTGAAAGTATGCTTTGAAGAGGAGGTACAACTATTAAAGTTTCTCTTTTTTGGAACGCGCCACGGCGATATGTCAGAGTTCGTAACCCGCGATTTGGGTTATCAGAATTATGAGAAGTATGACGAAGATAAAATGGTGGCTTATTTTCAGACCCGACAGGAGGTGGAAGATAAGCTAAAAGTGAGCTTGGCGAGGGAAGATTTTTATGTGATGCAAGAAACCAAAGTAGATTACCTTGAAATTTATAATTGGTTTATGGATTGGGCCGAAACACATGGAAAAGAACTGTCGGAAATAGCCATTCCTACCTTTGAACGCTTTACATTGAAAGTAGGGGCATACTTAGAAAAGATTAAAGCCTTGGATGAAGCGCTGATAGTTTTCCGCTTGACGGAGCAGTCGCCTTCCCGAGAAAGACAAGTACGGATTTTAGACAAACTTAAAAATAAGGAAGAAGCCAAAGCCCTTTGCGAGGTAATTTTAGCAGAACCTCAGAATGCAGATGAACACTTTTTTGCAGAAGATTATTTGAATCGTTTAGAGGCACAGTTGCAAAAAAAGAAATCAAAGAAAGCCATTACCCAGCATTTGCACGGGTCAGAGTCAATCACGATTGATTTGGTTTGGAAAAGACAAGTGGAGATGGGCGTGATAGATTATTACGAAAGACAATATAAAAAAGCAACTTTTACCGAAAACCATCTTTGGAGGAGTCTCTTCGGATTATTATTTTGGGACATTATTTTTGATACCGAAACCTTGTCTATCCATCACCCCTTACAGCGTTCGCCGTCTGATTTATTCAAGCCTACTTTTTTTGAAAAGAGGAAAGAGAAGATAGAAGAGCGCCTTCAAATGTTGGAAGATATAGATGCTACGTCGATTTATATTTACAATATTTTCTTTGAAAAATACGGCATTACTAATCCTTTGGTAGATTGGTACGGAGGACTTTTCCCATTGATTCAGACCGTTTTAGAAAAACTTTCGTCTGAACAAGTTAGTGCAATTATGCTAGAAATGGCGAGGAACTTAAGAGAAAACATTCGGGGTTTTCCAGACTTATTCATGTGGGACGATGGCGAATATTGTTTTATAGAAGTGAAGTCTCCAACCGATAGTTTGTCTAATCAGCAACTGTATTGGCAACGCTTTTTTGAAAAGATCAATGTGCACTCGAAAGTGCTGAGAGTAGCCTGGGAAAAGCCTAATTTGGACGAGTTTTTGTAGATTTCAAAGGGTTTTTTACCCGATTAAAAGCCAAATTTTGCACTTTTCTAATATAATTATCCTGTAACTATATAGTAGGATTCAATAACTTTGATTATTCAAAGAATGTGTATTTAACATTTGGATAATTGAAATTTAATGTCGAAATTCATTTAAGAAAAAGCTCAAGATAAGTTATAAACCCTATCTTAGTCGGTTGGGTTTATTTGACTAAAACGGAGAGTTCTTTGTTTTGACTTTAATGTTTCTTATTCCCATTTTTGTTGAATTATATTTATTTGTTTGATTGCAATAAAATAGCGGTGTAGCGTAAGTGAAATTCGAATGGGAAACATTAAGGTAAAACAGAGAACTGCTCCAATGAGCAAAAGGCTTTGATTGAGGGCTTTCTTTTAAAATTTGTTTAACTTAAACACCGAGTGCGTATGAAATTACAAGTGCATTCAATTCACTTCGATGCTGACATCAAGCTATTGGAGTTTATCCAGTCAAAATTAAATAAACTGGATACCTTTTATGACCGAATTACTGGAGGTGAAGTATTTCTAAAAGTAGATAAAGGGGATACAAAGAAGGTCAGAAGTAAAATGTTGGAAGTTAAAATTAATTTACCCGGCGGGACGCTTTTTGTAAAAGAACAGGGTAAGACATTTGAAGAAGCAATGGACATTGCCATTGAAGCACTCAAAATCCAACTTAAAAGATTTAAAGAACGAATACAAGATAAAGCTAATCCGACAAGAAACGTATTGATGTCGATGGCAATGGAAAGTTAATATTTTAGTAAGTGCAATTTGCTTTAAGGGGAGCTTCGCAAGAAGTTCCCTTTTTTATTTTCTAAAAATAGAGTATAAATAAAGGAAATGTTGCTTGTGATGTATTAGATAATATTAAAAAAAAATGGTTATATAGTATCAAAAAAAAAGGCATCGATTGATGCCTTTTTTTTTGATAGATAATATCTAAACTATGCTAAGCCAAATTTAGCTTTTACAGCATCTACGTAGTCTAATTTCTCCCAAGTGAAAAGTTCCACCTCTTTCTCAAAAACAACGCCATCTGGCCCTTTGAAAGACTTCTTCACGATTTCGTTAGTACGTCCCATGTGGCCATACGCAGCCGTTTCTGAATAGATAGGGTTACGCAATTTCAAACGTTGTTCGATAGCATAAGGACGCATATCAAAGATTTCTTCAACTTGACGAGCGATTTCTCCGTCTGTTAAACCTACTTTGCTAGTACCATAAGTATTGACAAAAAGACCACAAGGCTGAGCCACCCCGATAGCATAAGAAACTTGTACCAACACTTCGTCAGCCAAACCAGCAGCCACTAGGTTTTTAGCTACGTGACGCGTAGCATAAGCCGCCGAACGGTCAACTTTAGAAGGATCTTTACCCGAGAATGCACCACCACCGTGAGCACCTTTTCCACCGTAAGTATCTACGATGATTTTACGGCCTGTCAAACCTGTATCTCCGTGAGGACCACCGATTACAAATTTACCAGTAGGGTTGATGTGGTAAGTGATGTCGCCATCAAATAAACCTTGTAATTCAGGCTTACATTTATCTTTTACTCTTGGAATAACAATATTGATAATATCAGCTTTGATTTTGGCTAACATTGATTCATCATCAGAGAATTCATCGTGTTGTGTTGAAACAACAATAGTATCAATTCTTTGAGGAACGTTATCGTCAGAATATTCAATGGTTACTTGTGATTTTGCATCTGGACGAAGGTAATCAATCAATTCAGGTTCGCTGTTACGAATCGCTGACATTTCCTTCAAGATTTGGTGAGCCAAATCTAACGCCAAAGGCATATAGTTGTCGGTTTCTTTGGTTGCATAACCAAACATCATTCCTTGGTCACCAGCACCTTGCGCATTTGCTTTTGATTCAAAATCATCAGCCGTTACTCTATCAACCCCTTGGTTGATATCAGCAGATTGATCATGGATAGCAGAGATGATACCACAAGAATTTGCCTCGAACATATATTCAGATTTTGTATATCCGATTTTACGGATTACATCACGGGCAATGGTTTGAACATCTAAATAAGTATTAGTTTTTACTTCTCCTGCTAACACTACTAAACCTGTGGTTACAAGGGTCTCGCACGCTACTTTTGAAGAAGGATCAAACGCCATGAAATTATCAATGAGGGCGTCTGAGATTTGGTCAGCAATTTTATCTGGGTGTCCTTCCGATACCGACTCAGAGGTGAAAAGATATGCCATTATGAATATTTTATAATTTGTGAATCAATCAAAGCACAAATTTATCACTAATATTTTTATTTGACAATTTGGCTTATTGAATGCTGTATTTATAGATAAATTATCTTTAAATAAGTCTATATTTAAGGATATTGACTATAAAAACGAATATTACCATAAAATATTAGGACTAATACTACTATAATTTAATAGAGTTTTGCCGATACTACACTTTTTGCACCCATGATAAATGGTAGAGTAGGCACACTTTGCATCAAGAGGATGTCTTGCCAGATAGTACTATCTTCATCCAGAAACTTTAATACATCCGCTGGACGATTAGATTGAAATAACTTAGTGAATATCATATCAGCAGGCATTCTCTTGTGCAGCATCACATTGAGGAGGATACTATCCAACAACGCCTTCCAGCGATTTGTATTGAAATTGCCTTGAAATACTATCGGCTTATTTGTAGTATGGGCTAAGGCTAAATCCGAGACTAATTTTTGTAAAAATCGTTGGCTACGCTGAAAACTATAGCCCGTTGAGGCTTTAACATACCCACCGGCCGTACCAATTCTGATAACTTTTGGGGACGGAGAAATTACTTGTGGCTCGTCAGACATGGGAATAACGCCCGACTCTATTTCAGTGATTCGGTAATCATCAATCTTCAAAACCTCCTGAATATATTGTTTTAAGGCATTGTTATACGAAGCCTCGTCGAGGAGGTTATCTGAAAAAACCGTAAATTCAACCAATGCTTTGGTTGTGGAATGTGGCAAAACATATACGAACCTACATTCGTTTTGCTGTGCTATTCTAAAATCAAAAAGCGTAGGTTTTTGGGGTTCAAAGCTCGGTTGAGCAGTTTCAATGATCCAACCCTTAAAATGTTGGAGCATATTATGGTAATTGGGTTTATTGAAGCTAGACACCGTAATGCTATCAAACACAAAACCATTGGCTATAAATGTACCTTTGTTGGTCAGAACCTCTGCTGAGGTAGTAGTTCCATTAATTTTTTCAATATCAGCCTGCAAAAAACTAATGTTAGGGTTTTGTTTGAGGAGTGGAATAATATATTGGTAAAAATCTTCACCCCGAAGCATTTTGTAGGTGTACTCTTCAATATCCATAAATCTGGCAAAATCTTCCTTGCCGTAGAACCAAAGCCCATTCCATTTTCTATAGATAATATCCTCAAAAGGGCTAACTTCTTTTTCCCAAAAACACCAAGTATGGTCATTAGCCTGTTTTACATCACGGTCGATGATAAGGATAGACTCATTTTTCAGTAAGCTTTTATTCAAATAAAAAGCCAACGAAAGTCCAGCCATGCCACCCCCAGCAATGATATATTGATAAGTATTTGGAAGAGTTTGATTCATTATGTAGTAGAATAAACACTAATTTAATGATATTAACTTGAAAATTGGGATGTTGTTTTGGAAATTTAGGTAGTTGTGAGCTTTGAGCTTTCAGCTTTGAGATTTTTAGGGTAAGGGTTTTTACTCTTGTTGGCGGTTTTCTCCAACGAAGGCTAAAGCATATACTGAGTAAATACTGATGGCATGACTCAAAGTCATGCCATCAGTTAGAGCAAACTTCAAAATAAATAATTATCTTAGGTTCATGAAAATAAGTTTTAAATAATATATGAAAGAGAATACCCTTTTCGCATAAAATAGGTAAGTTAGAGACAACCTTAAACAACGACAATGAGCATTTTTAAAAAACTTTTTGGTAAGCCGACAAAAGAAAGTACGCAAGAGACTGATTCAGAAAATAAAATTGATTCAGAAAGTAAATTAAATGGTTCTATAGGGGAAATAATTCTCAAATTTCAGCATTCAATTCAAAAACCTATAGAATGGAATGAACTAAAAAATGTTGAGTTTGCTATGTGGCTTCCTTGCGAGGAAGACAAACTTTTTGCATCATCGCCAATGCTTGAGAAATGGACAGTTTTATATTCATTGACCAAACATTATTGGTCGTTTATTACAGCAGACATTTTGAAAACGTTGAAAGTAGTGGATGAAAACAACATGAGAGTATCACTTCCTGATAATTTTATGGCTTTTGCCTTTTTGACAACTGATGACGAACAAGTTATTTTATCATTGTCAAAAGAAAAAGGAATTAGGCTTCATTTTGCTGAAACAACACCATTAAAATATAGATTGTTATTTATGAACAATTTCATTTTATACTGTAATGCTTGGAAAGGTATGGTAGACTTAAATAATGGAAAAAAAGACGAGGATATAGGATTTGAAAAATGGTGGACATTGATGGTTGAAACTACCATCGGTGTTGAAGCAATAGAACCAGTACTATTTGTTGGTTCTATTGCAAAATAATTTCAGAAGAGGAATCAATCCTGAAAGGATGGAATATTTATAGCAGAAAAGAATGGTATGACACCTTCCGCCTTCGTTGGCGTTTTTCTCCCACGAATTTTGCGTCAGCAACCAATCAACTTATTATATAATATTGTAAAAATAATTGGCAAATTGCTGACGCATGACTTGTTGGTGGACAAACACCAACAAAGGCTGGATGGTATTAACTTGAAAATTGGGATGTTGTTTTGGGATGAGGTTTGAGTCATGCCATCAGTTAGAGCAAACTTCAAAATAAATAATTATCTTAGGTTCAGAATAATTAATTGTAAATGTTAAAAGTATGACAAAACTTTAGCATATTTATAAGCCAGTCAAAAACTCTGTGGCTAAGGAGCAACTTCAATGTATTGCAATAAATGAACAGAGCAAATTAATAAATTTTATATCTTAAGTAATGGGTTTTTTTTCAATCATAGTACCCTTTTTAATTTTAATTGTTCTTATTATAACACCATTTACAGTTTTATTTCATGAATTAGGACATGCCATTCCTGCTATCCTAATGACTAGAGAAAAGACATCTATATTTATTGGTTCGTATGGTAACAAAGAAAAAAGTTTTCACTTCAAAATAGGTCTTTTGGAGATTTGGTTAAGTTATAATCCACTGTTATGGAGATTTGGACTGTGTGTTCCCCCTGCAAATGGAATTACAATCGACAAGCAAATTATCTATACACTGACAGGCCCTCTAGCTTCAATTTTTATCGCAATAATTGCTTGTTACTTCACTTTTGTTTATGACCTTCATGGTTCAATCAAATTCATTCTAGTAATCTTTTTCGGGTCATCAATCCTTGATTTAATAATTAACCTTATACCACGTACAACTCCGATAAAACTATATGATGGTAGTTTCATCTACAATGATGGCTATCAATTAAAGCAATTGTTTAATTATAAATGGTTGTTAAAGGAGTATAGGCAAGCAATTGCATTATATAACCAACAAAAATTTGATGAGGTTGCTTCGATTTTGCTTAACTACATATTAAAAAATGGCTTGAATGACGAACATATTTACAAGTTGACGATTGCCACTTTTCTCCAATTAAAAAATTACAAACAAGTAAATGAACTTGCAGAAAAGTTTATGATTTATGATAAAATGGATTCAAACGATTATTTTAACGTAGGGTTTTCATATTCTAAACTTGACCAGTATGATAAAGCATTGGAGTTTTATGAAAAGTCTTTACTATTAAACCCTGATAATAAGTATTCCTTAGATAATAAAGCATTTACTTTTAATTTGTTAAATAGATTTGAAGAAGCAATTCTGTTATTTGACAAATCGATTGAAATAGATGAGAAATATGCCTATTCATACAGCAACAGAGGACTTTCAAAAATTAAAATTGGAAAAATAAAAGAAGGATTAGAAGATATAAATTATTCATTTAAACTTGACGAGAATAATTCATATAATTATCGTAGCCTAGGTATTTACTATCTTGATAAAGGAGAATATTTCCAAGCATTGGAATTGTTTCAAAAAGCAAAAGAACTTGACAACTCCACTTATATGATTGACAAACTAATTGCCGATACTAAAGAACATATCTGAAAAGTTTTTTTGCGTGAGCAACCAAACAATTCAGTGTTTAATAATATAAATATAAATACTATAAAAATAACTGGTGCTTTGCTGACGCATGCCTAGTTAGCGAAAAACACAAATAAAGGCTTAAGTTCAATGAAAAATATAAAAGACAATGAAACCCAAATTAGAAATAGACAAAGGTTGGACAGAAGCAATCATTGATGATGATTGTGGATTCGATAAATTTTACAAAGTTGCTCACATCCTAGAAACCAATTTTAATATAACATTTACTAACAAGCTGAATCACATTGACATAATCTATTGGGATTTTGATTTTAAAGGAAGCAAATTAGTTTTGTTGTATAATATTTATCTAGGAATATCTATTTGCCCTTTAGCTTTTAAAGAGTCGACACTTGCAGACAATAACGCTGTGGAAGAAATAGGGACACTACTTTTTCAAAAACTTCTTAATCTTGACTAGATAGACTATCACAGCATCATCCACTACAACCATACTAGAAACGAAACGATATACACTATTATAAAGACTGAAAGGAACAGCATGATAATACTTTTAGATATAGATGGAGTCTTAGAAACCACACCTTCTTGGAGACAACCAGAATTTCTTTCTGACGGCTTTATGCGACTTAATGAAAATGCGCTAAAAAATTTATCAATACTTTACAAGGTAACTAATGCTTCTATTGTCTTGACTACTACACATCGGATAAACTATGATGAAGCTAAATGGAAAGAAATTTTTAGCACAAGAGGCTTGAATTTTGAAACAATTTCAAAACTAAATGATAAGACTGAAATAAGTCAATTGCTGGACAGAGGGTCTGAAATTGAAGAATGGATTAAAACTAAAGGTGCAAATCAGAATTATGTTATTATTGATGATGACCTTTCTATAAATGCTTTGCCTGATAATATAAAAGAACGTTGGGTTACAACAAAACCGCTTATTGGATTGGATAAAGCGTTACTAATCTTAACAATTAATGCTAAGTTTACTTGTCCTTGCTGTGGACATAAAACATTTACAGAAGAGCCTAATGGGGCTTACTATATTTGCCCAGTTTGTTTTTGGGAGGATGACGCAATACAATTTGATGACCCAAATTATGAAAGTGGAGCAAACCCAACGTCATTAAAACAGGCACAAAAGAATTTTATGAAATTTGGTGCTTGTGATATAAATATGAAAAGAAACGTAAGACCACCAAATATAGAAGAACCCAAAGACAAGAATTGGAAACCATATGATTGAAAAATCAATAGCTGATAACATCTATGACTATTTAATCTCTTTGATTTGACAAATTTGTGAAAACTTGACCTCATTTTAATTTTTTTGATACAAGTTGGTTTTCTTTGAGTGTTATCGTTTTGATTAAGTTTTTCTTTAATCATTATAAATCAACCTTATAATATTGATAAATTATGCTTCGTCATATAACTCAAAGCATAAAATCAAACATTTTAAATTACAATAAAAACAATAATGAAAACTTATAAAATTGACAATTCAAAAATCTCTGAATTCACAAAACGAAGTAACAATAGAGTATTTAAAATTAAAATATTAGCAATTACTATAGTGACAACAATGTGTGTTCTAATGTTTTCAATGATACGCCAAAAAGATGTATCAGCAGAATTAATTTATACAATGCTTCTTCCTTTATTGTTTACAACTATAATTATTGGATTAAATTACTTAAACAATAAAAAACTGACAAATTTGGTAGCAGAAAATCTTAAAATTATAATTGATGAAAATTCAATAACAAAGGTAATAGATTTAGAAAACGACCCACGACTCAACTTTTTACACAGATTTGCAATGAAAAAAGCAAAGAACATTACCAGTGATATTTATTATTCTAAAATTGACTTTTATAACATTAAATCTATCGAAAAAAAGAATGGAGATTTGTGGGTTAAAGCGATAAATTCAAATGCTTTTAATGGTGAACACATTATAGTAGTTCCTATGGAGATAACAAACTTTGACGATTTAGAAAAAGAAGTTAACAATAGACTAAAATAAGTATCATAGACTGTGTTACACTTGTTAATTCCCGCCGTTGTTAGTGTTTGTTCACCAACAACACTTGCGTGAGCAACGCACCAATTATCAAAATTATATTTTTTCACAAACATAAGAGAACACCTAAGGCTAATTGGTGAATAAGGTAAAATACGACGCTAATTGAGAGTCCCAAACAGTTGTCAGAAATTTTAACACATAACTAAACATAATATGAAACTACAAAACCTAGTACTCACAATTTTAATATCGTCCTCTTCAATATTGGCTTATAGTCAAAAAACTTATAAAGGTCTTCCTGTCATAGAAGCAAATAATGCCAAAATCAAATATTATGTAAACAATGTTGAAAATAGTAATTGGACAGTTTCCCCTAAAATTGCAGACGATACCCTTCTCATTAAAACTTACCTTTCAGAAAAAACTAAAATTTTGTTCAAGTTCAAGACAGACATTGATAGTATCAAATTTGAAATTAATCATGATGAAACCAAACGTTTCTATGTTCATTTAAACAATGAATCTTATGCCTTGACAACAGTAAGAAGACAGAAGATTTTTATTCCAACGTTAAATTATGCTTCAACAGAAAGCAATCCTAAATATAAAATTTTATATACCAACGAAAATGAAAAGGGGTATCTTGATTCTTTGCGTACAAAATATCCGATTCCTTTCAAAAATTCAAAAACGCAAATTGATAAAGTTTTGACTATCTTAAATTGGACTCGTAGCCAATGGGAACATAGAGGAGATGTAAGTCCTAAAAAAAATGATGCTATCTCAATTTTAGATGAAGTAAAAGAAGGAGGAAGGTTTCCTTGTTTTGCTTATGGATATGTCTTGGCATCACAATTAAAGGTTTCAGGCTTTAAGTCAAGAGTTATATATCTTAAAACCAGTGATATATCAACATCAATGCGAGGTGGAGGACACGTTGCCACGGAAGTTTTTGTTGATGAATTACAAAAATGGGTTTTTGTTGATGCTCAATTTAATGCCATGCCTTTTCTTAATAATGTTCCTTTGAATGCGGTAGAATTTCAAAATGCTATTAGAACAAATATTGATAAACTGGAATTTAAAAGTTTGGGTAAAGTTGATAAAATGTCCTACATTAATTTTGTTCAACCATACCTTTATTATTTTGATTGTTCTTTTGACCAACGTGAAGATGTAATTACAGAGCGTAACAGAGTAAATAACAAACGAAGTTTAATGCTTGTCCCTTTAGCTACAGAAAATCCTACTTTCATGTTGGTATGGAATTCAAAAATTGATTATTGTGAATACACAAACTCAATTAATGATTTTTATGCAAAGCCTAATTAGACGAAAAAAAAATCTTTAAGCATTCTTGATATTGTCGGTATTTGTCATGTGCTAGCTAAGACAAACAACATCTACATTAGCAACGCACCAATTTCTCAATTCTTAATTAATACAAACATTTTACACCATAATACAATGACGATAGATTATAAAATTGACGAAAAGGACTTCCTGGTACATCCAACTTTATCTTGCATCAAAGTCAGAACGAATTAGAAAGAAGCGACAAAGAAACAAAGTAATAGTGCCTATAATATATTTAGTACTCGGACTTTTATTGTTTTTGGACAGCAAGTTTTTCTTAGGTATTATTTTTGTCATTTTCGGAGTTTTTTGTTTTTTCATTTATCCAATTTGGGAAAAGCGACATTATATTAACCACTACAAAAGTTTCATTAAAGAGAACTTAAGCGACAGACTAGACAGAATTACAACGTTAGAATTTAACAACCACTATATCTTAGCGAAACAGAATGGTAATGAAAGTAAAATTTTGACGATAGAACTTGAAGAGATATGTGAAATTCCTACGATAATTTTAGTTAGATTAAAAGGTGGACAATCTTACATTTTACCAAAAGATAAAATATCAAACATTGACGACATAACTGTAAGGCTGAAAGAACTTGCAGACTATTTGAGAATTAAATACAGCATTGACGATAAATGGGAATGGGAATAATTACAAATGCTAATAACTACAATATGAATATCAACAAAACAGATAAAATGAAAAAAAATATTCTTTTATGCCTCCTGTTATTTCTGACTAGCCCCTTGGTTTTTGGACAAACTAAACAAGATACTTTAGCAATCAGACAAGCTGCTCTTGATTATATAGAATCTCAGCATAAGCCAAATCCTACGCAAATGGACAAGGCATTACATCCTAGAATGGTTAAACGTACTTTTTGGAAAGACAAGGCAACAGGGAAAGATTATGTAAGAGAAACGACAACAGAATCTATGGTTTTGCTTGCAGAGAGTTATAATAAGAATGGCGACAAATTTCCTGCGTCCCCTAAAAAAGAGATTTTTCTACTTGATGTTTCTGAACGTACTGCCTCTGTAAAATTAATTGCAGACGAATGGATTGACTATATGCACATTGTCAAACTTAATGGTAGTTGGAAAATTATCAATGTTCTTTGGCAGTATAAAGACATAAAACAGCATTAATTCCGAAAGACATTTGACAGATGAGTTAATTATAGAACTATCAGCAACATAAATAATTAGGATTTTAAAGGAATTTATAAAGGATACCAAGCTGGCGGAAAGAATTGAAATATTTCAGTTTGTCGGCATCTAAGATGGTGGACTGGAATAATCGTAAAAATAACTTTTAAGACATTACTTGAAGATTACTAATTCTAATTTTATGAGTTATAAACGTAAACGAACGACTTGATAATATAGATACTCTAGTAAGCGTTCTTGTGTCCTAATATCCTAATAACACCAAGGGCAAGAAATAGCAGTCAAATAGTTATTTGTGATATATGAAATTTAAGTAGCTTTGCCTAATGGAAATTTATAATATGAACGACAGATTTATTTCAATCCTTTCAGATTATGGCTTTAAGGCAACTTTTGGAAATGAGGTTGATACCACATTTTTAAAAATAGCATTGAAGGCTTTGATTAATTCGTCTGTAGCTATCAAATCAATTGAATTTGTTAAAAATGACATTTCTGCTATTACTATTGACAGTCGTAGTGGAATTTACGACATTGCTTGTGTTGATGATAATGAAAATCACTTTATCGTAGAAATGCAACTGAGTGAATACCCAGAGTTTATCCAACGCATGAAATTTTATGCTTTACATCGCTTCAATACATTAGTAAAGAAAGGGGAATACAGATTTGAGAATTTACCTAAAATATATTGTATTGGTTTATTAGCCAATAGCATATTTCCACAAATTGCTGATTATCATAATATTGCTGTTCTTAGGAATACCCAAAATGAAATTATTGATGACCAGATGACGTTTATTACCGTAGAACTTGATAAGTTTGACAAAAAAGTCAATCAAGTAGAAACAGATTTGGAAAAACTGATTTACACAATGAAAAATTTACATAAAGTAACAGAAATATCGCAATTCCCAACCTTTTGGAATGAAGATTGGCTTAAAAAAGCTATTTCAGAAGTTGATATTCGTAATATGACAGCAGAACAAAAATTAGCTTACGAAATGACAATTTCGGCAAATGCTTTAGCAGTCAAAAATGAGGGAAAGAAAATAAAGCAAGCAAAAGAGGAAGAAAAGATTGAGACTATTAAATCTGGACTAAAGATGGGATTAACTATTGAACAATGTGCTTCACTTGCAAGGGTTTCAGAGGAGTTTGTTAAGGATATTCAACAACAATTTTTTGATGAATAAAACTTACCCTACTGCCTCATTACACAAAACTTATCAAAAAATGGCTTTATAAATAAGCAACAAAGCAATGTGATGGTATTCATAAAAAACCTTTAGCACATTGCTTGAAGACTGTTTATTGAAAAGTTGGGAATGTATATCTAATTCATACTCCTTCCAAAACCAACGGTTTCCCTAAACAGTTGTGGAGAAACATCAGCATTGTTTTTGAAAAATCTACTGAAATAATATTCATCGTCATAGCCTAATTCAAAGGCTATTTCTTTGACTGTTTTATTCGTTAAATACAATTCTCTTTTGGCTTCAATGACTATTCTTTCGGCTATTAAATCAGTCAACGTTTTGTTGAAATGGGTCTTGGTGATTTTGGCTAATGCTTTGGCAGAGATGTTTAGATGTTCTGCATAATCGCTAGGAGAATGTTTTACTTTAAAGTTATTTTCTATTGAATCTTTCAAACTTTGAAGGATAAAAGGCTCTTTAGTTTCGGTAATGGAGGTTGATAAAATAGGATTTTGCTCTTTTTTAAGACGTGATGCTTTGATTAAATATATTTTCAGATACGAAACCAATAACTCATATTGTGCCAAAGCTTGGTTTTGCATTTCAGTGGCCATTTGCTCAAATAACATATCAAAAGCCATCGCTGAAACTTCATCAACCCTCGTAAAGGGTGGTTCATATACATTATTGAACAAAACACCATTGCAGGCTATTTCGCTATGGTGTTTATGAATACAGAAAAAATCGGGATGAAATTGAATAGCTACACCACTGATATTGTTGGATGAAAGCATAAAAGGTTGATAGAGTGAAAACGCAAAGAGTGTATTTTCTGAAAAGTCATATTCCGAGAAATCAGACTTTAATTTGCCATTACCCTGTTTTATCCAAATTAAGGTATAATAATTATTCCGCTGTAAATGGTCGAAATATCGATTGTCTTCAAAGGAAAAAATTTTAAAAGCAAGATGCCCAGTTAGTGGATTGACAAGCGTAAAAACCGATTGAGTTGACATTTTCTATTGAGTAAACGAATGAATAGTATGGTTTGAAAAACACAGTTTCAAGGTAAAGGTAATAGTATATCAATAAATTAATTTACGTTCGGTTGCTGAAATGGCTAAATCGTTGATACTCGCAAATCGTTTTTGCATTAATCCATTTTCGTCAAACTCCCAAAGTTCATTACCATAACTTCTGAACCATTGCCCCGAATGGTCGTGCCATTCATATTCAAAACGGACAGCCATTCTGTTTTCTCTAAATCCCCACAATTCTTTTTTGAGTTTATACCCTAACTCTCGTTCCCACTTACGAGTCAAAAAAGCTTTTACTTCTTCCCTGCCATTGATAAAATCAGTGCGATTTCGCCATTCTGTATCGATGGTGTAAGCTAAGCAAACCTTTTCAGGGTCTTTGGTATTCCAAGCATCTTCAGCCGCTTGAACTTTTTGTAAAGCCGTTTCCATCGTAAAAGGCGGCAGGGGATATCTTTTATTTTCCATTTTGTTGTTAACATTAAAGGTAGTTGTTCTAATGCTCAACTACCTTTATCCAATTTTTAAATTAAACAGTTTCAAGTTGATAAGCATTTACTACTGGAAAATCAATCTCAGTTTGTGCTGTATTGTTAAAATAGTTAGTCAGTATATTTAATGCTACATGCCCAACCACTTCGCCAATTTCACCTTCTGTAAGTCCAGCTTTTTTAGCGGCATCCACATCAGCATCTGATAATAATCCTTTTTTACTTACCAAAGCTTTTGCAAGTTTTAATACACCATCAGTTTTTTCATCGGCTGAATTACCTAATCTTGCTGCTTCAATCACCTCAGGTTTGATTTTGACTAAGTTTGTACCGATATAAGTATGTGCTGACAAACAATAATCACATGAGTTGCTTTCTGATACAGCCAATGCGATTAATTCGCCAGTTTTAGTTCCTAATGTTCCACCACTTAATGCTCCGCTTAGGTTTAAATAGCTTTCTAAAAAAGCTGGAGAGTTGCCCATTGTTCTCATCATGTTAGGAACAACGCCTAATTTACTTTGCACTGCATTGAAAAGTTCTTTTGTTTTACCTGTAGCTTCTGCTGGATTAATTGCTGTTAAACGTGCCATTGTATGAATATGTTTAAATGTTTTTGTCCTTATTGACAATACAAAGTTGCGAGGATATTGAGACTTGAAACATGGAGAAAGTACGCAACATGATGGACGATTTTTCCAGTGATTAATTACTTATAAAACGATACTTTTATGATAGTTTTGGATTTATTGGTAATTAAAGTGCTAAAAACAACAGAAGCAAAGGAGATATTGAAGAAAATATTAAAGTTTTTTCAATTATTTCTGTAACCTTTCATTATTACTGCGGTTACCAGTACAAATAACACAAAATCTATTTAATTACTTGGATAATCTTTCTGACAACGCACTCATGCTAAAAGTAAAAGCTGGAGACCTCGACAAGATGGGTCTGCTCTTTGAACGGTATCATCGTTCACTGTATGGCTTTCTTTTTCACATGACTAATCAGAAAGAAGCCAGCGAGGATATGACTCAGAATGTTTTTTATCGGATGCTTAAATATAGAAATGCGTTTGTGGGCGATGGTGAGTTTAGAACTTGGATGTATCATTTGGCTCGTAATGTCTTGAACGACCATGCTAAAAAGAATATCAGAAACAAGGCTCAATACGATATAAAAGATTTTGAGGAAAGAATAGGAGGGAGTACACTGGCTGATGAACAATTTGAGAAAGAAGAAGAATTGAATATGCTAGAAAAAGCCCTTGGTAGTTTAAGTACAGAAAACCGTGAATTATTGATTTTGAGTAGGTATCAGGAATTGAGTTATCAGGAGATTGCCAAAATATTGGATACAACCGAAGGGGCAATTAAAGTAAGGGTGCATCGTGCGATGGGTCAATTAAAAAGTATTTATTTTAAAATTAATGTATAAAAGGCAAGTCTTATGAAATGTGAATATGATAAAGAGCGACTTACTTATTTGTTGAATAATCCTATCAACGATGTTGAGCGTATAGCGTTAGAAGAACATTTAGCTGAATGTCCGGATTGCCAGAAAGAGTTTGAACAGTCTCAAAAATTATGGGCAATGATGGGCGAGATTCCTAAGCCTGTGCCTTCTGCGAATATGCGCACAGATTTTTATGCGATGTTGGAAGATTATAAAGAAACCGTTGCTGAAAAGAATAATCCGTTGACGAGTATATTAGCGAAGTTCAAACAACTTTGGACGATTCAACCTGCCCTTCAATTGTCATATAGTTTTATGTTAATCCTTTTTGGGCTTAGTATGGGTTATTTTATCAATCATTTGAATGTCAGAGAGGCTTCAAATCAGGAAATAACAGCTTTGTCGTCTGAAGTTCAAGAAATGAAGAAAATGATGATGATGTCCTTATTGGAAAATCCTTCAGCCTCTGAAAGAATGCGTGCCGTTAGTTATTCAGAAGAAATTACCGAAGTAAATACACAGGTAGTAGATGCCTTGTTGATGACACTGAACAACGATGAGAATGTAAATGTTCGCTTGATGACCTTAGAAGCCCTTACCAAGTTGTCAAATAATGCTAGGGTGCGTGAAGGTTTGGTACAAAGTATTACTAAACAAGATTCTCCGTTGGTACAATCAGCCATTGCTGATGTAATGGTGAAGTTGCAAGAAAAAAAATCAATTAAACCGCTTCAAAAATTGCTTAAACAAGACAATCTCAACGAGATGGTCAAGGATAAAATAAAACAAAGTATTAATCAACTCATTTAAATAAACCTTTACATCATGAAAAAAACATTATTCTCCTTACTAATAGGAGTGGTACTCTCTTGTGCCCAATCGTCAACAAATGCACAGAAATTTGATGAACATCTCCATAAAGAATTTGAGGTATCCAAGACAACCACCAACATTTTAGCCATTTATAATATCAATGGTTTTGTAAAAGTAGAAGGCTATGCTGGCGATAAAGTAGTGATAGAAGTTGATAAAAATATTTCAGCCCGAGATGAGGATGATGTAGAAACTGGTAAGAAAGAATTCCAATTGGCATTTGAACAAAAAGGAGATAGTATTATTGCATATGTGGCTCAACCGTTTGATTCTCGCCCTAACCGTAATAACGAGCGAAGAAATGACAAACGTGTAGCGTATCATTATAATGTATCGTATAGTGTAAAAGTACCCTATAACATGAACTTACATATTTCGACCATCAACAATGGATATGTGGAGGTAAAAGACGTTGCAGGAGCATTGCATTTACGTAATATCAATGGCGAGATTTCTGTAGCCAATGCCAAAGGACAAAGCAACTTACATACTATTAATGGTAATATCACGATAAACTATGTAAGCAATCCACCAGAACCATCATCATATTATACCTTAAACGGTGACATTAGGGTTACCTATCTCAATGACCTTTCGGCAGACTTACAGTTTAAAAGCATGAATGGACATTTCTATACAGATTTTTCTAATACAGAAGTATTACCAACACAGGTAGTGAAAAACAAGGAGACTAAGGGAGAAGGGACGGTTTATAAACTAAACAAAACATCTTCTATCAGAATTGGCTCTGGCGGAAAAGCGTATCGCTTTGAAACCATGAACGGAAGCGTATATATTAAAAAACAACCATAAAAATGTTTATTACAAAAATATAACAAGCACATGAACACAATAAAAAAAACAAGCTTCTTGTTACTATCAATCATATTGATGAACAAAGCGGTAGCTCAGTCAGAAACAAAAGACCAAATTACAGTACCTTTAACTGACCCAACTAAGCCTTATTCGTTAACAGTAAAACTAATCAATGGCTCCATTAAAGTAGCTAGTTATACTGGTAAAGAAATCTTAATTGAAGCACAGACCGCTAATCCTAAAAAGGAAGAAAACAAGACTAACGCCGAAGGCATGAAGCGTATCGTGGCAGATAATGGATTGGAGCTTACGGCAGAGGAAAACAACAACAAGGTAGTAGTGCATTCTGATTCTTGGAAAAGAGCGGTTAATCTTACCCTAAAAGTACCACAAAATGGAAATTTTAAACTTCATACCATCAATAATGGAGATATTACGGTAGAAAACCTTAATGGAGAAATGGAAGTGAATAACGTAAACGGAGCGATAAAACTTACTAACATTTCAGGTTCGGTCGTAGCTAATACTGTTAATGGTAATATCATCACCAGTTTCAAATCGGTGGATGCTAAAGCACCTATGGCATTTACAACGCTGAATGGAAATGTAGATATTACTTTTCCTGCTACGATTAAAACAAATATTAAGCTAAAATCAGACGACGGTGAAATACTAAGCGATTTTGATATTGACATTGATAAAGCCCAGCCAAAAACAAATACAGCCAGAGAAAAAGGTATGTATAAAATTAAAATTGAAGACTGGATTTATGGAAAAATAAACGGTGGAGGTCCAGAAATTATGATGAAAAATATGTTCGGAAATATCTATTTAAGAAAAGCTAAATAAACCTATTTTAACTTATCTATAAAGCATCTGTAGGTTTAGCATTTGTGTTAAGCTTACAGGTTTTTAACCTCACCCCCAACCCGACTACGCGTCTCGCTGGGGGATGAGGTCATTTTAATCCTAATAAAACTTAGGTAAAGGATTCAGTTTTAGATTTTGTCTTTGATGCCAATACGGATAAATTGTAGGTACTTCGCTGACTTGATCTAATTTCTTTACTTGGTCTGTTGTCAAATTCCAACCTACCGCATCAATGTTTTGAAGGAGTTGCGCTTCGTTTCTGGCACCGATAATAATGCTCGATACTGTTGGTCTTTGCAATACCCAGTTGATGGCTACTTGTGCTACGGTCTTACCCGTTTCTTCTGCTACTTCATCCAAGGCATCGATGATATTATAAAATACTTCTTCGTTGATTACTGCTTCTGGAATGGGGCTACCGCCTTGTGCTACCCTGCTATCTTGTGGCAAAGGTTGGTTCCTGCGATATTTGCCGCCTAATCTGCCTGCCGCCAAGGGTGACCAAATAATTCCGCCAACTTTTTGGTCTAATCCCAAAGGCATCAATTCCCATTCGTATTCACGATTGGCCAATGAATAATATACCTGATGTGCTACATATTTATTCCAACCATATTTATCAGCAATAGCTTGAGATTTCATTAAATGCCATCCTGAAAAATTTGAAGCAGCAATGTATCTGATTTTACCACTTTGAATTAAATCATCTAATGCCCTGAGGGTTTCTTCAATAGGTGTGTTGCCATCAAAGCCGTGCATGTGATAAAGGTCGATATAATCAGTATTGAGGCGTTTTAAACTTCCTTCTACTTGTTTAATCAAACGATAGCGAGATGAACCCTGATTGTTTGGACCATCGCCAAAAGTAAAAGTAGCTTTTGTTGAAATCAATGATTTATCTCTTTTGCCAGCTAACGCTTTTCCTAGAATCTCTTCTGAAAGTCCTTGAGAATATACATCGGCAGTATCGAAGAAATTGAGCCCAGCCTCTAAACAAATGTCTACTAAACGAGTAGCTTCTTCTACCTGAGTACTTCCCCAAGCTTTAAAAAAATCGTTTCCACCACCAAATGTAGCAGTTCCAAAACTTAGCACAGGCACTTCTAAGCCTGATGCACCTAATTGTCTGTATTCCATTCTTTATTGATTTTAGAGATTTGTCTTATGCTACTCGTTAAGGAGTAGCTAATAGTGAAATCCAAAAAATAAAAAGTTGGTTCGTTTTTAGTAAATAAGATGTTAGGCTTTGGACTTTAAGACTTTAGGATGTTGGACTTTAGGATGATAGACTTAAGGACTTTAGGATGTTGGATTTTAAGATACTGGACTTTAGACTTTGGACTTTAAGACGCTAGACTTGAAGACTTAAGGATGTTAGATTTTTGGATTATTAGGTGTTAAATTTAAGGTGCAAGACTTAATGACAAAGTCCAAAGTCTTCTAGTCTTCAAGTCCTAAATCTTCATGTCCAAAATCTAAAATCAAAACAGCTCCCCGAAACATTCAGGAAGCTGTCGCCTATTCACCTAACCACTAAAATAGTTTTTCTTTAATGAGCATACATTGACCAATTGGTAATCAAGCAATTGATTTTATGGTAAACTGTCTTATTATATTTTGAAACGCCACTTTACGGCGTCTGGCAATGTCTATTTTTTGTTCATTCTCCATTATTACACATGGCTCGCCTGTAGTACTAAATGCTTTTAAATATCTTAAATTAATTAAGAATGATCTGCTTACTCTTACAAAATCATGAGGCTCAAATAATTCACAAAATTGTTTTAACGTTTTTGAGAAAAGTCTTTTACTACCATTCTTATAATGTACAAAAGTATAATTCCCTTCGCCCTGACACATCACAATTTCATCGATTAAGATTTCTGTTTTTCCTCTTTCTAAGAAAATAATTGTTCTTTTTTCACGACCATATCGTTTTGAAGAAAAGAGAAAATTGGTTTGGATTGGTAAGTTCATAGTTGTTTGGTTTACATAATCACCGTGATGAATATTTTTCCATAGTACAAAACAAAAGACTTTGCTTTCAATATTTTAGCGTAAAAACACTTTATCTGATTAATTGCGTATTTTTACCCTCCTTAAAACCCCTCTTTTGTGCTACATTTTCTTAGTCGTAAATGCGTTAAAAAATGGTAACAAGAAAATCAGAAAAATTTATGGTTTGAAGACACACGAATAATCCTTAATTTTGCAGGAAAACAAGATTGGTGTTTTTTCACGAATCATATTACAAATACTATGCTTTCAGAACAAGAAGTACTTCGCCGACAAAAGCGCGAAGATTTAATGAAGCTTGGAATCGACCCTTATCCAGCTGAACTATACGAAATCAATGTAACTGCCGAGGATATTCAGCAGAATTATGCGAACAATAAGATTGATTATAAGAATATCTCGATTGCAGGTAGATTAATGTCTTTCCGAATTATGGGGAGTGCATCTTTCGCAGAATTACAAGATGCTACTGGCCGTATTCAATTATATTTCCGTAGAGACGACCTTTGTCCAGAGGAAGATAAAACGCTTTATAATACAGTTTTCAAGAAGTTATTAGATATTGGTGATATTATCGGTGTAAAGGGCTATGTGTTTACTACCCAAACAGGAGAAGTTTCTATTCATGTTACCGAATTCAAGATTCTGAATAAATCTTTACGCCCATTGCCAGTAGTAAAACGTGATGAAAATGGCAATGTGTTTGATGGTTTAACCGACCCAGAAACGCGTTACCGTCAGCGTTATGTAGATTTGATTGTTAATCCAGAAGTAAAAAATATATTTATCAAACGTTCAAGAATTGTAACGACGATGCGTACAATTTTTGATGGAAAAGGTTGGTTAGAGGTTGAAACACCAATTCTTCAACCGATTCATGGGGGGGCTTCTGCTCGTCCGTTCAAAACGCACCACAATTCTTTGGATATTCCTTTATATATGCGAATTGCCAATGAATTGTATTTGAAACGCCTTATCGTAGGTGGTTTTGATGGCGTGTATGAGTTCGGTAAAATGTTCCGTAATGAAGGAATGGACAGAACTCACAATCCTGAATTTACGTCTTTAGAATTCTACGTAGCCTATAAAGACTACAATTGGATGATGGAAATCACCGAAGAGATTTTTGAGAAAGTAGCTATTGCTACCAACGGACAAACGAAAGTAAAAGTTGGTGAAAACGAAATAGAATTTGCTGGACCATTCACACGTTTGACGATTGCTGAAGCGATTGAAAAATATACAGGTGTTAATGTAGAAGGCATGGACGAAGTAACGCTTCGTAATCACTGTACTTCTTGGGGAATAGAAGTGGATGCTTCGATGGGAACGGGTAAATTGATTGACGAAATTTTCGGAGAGAAAGTGGAAGGCAATTTGATTCAGCCAACGTTTATTATCGACTATCCAGTTGAAATGTCTCCATTGACTAAAAAACACCGTAGTAAACCGGGGTTGGTAGAGCGTTTTGAATTATTTGTCAATGGTAAAGAAATTGCCAATGCTTATTCAGAATTAAATGACCCGATTGATCAGCGTGAACGTTTTGAGGAACAATTGAAACTAGCTGAAAGAGGCGACGACGAAGCAATGGCGATGGATGAAGATTTCCTTCGTTCATTAGAATATGGTATGCCACCAACAGCAGGTATTGGTATTGGTATCGACCGTCTGACGATGTTGATGACTAATCAAACGACTATTCAAGAGGTATTGTTCTTCCCTCAGATGCGTCCAGAGAAGAAAGCTGAACTTTCTACTGATGCAGAATACGAAGCAATCGGTGTACCAACAGCATGGATTCCTGTACTTCAAAAAATGGGCTTTATGACCATCGCAGGACTGAAAGAGGCTAATCCGAACAAAGTATTTAACGATTTAGGCGGAATGCGTAAAAAGTTAAAACTAGATATTTCAATTCCTACTAAGGACGATGTGCTTAAATGGTTTGAATAGAAAAATGAAAAATAGAAAACGGCTACTTCATCGAGGTAGCCATTTTTTTTACCCGCGGATTTATTAAATAATCTCCGAAAATCTGCGGTTTAAAATCTCTGAAATCAGCGGGTAATATTTTCCTGCTGATTCTCGCAGAAAAATATCGCTGATTTTAATAATTTAAAATCTCTCCAAATCTGCGGTTTAAAATCTCCAAAATCTGCGGGTAAAATCTTTTACGCAGATAATCTAATAAATGACAATTTATCAACCTTAATTTATACAAATCGGTCATTTCGTCATATATAAATTATTTAAAATAAAAAATACAAGACAAAATGTCATTAAAATATGGGTGGTATGGGATTTGAGATAAAAGGGATGTCCAGCTATTATAAAGAAGGACAAAACATTTTTAACATTTAATCAAAAAACATTAAACGTCATAAAACCATGAAACTTGTTAGATTCAATAACCCAGCATTCCAATTTTTTAATGAAGATTTCAATAACATTTTAAAAAACATAGACACCATGTATCCTTCAAAACATCAACATAGTTTAGCTTATAATAACATTCCTGCTGTCAATGTTAAAGAAGCAGAAGGCGTATTTCATATTGAAGTAGCTGCTCCGGGTTTGAAAAAAGAAGATTTTAAATTAAGTCTTCACGAAAATCGTTTGACTATCTCAACTAAGAAAGAGCAATCAAATGAAGAAAAAACTGAGCAATACACTCGCCAAGAATTTAATTACACTTCGTTCCAAAGAACATTCAATTTGCCTAAGTCGGTAGACGGAGAAAAAATAGAAGCTACTTATGCAGACGGAATATTGAATATTTCACTTCCTAAAAAAGAAGAAGTAAAACCTGCGGTTAAAGAAATTGCGGTAGCTTAATAGACTAGCTTGCGCTAAGATTTTAGCCATTCGCTTCATGATTATTTTTTTGATTCCTTCTCTGAGAAAAAATGTTAGAGAAGGAATCTTTTTGCTCAAAATGTTATATTATTGTTCGGCAAAAACTCATCGGTCAACGCTGATTACTTACGGATAAGTATTTTTCTTAAAATATGTTAAAAAGCTTTAAAAGAATGCACCTTAAAAAAAGTTTTAGCGTTAAATTAGCAGATGTGAATTAAAGATTAAAAATTTATTCATTCTTGTATTGTTTTGTAAAATTTAACAAAATATCACAAACCATGGAAATTAAAAGTAATGTAAAAAACCTAGCTATAGCCGGAGTATTGAGTAGTGCTACTACGCTTGGAGCCTATAAGCTTTTTTTAGAAAAATCATCATCAGACGCCTTATTTACCAATACGCCTTCTGCTTTCACACGAATGGTTTCAAATGCTGGAGCTGTTCCAGCGGGGGCTCCGGGTGAATTTACTTATGCTGCTGAAAAAGCAACACCTGCGGTAGTACACATTAAAACGAAAATGACACGTAACGTTAGCCGTCAAATGATGGACCCGTTTGAAGAATTCTTCGGAGGCTTTGGCGGAGGCGGTCGTCGTCAGCAAGCAGAACCTCAAGAAGCGTCAGGATCGGGGGTAATTATTAGTTCAGACGGTTATATTGTTACTAACAACCACGTAGTACAAGATGCAGACGAAGTATCGGTAATTTTGAATGATAAACGCGAGTTAAAAGCAAAAGTTATTAGTACTGACCCCGCTACGGATATTGCGGTAATTCAAGTGAAAAGCACTAATTTACCATTCTTGACTTTTGGTGATTCAGATGCTATCAGAGTAGGAGAGTGGGTATTGGCTGTAGGTAATCCGTTCAATTTAGAGTCGACCGTTACAGCGGGTATTGTTTCAGCAAAAGGACGCCAAAACATTATCGACCGTGGCGGAGATGTTAATCCATTAGAATCATTTATTCAAACAGATGCAGCCGTAAATCCGGGTAACTCTGGTGGTGCTTTGGTAAACTTAAAAGGTGAGCTGATTGGTATCAACACTGCTATTTATAGCCGTACAGGTCAATTTGCAGGATATTCTTTTGCAGTACCAGTAGGGATTGTTAAAAAAGTAGCGGCTGATTTGATTAAATATGGCAATGTGCAACGTGGTTACTTAGGTATCAACATTACTGAAGTGAATGCCAAATTGGTTGAGGAAAAAGATTTGAAAGTAGGCGATGGTGTGTATGTTGGTGGTTTCCCAACAGCAGGCGGAAGTTCTGCACAAGCTGCTGGATTAAAAGTAAACGATGTAATTGTAAAAATAGACGGTATCGAAACCAAATCAATGTCTAAATTGATGGAATTGGTAGGTCGCAAACGCCCAGGAGAAACTGTAGTAGTTACTGTAAACCGTGATGGAGACCTTAAAGATTTCAATGTTGTATTGAAAAACAAAGATGGTAATACAAACATTGTGAAAGGTGAAATTGCTGGAAACATTGTAAAAAGCGATTTTCTAGGTGCTAAGCTTGCAAACTTAACTGATAGCGAAAAGACTAAATTCAAAGTGAGTGGCGGTGCAAAAATCACAGACGTTGATCCAGAAGGTAGATTAGGTTATCAAGGATTAGATAAAGGCTTTATTATCACTAAAATTGATGACAAAGCTGTTACAGATGCAAAAGAAGTAGCAGATGTTTTAGCTAATCGCAAAGGTAAAGTTAGACTTGAAGGTATTGATGTTGACGGTACACGCGTACTAATGATACTTTAATATTTCTTTATATAGTAGAAGTAAAAAGAGGCTGTCCAAAAAGAAAACCATTACCAAATATTCTTTGGTTTGAAACCTCACCCCCAACCCCTCTCCTTCAGAGAGGGGAGCTTTTGAGCTCAAAAAGCCCCTTCTCTGAAGGAGAAGGGGTTGGGGATGAGGTCTTTCGCAGAATAATATTTGGTCGTAAAAACTTTTTGGACAGCCTCTTTTTTTTATGGTTTGTCTTCTAGAGTTTCCAATGCCCCTGCTAATTCTTTTGCCCAAATAGGGTAAGCGTCGTATTGTAAATGAATGCCATCTAATGAATATTGTGTTTTTAGTTGGTTGTTTTCAGCTAAATACGAATTAGCATCTACAAATACTAATTGATTTTCTTGGCAAAACCTCGTTAATTTATTATTCAGCAGTGTGATTTCTTTGTTAATATCAGACATCGACGTATAAACTACCGCTTGAACAACTATTTTAATTTGCTGTTCTTGAAGGATTTTAATCATTTTTTGGTAGTTCTCAAAAATTCGTTGTTCGGGTACGCCAGCTAGCAAATCATTTATACCACCTTCAATCACACAAATTTTTGGTTTAATTTGGGGTACTTGCAATGTTAAGTTTTTTAAAATATGCAAAGTGATTGCCCCACCATAAGCTATGCTGTAAACGTCATTTCTACCTAAGAGCAACGACCAGTTTTCTTGTGCAATCAAAGAATCACCAATTAATAAAATATTTTTTGATTTCACGGGGAATAAATATCGATAGAGTTTTAGCCTAAATTGGTATGCCAAGATGCCACCCGTAATGATAAATAAGAAATTTAACAACAATGAAAAAGTTAGTAATTTTTTCTGCATAATCAATTGGTTTTAATGTCAAAACTATCCGCATCTAAATAAGCAGGGAATTGCTCTCTGAATTCAGCTAAACTCTTTTTATGAAGTACCTGTGTAGTTACAATTTCAATATTTTCTTCATAAAAAAGCTGGTTGCCTTTGAAGTCAATCACTGCCGAATTACCAGAATAGATTAATTCCATCCCGTCTTTGCCTACACGGTTTAGCCCTACTACATAAGCTTGGTTTTCAATAGCACGGGCTTGTAGGAGGGTATCCCACACTTTTGAACGAACTGCTGGCCAATTGGCTACATAGATTAATAAGTCATATGCTTGATTTACATTCCTAGACCATACAGGGAACCGTAAATCATAACAAATAAGCGGACAGATTTTCCAGCCTTTCAATTCCACAATCAGCTTTTTTGTACCACCAGTAAAATAATGATGTTCGCCCCCCATTCTGAACAAATGACGTTTGTCATATTGCTCAAAACTACCATCTGGTCGCATCCAAAGTAATCTATTGAAAAACTGATTACCATCTTTTACAATAAAACTACCCGTGACTACGGCATTGCTTTGTGCTGCTTGTTGTTTCATCCATTTTTGCACGAAAAAATTCATGGGCTGCCCAACCTCTTTCACATTCATCGTAAAGCCAGAATTAAACATTTCTGGCAAAATAATAAGGTCAGTAGGCGTATCAATCAACGCAATTTTTTCTTCCAACATCGCCAAATTAGCAGTGGTGTTTTCCCAATACAAATTCGTTTGAATAAGGGTTACTGAAAGGTCTTGCATAAATATATCTTTATAAATGGAAATAGTGGGTGACTATTATCAAAAATAGTGATTTTCTATGGCTCAATCAAATAAAGCAACCAAAGCAAGATACATTAGTCCGAAAAAGTGTTTTCTTTTGTATAGAAAAAAACAATTGATAAAAACTATGAAAAGAATACTTTCCCTCTCATTATTAACGATTTGCATAGCATTATTGGGCTTCAAAAATATCGAAGAACATCCTACTTTAGCAATTGGCGCTGCTGCTCCTAATTTTAATTTAAAAGGAACTGATGGCAAAATGTATACACTCAATTCTTTTGCCAAAGCCAAACTTTTAGTAGTGGTATTTACCTGTAATCACTGTCCGACGGCACAATCTTATGAAGAGCGCATCAAAAAACTTGTGACCGATTATCAAGCCAAAGGAGTGCAAGTAATTGCTATTTCACCAAACGACCCCGTAAGTGTGCGTTTGGATGAAATGGGTTATACTGATTTGGGCGATAGCTACAATGATATGAAAATCAGGGCTAAAGAACACTATTTCAATTTTCCGTATTTGTATGATGGTGATACAGAAGTAGCTTCTAAAAAATATGGCCCTGTGGCTACGCCTCATGCCTTTATTTTTGATCAAAAAAGAATATTAAGGTACTCAGGCAGAATTGATGATGTTGAAAAGCCAACGGGTATGCCTAAAAATCACGATACCAGAAAAGCCCTTGATGAATTATTGGCAGACAAGCCCGTAACGGTGAGTAGAACCAAAACCTTTGGATGCTCGATAAAATGGGGAGGTAAAAGAGAATTGGCGGCGCAAGAAAAAGTAGATTGGGCAAAAGAACCCGTAGCGTTGGAATCAATCGATGAAGCAGGTATCAAGAGTTTATTGAAAAATGATTCGGGGAAATTACGATTAATCAACGTTTGGGCTACTTGGTGTGGGCCATGTGTGGCAGAATTGCCTGATTTTATGACCATCAATAGAATGTTTAGACAACGAGATTTTGAATTAGTGACTGTCTCGGCAGATAAACCAGACAAAAAAGATAAAGCTTTGGCAACGCTGAAAAGACTACAGGCTTCTAACAAAAATTATATTTTTAATTCAGATGATGCCTACAAACTGATAGAACTTATTGACCCAAAATGGCAAGGAGCTTTGCCATATACTTTGCTGATTGAACCGAATGGAAAGGTAGTGTATCAGAAACAAGGCACGATTAATCCTCAGGAAATGAAGAGAATCATTGTAGATAACCCTTCGGTAGGAAGATATTATTAGGCTTATTTTTATTTAAGTATTATACATGGCGACTAATCTGATGTTAATAAACATGAGGTTAGTCGCTATTTTATTAATAGGTTTTCGTGAAATGTCATGTTATTTGCACGATTGGTCAAGGACGATTTCGATGGATTGAGACAACTTTGTATCATCATTAAACAACCAGAAAACATGCAATCAGAAATCTTAGTTCTAGGGTCAACAGGAAGTATTGGTTATGCTTTTACCGAAAATTTACTTCGCAAAAATATTCCAGTAAGCATCATTGTTCGTGATGTAGCCAAGGCAAAAAATCTTTTTAAAGACTTTGACAATGTAGAAATTATCAAAGGTGATGCACAAGATTTGAACCTTTTAAAACAAGTTGCCGCCGACAAAAAGTATATTTTTCACGGGATTAATTATCCTTATGACCAATGGTTTGGCAACATGGATGTGGTGACTGCAAAGATTATTGAAGCTGCCAGTCTCAATCAAGCAATGATAGTTTTTCCTGGGAATGTTTACAATTATGGTAAAACCCCATTAATTAAAGAAGATTCTCCCGAGCATCCTTGCACCCGAAAAGGAGCTTTGCGTGTTGAGTTAAAGAAGATGTTGAAAGATGCCGCCCATACTGGGAAATGTAAAGTATTAGATGTGTGTTTGCCAGATTTTTGGGGACCTAATGTATTGAATGCGGGTATAAAGCCTATTTTTATAAATGCCATTAATGGTAACGCTCTTCCTTATTCTGTTCGTGTTGATATTCCACATCAGATGGTTTTCACCAAAGATGCTGCCGAAATGATAGTAAGATTGATGCAAAGAGGTGTTAAGCAACCTTATGAAAATTATAATTATGGCGGACAAGTACATCCAACCATGAAAGGTTTTCTAAACCAAATTTCAAGGTCAGCTGATGCTCCAGAAAAGATAACGGTTTATCCCAAATGGTTATTTACAGTATTAGGAATTTTTATGCCAGTAATGAAAGAAGTAAAAGAGATGCTTTACCTTTTTGAGGGAACTGTAATACTGGACGACAGTAAAGTGAGAAGTATTTTTCCAACTTTTAAAGAAACCCCTTTGCAAGAAGCCATTACTGAAACGTTGGATTGGTTTAAGGAGAATGAGCTTGGGAAGTAGCTGTGAGCGGAAAGCCTTGAATAGTGAGATTTTTTTTAGTTTAACATTTTACCTTTTAAACAAACAGATATTAAATACATAAAACATTATGAAAACGATATTAAGACTTGAAGAAATGGCTGAATTTGTGTTGGGAATACTAATTTTCAGTCGATTGGAGTTTGCTTGGTGGTACTTTCCAGCATTGCTACTTACACCAGATTTAGGGATGTTAGGTTATTTAGTTAATACTAAAGTGGGTGCTTGGCTATATAATTTTGTTCATCATAAAGCCTTAGGCATTAGTATGTTAGTGCTAGGTTTCTATCTACAAAACCAAATCATTTTATTAGTGGGAACAATTCTATTTGCACACTCAGCCTTTGATAGAATGATGGGCTATGGCTTAAAATATGAAGATAGTTTTGGGAATACGCATTTGGGAAAGATAGGGAAGTAGCTGTTAGCAGTGAGCTATGAGTGATGAGTAATGAGCTTTTAAAGAGGGAACACTTACTAAAACTCCAAGGAATGAGTCAAAAGTAATAGAATAGGTTTGTGAGCGGTTTACCGCCACGGTTTTAAATGAAATCACTAACTCACTCACTCACTCAATTACTCACGCTACCATTTTAGGGTTTTTGCGATACACGTTTGGAGTATATCCTGTCCACTTTTTGAAGGAACGAAAGAACACACTTGGTTCAGAATATCCTAGTAAATAAGCAATGTCTGTCGTGCTTAAATGTGTTTCTTGTAGATGTTGAACAGCCAAGTTCTTACGAATGTCATCAAGGAGTTGCTGAAAAGTGACTCCTTCTTCTTTGAGTTTCATTTGTAGTGAACGTAACCCAATGCCCAGATTCCTAGAAATATTAAATAACGATGGCTCTTCCCCTTTTAGTCCGTCCAAAATCTCTTTCTTAACCTTTTCTTTGATAGAATTATCTTGTTTAAGGCTACTCAGAATACTTTGTGCGTGTTTATCAAACAAGGGGAAAAGATTTGGATTGGCATTCAGAATAGGATAGTCTAAGTACTTTTTATCAAAAACGATTCCTGTAATATCACTTTCAAAGAGTACCTGCTCAGTCTTAAAAATGCGTTGGTACTCACTTAAATGTGGTGAATAAGCAGGATAATTAAAATGCACTGCATGAAGGGGTAATGCTCTACCAAGCATACCTTTTACGGCTTCATTATAAATAGATAATTCAGATTCAAAAGCATATTGCGGATAAAGCATATCCTCGCTTAACTGTGTTAAAGTTACATAAGCCAAATCGTCTTTTATATAAAACTCAGTTTTTGAACCATCACAAACGATGTCTTGATATTGGCAAAGTTTTTCTAAGGCTTTGCCTAGAGTAGGGCAGTGCATCATTACGTAAGCTAAAATCCCTACGGCAACAGTATTGATTGATTCCCCAATATGCAATGCTAAATGTTCATCACCCGTCATTTCCACGGCTTCTTTCCATAATTCTTGCACTTTTCTGATAGGTAAACGAGCGTCAGGGTCTTGAAGCATATCGGCTGTCAATCCTACTTTTTCGCACAGCACATTATATTCAGCACCTCTTTGTTGGGCTGAATAGAGAATTAGGTTAAAAGAAGAAACAGAAAGTGTGTTGGACATATTGTTAAGCTGTGATTAGTGAGCTATGAGCTATGAGTAGTGAGCTATGAGCTGTGAGCAATGAGCTATGAGATTTAATTTTTTAGCCTAAAAAAGCTCATAGCTGACAGCTAATATGAGCAATGAGATTTAATTTTTTAGCCTAAAAAAAGCTCATAGCCTACAGCTAATATGAGCTATGAGATTTAATTTTTTAGCCTAAAAAAAAGCTCACAGCTCAATGCTCATAGCTGACAGCTAATATGAGCAATGAGATTTATTTTTTAGCCTAAAAAAGCTCATAGCTCACTGCTCATAACTGACAGCTAATATGAGCAATGAGATTTATTTTTAGCCTAAAAAAAGCTCACAGCTCACAGCTCATAGCTGACAGCTAATATGAGCAATGAGATTTATTTTTTAGCCTAAAAAAAGCTCACAGCTCAATGCTCAAAGCTTACAGCTAATAAACTACTTCAAATAACGCCAATCTTCGTTGCCAGTCAAAGCCAATAAAGATTCGTAAATCAAATTAATTACTGCTTGTACATCGTCTTTCGCAACGGTTTCAACAGTCGTGTGCATGTATTTCAATGGTAAAGAAATCAACGCAGAAGCTACTCCCTCAGTTGCATAAGCAAATGAATCGGTATCCGTACCAGTAGAACGAGAAACCGCCTGACGCTGGATTTTGATTTCTTTAGATTCAGCTACGTCAATAATAAAATCACGTAGGTTATTTTGTACAGCAGGACCATAACAAATTACTGGGCCAGCACCACATTTTAAATCACCTTGTTCTTTTTTATTATACATCGGCGACTGTGTGTCATGGGTAACGTCTGTAACAATTGCTACGTCTGGCTTCAAACGTCTTACAATCATTTCAGCACCACGTAAACCGATTTCTTCTTGTACAGCATTGACTACATACAGGGTAAAAGGTAATTCAACCTTGTTTTCCTTGAGCATACGCGCTACCTCCGCAATCATAAAGCCACCCATGCGGTTATCTAATGCACGCCCTACGAAATAACGATTGTTCAATTCAGTTAAACCATCTTCAAAAGTTACCACCGTTCCAACATGAACACCCATTTCTTCCACTTCCTTTTTGTTGGCAGCACCCAAATCAATAAAAATATCATTAACAGTTGGTGCTTTGTCTTTTGATAAATCACGCACGTGAATAGCAGGATAGCCAAATACGCCTTTTACAATACCTTTCTTCGTGTGTAAATTACAACGCATAGACGGAGCAATCACGGCATCAGAACCACCATTTCTTCTTACAAAAATATAACCATTATCGTCGATATAGTTTACAAACCAAGAAATTTCGTCAGCATGTGCTTCGATAACTACTTTATAAGATTTTGCCAACGATGCATTGTTTGGTTTAATCACGCCAACAGCTGTACCATACACATCAATAATAGTTTCGTCGATATAAGGTTTGATATAGTCTAACCAAATTTGTTGTCCCGATGCTTCAAAACCAGTTGGTGAAGCATTGTTAAGGTATTCGTAGAGAAATGTTTTTGCGTTTTCAGTCATAATTAAAGTATTGATATATTTCGAAATGTCATTTTTACAAAAATACAAAACCCCAAAGGTTTTTAAAGCCTTTGGGGATAAAAATCAATTTTTAGTTAAATATCCTGCAAAAAAGAAGCTCAAAGCTCACAGCTACAAAGGAATATTCCCATGTTTCTTCCTTGGTAAATTAGCTACTTTATTTTCCAACATTTTAAAAGCACGTATTAATTTCTGACGCGTTTCTGAAGGCTGAATTACTTCATCAATATAGCCACGATGTGCCGCTCGATAAGGATTAGCAAATTTCTCGGTATAATCCTCTACTTTTTCTTGTAATTTCTCAACTGGGTTTTCTGCTTCTGATATTTCTCTTTTAAAAATAATCTCCGCCGCACCTTTTGCACCCATCACCGCAATTTCGGCTGTTGGCCAAGCATAGTTCATATCAGCACCAATGTGTTTGGAATTCATTACATCATAAGCCCCTCCATAGGCTTTGCGCGTAATTACCGTAATTCTTGGTACGGTAGCTTCACAGAAAGCATACAATAGTTTTGCTCCATGAGAGATGATGCCGCCCCATTCTTGGTTAGTGCCAGGCATAAACCCGGGTACATCTTCTAACACCAATAATGGAATATTGAAACAATCGCAAAAACGAACAAATCTGGCAGCTTTCTGACTTGCCTGAATGTCTAGTACTCCTGCCATTACGATAGGCTGGTTGGCTACGATACCAATGCTTCTGCCTGCCAAACGAGCAAAGCCTACGACAATATTTTCAGCATAGTTTTTATGTACTTCAAAGAATGAGTCGGTATCAGTAATATGCTCAATTACTTCCTTGATATCATAAGGCTGATGTGGGTTTTCTGGAATGATAGCGTCCAAGCCTTTTCGTTCTTCATTGCCTATTTCATAGGGTAGGGAAGGCGCTTTATCTTCGCAGTTCTGAGGAACATACGATAATATTTTTTTGATGTTATTGATACAGACCACTTCGTTGGCACAAGAAAAATGTGTGACGCCCGATTTGGTAGAATGCGTAGAAGCGCCGCCCAATTCTTCAGAAGTAATTACTTCATGGGTAACAGTCCTTACCACATTTGGGCCTGTTACAAACATATAAGAGGTGTTTTCAACCATTAAAATAAAGTCGGTTATCGCTGGCGAATACACGGCTCCACCTGCACATGGTCCCATAATGGCTGAAATCTGTGGAATTACGCCCGAAGCCAAGGTATTTTTATAAAAAATATCCGCATACCCTGCCAAAGAAGTAACCCCTTCCTGAATCCTAGCACCACCAGAATCATTCAGACCAATAATAGGAGCACCATTTTTCATGGCTAAATCCATAATCTTGCAGATTTTTTCCGCATGTGTTTCGGATAACGCTCCGCCAAAGATGGTAAAATCTTGAGCAAATACATAGACCAAACGCCCATTTACGGTGCCATAGCCCGTAATTACGCCATCTCCCAAGTAATATTCTTTATCTAACCCAAAATCTTTACAGCGATGCATTACGAATTTGCCAATCTCTTCAAAACTACCTTCATCCAATAGCAACATTACCCTTTCGCGTGCTGTCAGCTTTCCTTTTTTGTGTTGAACCTCAATTCGTTTTTCACCTCCACCCAATAAAGCTTCAGTATTTTTCTTTGCTAATTCATCAAATTTTACTTGATTGCCCCCTGTATTCATTTTGAATGATTTTGTTCTATTGTTTTATTAGAATTCTTATCAAAGATATACTTTCAAATAGCAATTGCCTGCAAAAACAATATAGTTTCTTGATTTTGTATAATTTTATTTTTTTTGTGTATTTTAATGAAAACTCTAGCGATATTCTGATAAATTACACAATAATAAATATAAATAAATAGTCTTATACTAGATTGAATGCTTATCTTGGTTCGTTTTTATCAAAATTGTTTTATATCACTCAATATAAGGTTGTAGTTTGGTTAAACAATGAAGCTGTTTAAACGTTCCGTTTCTGAGGTGAAAGTATTGTATTTTTGAATTGATTTTTTTAAAATTTGGGAAGCATAGCATCGCTACGTTGAGAAAATTTTGGAACAAGCTATGCTAAAAGACTTAGTTTAACCCGAAAGGGAAAGTTTAAACAGCTTCAATATTATGATTAAAAGACAAAAAATATTAAATGAAGCATGAATAAAAATTACATTTGGAAATTTTTCATACTATTTTTTCTACAAATTGCCCGACAAGGTTTTTCTCAGATTGGAGGTAATCAAAGCTTCAGTTTTTTGAATATTCCCAGCAATCCTGTCACGTTAGCTTTGGGTGGGATGAATGTTTCTTATACCAATAAAGATATAAATGTACTTTTCCAAAATCCTGCTCTTTTAGATACTACTTTGCATAATCTTTTAGCTGTAAATTATATTCCTTATTTTGCAGGCATCAATTATACCACGGCTGCTTATGGTCGAAGTTTCAAGAAAAACATTGTTGCTTTAGGTGTTCAGTCGGTTAATTATGGCAATTTTCAATTAACAGATGCTGCTGGAAATATTCTTGGACAATTTACCGCTAATGATGTAGCACTTACATTATCCAGTGCTAGGACTCAAGGCAATATTACCTTCGGGGGAAGTATAAAATATGTATCATCTGTCATAGAAAGTTATTCAGCGGTAGCTTTATTGTTAGATTTTGGTGCTATATTTAAGCATCCTACCCAAGCATTGACGCTTGGGATAAGTGCAAAAAATATAGGAGCATTATTAAAAGCCTATACTCCGTTTGATAATAGCAATATACCTTTTGATGTACAAGCAGGTATTAGTTTTAAACCTAAATATATGCCAGTCCGTTTTTCATTTACGGCTCATCACTTATATCAATACGATATTGCATATTTAGATAAAACTATTATTAAAAAAGACTTTAATGGTAATGTCATTGAGAATAAAGTAGGTATAGCAGATAAAATTGCAAGGCATTTTGTCATTGGCACAGAAATTTTGCTAAATAAAAATTTTCATGCTTTAATAGGGTATAATCATTTAAGGGCTGCCGAGTTGAGTCAACAGAATATCAGTGGCTTTTCTGGGTTCTCCTTGGGTTTCTTAATACACACCAAACTCTTGGATTTTTCCTATGGGTATTCAGGCTATAATACCGCAGGAAATTTGAATAGTTTTGGTTTAGTTTGTGACTTAAACAGAATAATAAAATAAAAATTCACCGTTCTACACGTTGGTTAAATCCCCAATTCGTGGAACGTTTAAAAGATGGCAAATTTAGAATCATTAACTCCTAAACAAATTGTCGCAGAACTCGACAAATACATCATTGGGCAAAAAGATGCCAAGAAAAATGTAGCAATTGCACTTCGAAATCGCTGGAGACGGATGAATGCTCCAGAAGATATGCAAAAAGAAATTACACCCAATAATATCCTAATGATTGGCTCTACTGGTGTCGGAAAAACTGAGATAGCACGTAGATTAGCCAAGTTGGCTGACGCTCCGTTCACAAAAGTAGAGGCGTCAAAGTTTACAGAAGTAGGGTATGTAGGGCGTGATGTAGAATCAATGGTCAGAGATTTAGTTGAATCGTCTATTCACCTAGTACAAACCGCCAAAAAAGAAGAAGTAAAAGATAAAGCCTCTGAAATTGTAGAAGAGATTATTGTAGAAGCATTGGTGCCATCAATGGGCAAAACAGGTAAAAAGAAAAAGCAAGACAGGGTTGGGTTTGATAATGAAGTACCTGAAAGTGATGAAGAGTTGAACCAAAGAACCAGAGAGTTATTCCGTGAAAAATTAAGAAGAGGAGAACTTGAAAACCGAAAGATTGATATTGCTGTTCGCAGTGTAAATACGCCCAACATTGGAGTGATGGGTGGACCAATTGATGAAATGTCGATGATGAATATTTCTGAAATGATTGGAGGAATGTTACCCAAAAAAGAGAAAAAGCGTAAGATGACTATCGCTGATGCGCGAAAGGTACTTTTGGAAGAAGAATCCGCAAAACTGATTGATATGGATGAAGTAAAGGAGGAGGCTATCAGAAAAGCTGAGAACTTAGGGATTATCTTCATTGATGAAATAGATAAAATAGCCTCGTCGAGAAGTGGCGGAGGTGGTCCCGACGTAAGTCGCGAAGGCGTACAAAGAGATATGTTACCTATTGTGGAAGGTTCTACGGTGAATACTAAGTATGGTGTCATTAATACTGACCACGTGCTGTTTATTGCAGCTGGGGCTTTTCATGTTTCAAAGCCGAGTGATTTGATTCCTGAGTTACAAGGTAGATTCCCTATCAGAGTAGAATTACAGAGTTTGAAGGAAGAAGACTTTTATAGAATTTTAAAAGAACCTAAAAGTGCTTTGACGAAGCAGTACATTTCTTTATTACAATCAGAGGGAGTAGAATTATCGTTTGATGATGAAGCCTTAGCAGAGATTGCGAGAATAGCTTTTGCCGTAAATTCAGAAGTTGAAAATATCGGAGCAAGGCGTTTACAAACGGTAATGTCACATTTATTAAACGATATTATGTTTGATATACCCGATGTGATAGTTCCTAATGAAAAAATAGTGATTGGGAAAGACCTAGTAATAGAACGCTTGGGAGGAATGGTAAAAAACAGAGATTTGAGTCAATATATTTTATAAAATATCAATGTCCATAAAAAAGAGCTTCTTGAAAATTTCAAGAAGCTCTTTTTGGTACAATACCTTTAGAAAATTGGGGCTAATTACTTACCTCTTTCGTTATAAACTTTTTGTAATTTGATAGCTACAACAGTAGAAGCACCCATGAGTGCGATAAAGAAAGCCCAAGTTAATAATGTTCCAGACATTTTTATATGATTTTGAAGGTTCAAATATTCGATTTTTTCTTGCTTACAAAGGTAACTAAGAATTACCAAATATAGATTATTCGGGATTAATTCTTTGTTTAATTTAGCTACTAAACACGTAAAATAAGGTTTACAATACGCCTTTTGTTGAAGGGAGAATATCTAAATCTTTGATTTCACGCTTCGTTGCCATTTTGATAGCCTTTGCAAAAGCTTTAAAAATAGCTTCTATTTTATGATGCTCATTATCAGCTTCGGCTTTGATGTTCAAATTACATTTGGCAGTATCTGTAAACGATTTGAAGAAATGGAAGAACATTTCTGTAGGCATTTCCCCGATTTTCTCACGCGAGAATTTAGCATCCCAAACCATCCAGTTTCTTCCTGAGAAGTCAATCGCTGCATGTACCAAGGCTTCGTCCATCGGCAATAAGTAAAATCCGTAGCGGGTAATTCCTTTTTTATCACCCAATGCTTTTAAATAAGCCTCGCCCAAAGCTAAAGCTGTGTCTTCAATCGTATGGTGTTCATCGATATGTAAATCGCCATTTACTTTGATGGTCAAATCTGCACCCGAATGTCTCGCTAATTGGTCTAACATGTGGTCGAAAAAGCCTAAACCAGTATCAATATTTGATTTACCTTTTCCATCTAAATTGACAGTTACCCAAATTTGTGTTTCTTTCGTAATACGTTCTATGCTACCAATACGCTCTGGTAAACGTATAAACTGATAAATTTCGTCCCAATCTTTTGACGTAATAGCGATAGCCTCTTCCAATGTTTTATCTTCTGGTTGGGCATCGCCTAAATAAATTGCCTTAGCTCCTAAATTGATGGCTAATTGAACATCAGTGAGTCTGTCTCCTAAAACGAAAGAATTTTTTAAATCATAAACGGTTTCATCAAAATATTTTTGCAACATTCCCGTTCTTGGCTTACGTGTTGGCGCATTTTCGTGTTCAAAGGTATGGTCAATGTGAACATCAACGAAATGAATATTTTCATTAGTCAATGTTTCCATCATTTTGTTGTGAGCAGGCCAAAAGGTATTTTCTGGAAAAGAGTCTGTTCCTAAACCGTCCTGATTTGTTACCATTACCAATTCAAAATCTGCCTCTTCGGCTATTTTGCGAAGATTAGAAATTGCTTTGGGAAGAAACGCTAATTTTTCTAGAGAATCTACTTGGAAATCTGTTGGAGGTTCAACGATAATAGTACCATCACGGTCAATAAACAATATTTTTTTCATAAAATATAATATGATTCCAAAATCATGAATTTGAAATGGGAATCACAAAATTAGTACGACAATCCTAGAGTTTTATCACTTTTTTCAAATTTGCTTGATGTTTATTGTTTTGGATGCCTGATTTTTGTATAAAAATCTATTTTTAAGCAAAAGTAGTAAGATTTAGGGAGGGAATAAATTGTAAAAATTGAGTGGAAATTCTTAGGAAAGATTTGCCATTGAAAATATTTTGAGTGTTTTTTAAATAATAAGGTTGTAATTTTGAATCGACATTAAAAGAATTATAAAAATAAGAGTATGAATTTATTTGGAGAACTTAAAGAGCTGTTTGCAGGAGATATTCCATTAAAAATTGCTAATATAACAGGGGAAACAGAGGCGAAAGTAAAAGTGGCTATTGATGGACTAATCCCTACATTGATTGGAGGTTTGATGAAGAGAGTCTCTAATGAAGCAGGTGCTACTACTTTGATGAACGTTATTCAACGTGGCAAACACGATGGAAGTATTAATGATAGATTAGGTGACTATTTAAAAGATAAAGAAAGTTTTGCCCCACTTTTTGAACAGGGTAGTAGCGTAATTAGCTTGCTTTTGCCTGATAAAAAAAGCTCGGTCGCTACCTTGATTTCACAATACGCTAGTATCAGAAATTCATCTGCTACGTTGATAATGGCTGGCGTTGCGCCGATTATTGTGGGTAAATTAGGGAAGCTGGTCATTAGCCAAGGGCTAGATAAAATACATTTAGCTAATTATTTATTAGAACAAAAGGCTTATTTGATTGATGAAACACCAGAGGCTCTTCAACCTAAAATGATTGATACTTTGGGTATTGCCGTTTTCATGAGTCAGGAGATAAAACCAATACAGTTTGCTCCGGCAGCGCCTATTAAATCTGTTTCTGTGAATAATCCTGTGGCTGCCAAACCAATGGCAGAACAGAAAGTAACCTACTCAGGGAAAAACTATGAAAGTGAGGATTCAGAATCAATGAAAATCCCGAAATGGTTTTTGCCTTCTATATTAATCGTGGCAGTAATCGCTGGACTAGGATATTTTGCGTTCACTTACGACTGGAAAAGCCTTAGTAATTCATCTACTGCGATGACCGATTCTTCTGATATGGAAGAAGTAACAGGGGCTGTCATTGATACAAATAGCCTATCAAAAGATACTACCGTTGCTAAAGTAGATACGGCTAATACCATTAACGAAACAAAAACAATAGGAGTGAATTTGCCAAATGGTCAAAAAGTAGATTTGACAGATGGTTCTTTTACCTACAATTTTGCTAGATACTTATCTGATTCAGTTGCTGCTCCCAATAGAATTTTCACTTTTGATCATATCGGATTTGAAGGTAATACCGCAGCCCTAGCAGCAGGTTCTGACAAAACTGTTAGTGATTTAGCCAAAATTATCTTGGCTTATCCACGTGTACAAATTAAGCTAACAGCTTTTACGGATAATACGGGTGATTCTCTCCAGAACATAAGATTAACAGCCAGACGTGCAGTAGCTATTAGAAATATCTTGATTGGTAATGGTATTAAGGATACTAGAATTGATTTTGCAGGAAGAGGCTCAAGAAACCCTATTGCAAGCAATGCTACCGAAGAGGGTAAAGCTAAAAATAGAAGAATAGAATTGAAAGTTGTAAAGAAATAATCATTAAAAAGGCTAACATTATTGTAAAATGTTAGCCTTTTTAATTTCCCTTTGGTTATCATTGGCTTCCCTTTAGTAATATAATTATTTGATTATCAATACATTATAAATAAAATAACCCCGAAAAAGTGTCAATATTGGCAATTTTCAGGGTTTTTCTGTATTTTGTTTCTGCTAAAAA